>CALWGE010000076.1 GCA_944378225.1 uncultured Merdimonas sp.
AGCCGCAGAGTTTATCCGGACAGTGAATATTTTTCTTCTATCATCGGATATATCGGAAAAGCTTCCCAGGAAGAACTGGACAGTCTGAAGGCAGAGAATCCGGAGTATGAGCTGAATGATATTGTAGGAAAAGCCGGAATCGAACAGTATATGGAGACCGAGCTTCAGGGTACCAAGGGCTACGAACGGATGTATGTGGACAGTGTGGGACGGGTACTTGAAGTGACTGAGCAGAAGGAACCGGAGCCGGGCAATGATGTCTATCTGACCATAGACAAGGATCTGCAGATGGCTGCCTATCAGATTCTGGAGCAGAAGCTTGCGGGTATTCTGGTTTCCAAAATCCAGAACACAAAAGAATACATTCAGGGTGATGCCAGCGCAGCTCACATCATGATACCTATTTATGATGTATACTATGCTCTGATTGATAATTATATTATTGATATTACACATTTTTCTGAGGAAGATGCCACTGATTTGGAAAAGAGCGTCTATGAACGGTTTCTGGTAAAACGGGAACAGGCTGTAGCGCAGATTATGGCGGAGCTGAATAATGAAAATGCAGCTGCTTATCAGAATCTGTCTCAGGAAATGAAAAATTACATGAGTTACATTGTGGCAAATGTTCTGATGGGAGACAATCAGGTTCTGATGAGCGATGCAGTCGATACTTCAGACGCCACTTATATTGCATGGACTACAGATGAAGTTATCAGCCTGCGCGAATATCTTCAGTACGCAATCTCCATGAACTGGATTGATGTGACAAAAATTTCCGGAGACTCTCCTTATCTGGATTCCCAGGAAATTTATCAGTCCGTTCTGGAATACATTCAGTCTGCTCTGATGGAAGATATGGAATTCGGCAAAATGCTGTATAAATATATGCTTCTGAACGATCAGATGTCCGGCAGAGAAGTATGTCTTCTGCTGTATGACCAGGGCGTGCTGGAATATGACGAGGCAACGGTGGCTGGTCTGCAGTCCGGTTCTGTCAGCGCGTACAGCTTTATGCTGGATAAGATTTCGAACCTGGAGATTACTCCGGCGCAGCTGGCACTGGAGCCCTGCAGCGGCGGTATTATTGTAATTGATGTAAAAACAGGAGACACACTGGCATGTGTAACTTATCCGAGTTATGATAATAACAGGCTGACCAATGTGATGGACTCAGAATATTATAACAGTCTGCGCCGTGATCTGTCGTCACCTTTTATCAATCGTGTGACACAGGAAAACCTGGCGCCGGGTTCCACTTTCAAGCCCATTGTGGCGATTGCCGGCATGGAGGAGGGCGTGATTACCCCGTCTTCCGTAATCTATGGTGCCGGACAGTTCACAGAAATCACGCCGTCGCCTACTTGTTGGATTTTCAACCAGTACGGTGGAATTCATGGAAATGAGACGGTTGTGACGGCTATTCGTGATTCATGCAACTATTTCTTCTATGAAGTAGGTTACCGTCTGGCAGGAGGAAGAAGTGCCGGCGGCTATAATGTGGAGCAGGGACTTCAGGTTCTGGAAAAATACGCCAGAATGTTTGGCCTGGGAGAAAAATCCGGTCTGGAACTTTCTGAATATGAACCACAGCTTTCGGATGAGGACGCGGTGCGTTCTGCCATCGGACAGGGAACCAATGCGTTTTCACTGTCTCATATCGGCCGCTATGTGGCTACTCTTGCGAACAGGGGAAGCTGCTGGAATCTGACGCTTCTCGACCGTCTGGAAACATCGGACGGGGAGCTGATAGAAGATTATGAGCCTGAACTTTATAATCAGGTAGAGATAGCTGATTCAAGCTGGGATGCTGTGCAGCAGGGAATGCGTCTGGTAGCGGAAGACACCACATCACTGAACGCACTGAGTGAGCTTGGACTGAACGTGGCAGGTAAAACCGGTACGGCACAGCAAAGCAGAAGTCATCCGAACCATGCGTTGTTTGTAGGCTTTGCCCCTTATGAGGATCCGGAGATTGCAGTCGCTATACGTATTGCAAACGGATATACCTCCGCGAATACAGCAGAGGTTGCAGCTGAACTGTTTAAGTATTATTATAATCTTGTAGATGAGGAAGAGATTCTGACCGGAGAGGCCAGCGGATCCTCGGGACAGAATATTGCAGATTAGGAGTGAAGAGGGATGTCTAGTCAGTCGGTTGTTATAAAGAGCAACAGGCAGGGACTGATCGTGGTTCTGGATGAAAAGACGGACTGGGAGAATCTGAAGAAAGATGTGGGGGAAAAATTCAGGACTTCCGCCAAATTCTTTGGGAATGCCCAGATGGCCCTGTGCTTTCAGGGAAGAAAGCTCTCTTTTGAAGAAGAGCTGGAATTATCGGATATCATATCGGCGAACTGCCAGATACAGGTGGTCTGCATTGTGGATGAAAACGAGGCCACAGAGGCAGCCATGCAGAAAGCGATAGAGCGTCAGATGCAGCAGGAAAGCGGCGATTTGATGAATCTTCAGGATGGCCGCTTTTACAAAGGAACATTACGTTCCGGACAGGTACTGGAGTCTGAGACAAGCATTGTCATTCTTGGGGATGTCAATCCCGGGGCCAGGGTGGTTTCAAAAGGGAATGTGATTGTGCTTGGAACACTGAAAGGAAACGTTTACGTGGGTGCTTCGGGAAATGAGTCGGCTTTTGTGGCAGCTCTTTCCATGGATCCCATGCAGATTCGTATCGGTGACGTGATTGCCAGAAGTGCGGACAGTCAGCAGACGCGCGGACTTCGCAGAAAAAAGCAGGAGGATACGCCGAAGATTGCTTTTGTAGAGGAAGGAAATATTTATATAGAGCCTATTACAAAAGAAGTTTTGAATGATATCAATTTATAGAATTATAGAAAAAGGGTTTGGAGGAAAATGCTATGAGTGAAGTGATTGTGATTACATCCGGAAAAGGCGGCGTGGGAAAGACGACATCCACGGCGAATATTGGTACAGGCCTGGCTAAGCTTGGCAAAAGCGTCGTTATGATCGATACGGATATAGGTCTTAGAAATCTGGATGTGGTCATGGGTCTGGAGAATCGGATTGTCTATAATCTGGTCGATGTGGTGGAAGGAAACTGCAGAATTAAACAGGCTCTGATTAAAGACAAACGCTATTCCAACCTTTATCTGCTTCCTACTGCCCAGACAAGAGATAAGACAGCAGTCAATCCGGAACAGATGAAAAAGCTTATTGATGAACTTCGGACAGAATTTGACTACATATTGCTGGACTGCCCGGCAGGTATCGAACAGGGATTTAAGAATGCCATTGCAGCAGCTGACAGAGCTCTGATTGTTACGACTCCCGAGGTATCCGCTATCCGTGACGCGGATCGTATCATTGGTCTTCTGGAGGCAAATGATATTCATCGAATCAATTTAATTGTCAATCGTCTCCGCATGGATATGGTAAAGCGGGGAGATATGATGTCAATCGAAGATGTCATCGATATTCTTGCAATTGATCTCATTGGTGCCGTACCGGATGATGAGCACATTGTAATTGCTACAAACCAGGGCGAGCCTCTGGCAGGCGATTCCTCGCTGGCAGGAACAGCTTATATGAATATATGCAGGCGGATTCTGGGAGAGGAAGTTCCTCTGATGAATCTGGAGACCAATAATGGTTTCTTCTCAAAGATAGCGAAGCTGTTCAAATAAGCGAGGGGGGATATAACGATGGCGCTGATGGATTTTTTCCGGAGAAAAAGTTCCGGTGATGTGGCGAAAGATCGCCTGAAGCTTCTCCTGATCTCAGATCGGGCAAACTGCTCGCCTGAGGTTATGGAATTGATTAAAAATGATATTATCAAGGTTATCTCAAAATACATGGAAATCGACTGTGATAATCTGGATATTCAGATTACACAGACGGAGTCAGAAGGCTCTAACGGCCGGGTGCCGGCACTTTGTGCGAATATTCCGATTAAGGATCTGAAGCATAAGAAGGATTAGGGATAACCGGATGCGAAAAGGACAGAGGAGATTATGTTAAAACAGTACCGGTTGAGGGATTACAGGTTCCGGCTTGTGTGTTATGTGTTTGCGATTACGATCATAGGAATACTGGTAATAGGCAGTGCGGAGAAATCCGTTCAGGATCAGCAGATTCTGGGCCTGTTTCTGGGAACGGCAGCGATGATTATCATTTCACTGATTGACTATAACTGGGTTCTTAAATTTCAGTGGCTCATCTATGGTGCGAATCTGGTGATGCTTCTTCTGGTAGAAACGCCTTTGGGGTATGAAAATAACGGAGCGACCAGGTGGCTGAATCTGGGGGGATTCCGCTTCCAGCCATCTGAGCTGTGCAAGCTCTGTCTGATTCTTTTTTTTGCAAAGTTTCTGGAGCGGTACAAAGAAATACTGAATACATGGAAGATTCTCGGGCTTTCAGTCCTGCTGTTTGGAATGCCGGCCTTTCTGGTGGAGCGGCAGCCTGATTTGTCTACCACTATTTCTCTGTGTATGATTTTTCTGATACTTCTGTTTATTGCGGGTTTAAGCTGGAAATTGATTGGCGGCGCGCTTGCAGTGGGAATTCCTGCGTCGGTAATTTTTATCAGTCTGATCATGCAGCCGGACCAGCAGCTTATTGATGGTTATCAGAGAACCAGAATTCTGGCCTGGCTGAATCCGGCACAGTATGCCAACGATGCCTATCAGCAGCAGAATTCTATTATGGCCATAGGCTCGGGACAGCTTGTGGGGAAGGGATTGAACAATAACCTGGTATCTTCCGTGAAAAACGGCAGTTTTATAGCGGAACCGCAGACAGATTTTATTTTTGCGGTTGCCGGCGAAGAGCTGGGATTTATCGGTTGTGCAACAATTATTTTACTATTGGCGCTGATTGTGTTAGAATGTATACAGATTGGCAGACGCTCAAGGGAGTTTTCCGGAACTTTGATCTGTTGTGGGGTTGCAGGTTATATCGGGTTCCAGAGCTTTGTGAATATCTGCGTAGCTACCGGACTGATGCCGAATACAGGAATTCCGCTTCCGTTTGTCAGCTACGGGCTGACATCTCTGGTGACGCTTTTCATGTCAATCGGATTTGTCCTGAATATCGGTCTGCAGCCGAAAAAATATTAACCTGGGGGTGTTCAAGTGAACATTGGACTAATCGCACACGACGCAAAAAAGAAATTAATGCAGAATTTTTGTATTGCTTACAGGGGTATTCTCTGTAAGCACAATCTGTACGCGACGGGGACAACCGGACGTCTGATTGCTGAGGTTACGAATCTGAATGTACACAAATATCTGGCGGGTCATCTGGGCGGAGAACAGCAGCTTGCGGCTCAGATTGAGCACAATCAGATGGACCTTGTGATTTTCCTGCGGGATCCGCAGAATCCGAAAAGTCATGAGCCTGATGTAAATAATGTAGTCCGGCTCTGCGATACCTACAATATTCCTCTGGCTACAAATCTGGCTACGGCCGAGCTTCTTATTAAAGCTCTGGAACGCGGCGATATGGAGTGGAGAGAATTGTATAATTAGTCTAAAGCCGGTAAATAACAGTTGAGTTTTTTGGGCATATAGACTATAATATGGATATCTGATAGAGCGGCAGCGTCCATTAAAAAGCCCTTTGGCTTTTGGGGCGCTGTCTCAAAAATATAGAGGACCCAAGGAGGACATGGCTATGGTACAATTGATTGTAGGAAGTAAAGGGGACGGAAAGACAAAGCATATGCTGGACAGAGTAAACAGCCAGATCAAGACAGCGTCAGGTAACATCGTATACCTGGACAAGAGTACGAAACACATGCATGAGCTGGATAACAGAGTGCGTCTTATCAATGTAAAAGATTATCCTTTGAAGAACAGCGATGAGTTTATCGGTTTTATATGCGGAATTATTTCTCAGGACTATGATTTGGAGCAGATGTATGTGGACAGTTTCCTGAAGGCAGCGAATCTGGAAGATGCAGACCTGACGGATACTCTGACCCAGCTGAATCAGATCAGTGAGCAGTTTAACGTTAATTTCTGTCTCAGCATTTCCGTGGAGGAGAAAGACCTTCCTGAATTTGCGAAGGAACAGGTAATCATTTCCTGCTAGATTGTACATATCAGGGCTGTCGCAAAAGAGAAGGCTTTGCGGCAGCCTCCTGTTTTTCAGCGTGCGGAAAACAGGAAAAAGAAATTTCGCACAGCATGAAAGGAAAAACGGAGGAAAGAAGCCAGTGGCGAACGGAAGAAAAAAGAATACGAAGATTGTCCGATACAGACGCCCGTTCAACATTGGCGTTGTATTTTTTGGATTTATTGCCGTCTATCTGATCGTTTGTGTATATATGTATTTTACTTCAGAACATATTTCCGGATACGAGGTTATCAAAGGAAATCTGGCGGCTGATTATCATTATACGGGAGTTGCCCTGCGCACGGAACAGGTGTATACGGCGCAGAAAGCCGGGTATATCAACTATTATGCGGCAGAGGGAGAAAAGGTTTCCGTACTTTCCACAGTTTATACAGTGGACGAGAGCGGAAGAATGTCTGAGCTTCTGGAAGAATCATCCGGTGATCTGAGTCTGGATGAGGAGGATTACAGTGAAATACGCTCGGGAGTCAGCTCCTTTTTGGGAAATTATTCAGATATGAGCTTTGAGAGCGTGTACAGTTTTAAAACAAATGTGGATTCGGCCATTCTGGATCTGGTGAATCAGAATATGATCGCTCAGCTGGACAATGCGTCGGAGGGCGGAGGAGAACTTTTTACCAGATATAATGCTGAAACAGCAGGAGTCGTGGAATATTATATAGACGGTCTGGAGGGAGCTACAGCGGAGTCTGTAGAGCCAGGCTGGTTCGACCGGAGCAAATATGAGCGGCAGGATCTGCGGTCAGCGGATCTGGTGAGCGAAGGAGATCCGGTGTACAAGCTGGTAACGGAAGAAGACTGGCAGCTGATCTTTCCGTTGGATCAGGAAATGGAATCCTATATTCTGGACGAGATGGAAAAGAACCAGAAGGTGGCAGAAGACGGAACTGTGACACAGAATACTACGTATATAGAGATTCGGTTTGACAAGGATGAAGAAATTGCGTGGCCTTCCGTTACAGTACAGTATGCAGACGGGCAGGCGTATGGCGTTCTTTCTTTTGTGAATTCCATGGTTCGTTATGCGGGAGAAAGATATCTGGATTTTGAGATCCTGCGGGACGAGACTGTGGGGTTGAAAATTCCTCAGTCAGCCGTGACAGAAAAAGACTTCTTTGTTATAGATGCAGCCTGTATTACACAGTCAGAAGACCGTACAGGCTTTATGAAGAAAACAGTATCGGAGGATGGTACAGAAGCGGTGGAATTTGTAAATTCCACAATTTACTATCAGGATGATCAGTATGCCTACGTGGATCCGCTGGAAGAGAGCTTCAGCACGTCAAAAAAACTGCTGGAAAGCGGAGATCTTCTTGTAAAGGCAGATTCGGCAGAGTATTATCAGGTGGGACAGACTGCAAAGCTGAAAGGCGTTTATAATATTAATAAGGGTTATACCATTTTCAGAATTATTGAAATCCTGTACGAGAATGAGGACTACTGTATCGTGGAAGAAGGAACCAGTTATGGATTGTCCGTTTATGATCATATCGTGCTGAATGCCGATACGGTTACAGAGGATCAGGTAATTTATTAGGAGGAGTATGAAAAAAATGGTAACGGAAAATCTGGAAAATGTTGAAAAAAGGATTTGCGCGGCCTGCGAGAGAGCAGGACGCAGGCGGGAAGAGGTAACGCTGATAGCAGTCAGCAAAACCAAGCCCGTGTCTATGATTGAGGAACTTCTTCCGGGCGGAACCCGGGATTTTGGTGAGAATAAAGTACAGGAACTGTGCGATAAATATGAGCAGCTGCCAAAGGATATCCGCTGGCATCTGATCGGACATCTGCAGCGTAATAAGGTGAAATACGTAGTGGATAAAGCCTGTCTCATCCATTCGGTAGACAGTCTGAGACTGGCTGAAACCATCAGTGCAGAAGGGACAAAAAAGGGTATTACAGTTCCTGTTCTGATAGAAGTCAACGTGGCGGGAGAAGAGAGTAAATTCGGTGTGAAGCCCGAAGAGACAGAGGCTCTGATTCGTGAAATTGCATGTCTGCCGTCGATTTCTGTCAGGGGCTTAATGACGATTGCTCCTTATGTAGAGAATCCGGAAGATAATCGTATACATTTTGCCAGTTTAAAGAAATTATGTGTTGACATAAAAAACAAAAACATTGATAATGTATCTATGAATGTTCTGTCCATGGGAATGACTGGAGACTATGAAGTGGCTATCGAGGAAGGGGCTACTATGGTTCGGGTAGGGACAGGCATTTTCGGAGAAAGACAGTATCATAATATTTAAAGGATAGATTGGAGAGCTGTAACATGAGTGTAATCGATAAATTTCTTGATGTCATGAAACTCGGCGGAGATGATTATGACGACGATTACGATGACTACGATGATTATGATGACGATTACGATGACGAAAAGCCCAGAAAAAAGCTTTTCGGACGGAAACAAGAGGAAGACAATGATTATGAGGAGGAAGCCCCGGCAAAGGCGAAGCCCCAGAAGGTAACTCCGTTCCGGCAGCCCTCCAGAAAGCAGGGAGGCGGCATGGAAGTATGTGTAATTAAGCCGAACAGCTTCGATGATTCCAAAGAGATCACAGAGACGCTGCTCAGCAACAGGACTGTAGTTCTGAATTTTGAAGGACTTGACGTGGATGTGGCACAGAGGATTATCGATTTTGCATCGGGATCCTGCTATGCTATTGGTGGAAATCTGCGTAAGGTTTCTGCATCTATTTTTATCGTTACACCGAAGAACGTGGATATTTCCGGTGATTTGCAGGATATTCTGAGCGGCGCTATTGACATACCCTCTGTATACAGTAAGTTCTGATATTATGACGAAAGAAGAACAGCAGCTGGAGAAGAGGTTCCTGGAGCTGGGGGAACTGGCTTATCAGAGAGGAACCGCCGTATATTCGGATTTTCTGAATCTGAATGAATTGAATATATTTCAGGAGACACGTCCGAAGCTTTCTTACATTATTACAGAAAGCTTCGGCGGTCATGATTTAGCGGAGCGTCAGATTGCGGTATTCCGGCCTGAGGCTCCCCTGTTTTGTACAGAACCGCCTGTGGCCTGCCTAAGGATTGCGCCCCTT
>CALWGE010000077.1 GCA_944378225.1 uncultured Merdimonas sp.
GCTTCCGGTCTGAATCCGTCCGCTGAGCACTATCTTTGTGCCCTGACGCAGATACTTCTCTGCAAACTCAGCCTGTCTTCCAAAGGCCACACAACCGATAAAGTCAGCAGAAGCATCTCCGTCCCGCCTGCTGAATCTGCGATCCACCGCAAGAGTGAAACGCGCAACTGCAGTCGCATTCTCTCCCTGTGAGTAGCGTACGTCCGGATCTCTCGTCAAACGTCCCATTAAAATGACTTTATTCATACCAACAATCCTCCACTTTCCGGTTAAAAAACCTTAAGTCTATGCGTCTTTGCGAACACACAGATAGCGGATGACATTCTCCATAATGCGGACATGCTTCTCTACCTCTGCCGGGCAGGTAGCCTCAGCCTCAAACTGAATGAAGTAGTAGAATGCCTCTCTCATGTGCTGAATCTCGTAAGCAAGACGCTTCTTGCCCCAATCCTCAACTTCTGTCACAACGCCGCCGTAACGAGTGATATACTCTTTTGCTTTCTCAACGGTAGCGGTTCTGACATCATCCTCTGCCTTTGCATTCACAACTAATGCTAATTCATACTTGTTCATGCTTTTTTACCTCCTTTTGGTCTCTGGCTTCCTCTCTTTGGGGGAAACAAGGAATTTAATAATATATCACGAGTGAATAGTTTAGCATAGAAATCCCCGGAAATCAAGTACTTTTCCTCTTTCTATCTCACATTTTTAAGCTGTTTCACAGCCATTCTTCTGTCAGAAGTTTCAGTTCACCAGTTTCAGATTCTGAAAGCGCTGTTCAATACGCTCATCCGGAAAATGTTCGTCCATAAATCCGTCCACGACCGTATGAATTCCTTCTCCCGTCTGCCGTACAGTATAACGATTCAGAGCAAGCGCTGTCAGACTGATATCAAATACCATCAGGATTATCAGTACCCATGTAATCCGAATCCCGAACTTTTTCGGAATTTTTTCAATCCACTTCGAAATAAAGGGATACAGATACTTCATCCATACTACAGCTGCAATTCCCCAGAAAAAACAGTACAGAAGATTAATTCTTCCTCCCAGATTAAAAGGAATCTTACTGTAGTCCCAGAAGACGGTACCAAAAACAATCTCTGTAAACACACTGCAGATATATTCGTAGGCTCCGCCCATCACTGTGCCAAACACAAAGATAAAACTGTCACTGCGATTCCGGTACTGATAAAGCAGCGCTGTCAGAAGCGCACATCCCAATCCCCAGACGATACTGAAGGGGCCATATACCACACTGCTGCGGCTCATCAGCTTTCCGGCTGTGGCAAATACAAAAATAGTCTCTGTAATATCTCCCAGAAAAGCTCCCAGAAAAAACAGACTGACCAGTTTGTAGAAAGAGCAGCCAGCCGCAAATACGGCGGTTTTCTCTCTCGCCTCCTTCTTTTTCTGCTCCTGCTCCTTTCTGGCTTTCAGAAGCTCTCCCACATCCAGGGTCGGATACGCCCGCTCCATTCGGCGCAGCACCAGTCTGGTCAGCCCCTGTCCCATCATATCTGCTGTCTTCTGCAGGTTTTCTGACACACTGTAAACGAGCGACTGTTTCTTTACATGAGATTTTACCTTGAGAATACCTGTCAGGGTTCCTGCCAGATCAAGAAGTGTCAGAGCAATCAGCACCGTCAGTACAATTTCACCTGCTGCCCCGGGTATACGGTTCCATACCCCTTTCAGAAACGGGTTCACAAAATGAATATTCAGCACTGCCAGCACGCCCCATACCACGGAATACGGCAGATTTACATAACCGCCAAACTGGAACTTTTTCCTGGAATAATCCCACCATTTTCTGTGAAAAATCCTCTCCAGAATCAGGCCGGTAAACTCTGTCACCAGAAAAGAAAGAATGGCGCCTCCCAGGAAGAGAAAAAACAGATGATCCTTAAGCTCTGTCAGAAAAACAGCAAAAACAACGCCGCCCAGACCATAGGCAGGACACAGGGGGCCATACAAAAATCCCACATCTACAAATTTTTTCTCACGTACTGCAGCCAGTACTGTTCCTATCATCCACCCGGCAAAGGCATAAATAAAAAAAAGCCACAGAAGTTCATACAAAGTGTGATTCATTTTGCTTTTCTCCTTTTCAGTGATTTGTGTTATACGCCCGGACAAAATACAACTGCCTGACATACCAGGAGTGCCTCTCAGCCGTCATGCCGACCGGATATACTATGGTAAAAATTATAGCGGAGTTACAGTAAAACAGCAAGCTTTAAAACTTTCGCGGTTTCCGCTTTACCCAGAGTTTACATTTGTTTTCAGGCCGTATTTCCCCTTTACAAACGCCCGCAGATCTTCTATACTGAAAGTCATTATTCAATTATTTTACGGAGGGAAGCCATGTTCCGTCTCTGGGCAAAAGAATGGAAAGACAATCATCTGCTTCATGACACAGTCATCTGTGATGACACCGAAGATACAAGGACACACAAAATATTACACGCTCTGGATCAAATCTGTCATGAATTTGACTTAAGCGTTCCCATGTGGCTGGATTCCAACATACGCGAATTCCAGCAGCACGCAAAAGTCCGCTTCTATCAGGACAGTTTTATTGATCAGATTGATTTTGACTATCTTGAGCTGCAGGTTATTGAAGAAGACTGAGGTCTGCTTTCTTTCATACCATTTCAATGATACAAAAGGATGCTCCGAAGAGTGAAAACAGACTTCGGAGCATCCTTCTTCTTATTTTTAATATGATAATTTTTTAAACCAGATTTTCCGGATTCAGGCATTCAAGCTCCGGTACTACAAACCGTCCGTTTTTCCGAATCAGGCGATCGTCAAAATAAATCTCTCCTCCGCCGTATTCCTCTCTCTGAATCATGACGAGATCCCAGTGAAGAGAACTGGAATTGCCATTATAAGCGTCATCATAGCAATTACCCGGCGTAAAATGAATAGAACCCATAATCTTTTCGTCAAACAAAATATCTTTCATGGGATTCAAAATATAAGGATTTACGCCAATGGCAAACTCTCCTATATAACGGGCTCCTTCGTCCGTATCCAGAATCTGATTCAGACGCTCTGTATTATTGGCTGTGGCTTTCACAATTTTGCCGTTTTCAAACTCCAGCCGGACATTTTCAAAAGTAAATCCCTGACAGAGTGAAGGTGTGTTATAAGTGATAACGCCATTGACTGATTCACGGACGGGAGCAGTATATACTTCTCCATCCGGAATATTCAGCTGACCGTCGCAGGCAATTGCCGGAATATCTTTAATGGAAAAAGTAAGATCTGTATCCTTTCCGGTCAGGCGCACTTTGTCTGTACGATTCATAAGCTCCACCAGCGATTTCATGGCGCGTCCCATTTTGGAATAATCCAGATTGCACACATTAAAATAGAAATCCTCAAAGGCTTCCACACTCGTTCCGGAAAGCTGAGCCATAGATGCATTCGGATAGCGGAGAACTACCCAGCGGGTCTTCGGCACACGGATTCCATGATGAACCGGTGTCGAGTAAAGGGTCTCATACAAGTGCATCTTATCAGCCGGGACGTCCGAAAGTTCTGCCACATTGTCAGTTCCCCGTACACCGATGTAGCAATCCATCTGTGACATTTCTTCCGCTGCAAGTTCTGCCATCAGCCGTATCTGTTCTTCTGTACAGTTCAGAAGAATTTCTCTTTGCACCTTCGGATTGATATAATGAGCAAAAGGAAGTCCTCCTGCAGCATAAACTTCTTTAATCAGCTGCCGTGTCAGATCCTCCGTAGAGGGCCCGGTGTAATTGATATAAACCTTGTCCCCTGATTTTACCTTACAGGAGTAATTTACAAGATTTTTAGCCAGCGTCTTAATTCTCTCATCCATGATTTGTATTCCTCCTAATCTTTCTATTTCTTTTTCACCCGGTTATTTCCGAAAGAGAAATCTTACTGCTTCTCCCCATCCGGAAGACAGACCAGAAACAGATTTCCAAGCGCCTCATACGCCTGCGTGCTGTCATTGAGTCCCCGGCGGCTGCTTTCTCCGGTTAACGGATCTGTTACTATGATATTCTGCGGATCATAACCTGTAATCAGCTCTGCGCTGCTGCCGTTCTGCAATGCCAGAACCGGATATCCTCTGCTGATATAATACTGTATCATGCTCACAGAACAGCCGGACAGATCCAGAACACGGCCATTGGACTGTTCCTCCAGAATTTCATAAGGCATATACCCTTCTGCCAGATAGGACTCCACATCGCTGTATATTTTCTGAGTACCCAAAAGAATTTCCAGCGCCGCCTGCAGACTCGACTCCCCGGGACTCTGCTGCGGATTTTCCATACCGCTCAGCTCCACACGTGTTCTGCGTCCTCCTCTTCTCCAGATATAATCCTGCCGGCTGTCCACCACACATCCCATTGCGTCATATGCCTGCAGAATTGCCTCATTGGCTTTCGCATAAGCCCCCAGGAAAGAACCGTCATACGCATACGCATAATACCGTCCGTCTTCTCCCTCTGATGCCAGGGCAAGATCACGGCTGCCCTCAAACAATACCTGATCCGGAGCCAGCTGGCGCAGTTTTCCGGATCCACGTCCTTCTTCCAGTGAGAAATAGTATTCTCGTTTTTTATCTCCGGAATTTTTGGTCTCCAGCGATATTTTTTCCACAGTCCCCAGCTCCCGGTTCGTAATCGTCTCCGGACCGGCCTCCTCATATCCTCCGTCAGCAGAACGCCGTACGCAGTCCAGAGAAATCCGGTTGTCATCTATAGCAATCGAAACAACATATTTTCCAATGGATTCATAATCTGAAACGCGCAGCTCCTCTCCTGACTCGTTCTGAATCACCACACGTCCCATAGGAAAGATATAGCCGCCCGAAATATCCTGCTGCACATCTTCCTGTCTGGCTTCTCCGTATATAAAGTCTGTGCCCATAAAGCCCAGAGCCCGGATATAACAGCCTTCCCTGGCAGAAACAGTTCTTCGTTCTCCCGTTTCCAGATTCAGAACAGAAACCTCCCCGGATTCATACAGCGAGTCTTCTTGCTGCCATGCCGCAAACTGCCCGTCCCGGGATACCGTACAGCTCTCTTCACTGACATCAGAGGCCAGGATCTCGTACTCCAGCGTATTCAGATCCACACAGAAAATACGTTTATCCAGATACAGGAAAAACTGCTGGTCATTGTTTACATACGCCACCTCGCCCAGCTGTGCCTCCAGCACCCGGAAGGACTTTGTGCTTTCTATAAAAAGCCTTTTCTCCACAGAATTGGCAAGTGCATCGTAGGTATAGAGTGCTATGCCTGTCTCTCCTTCATGAAGTCCGCGGTTCATATACCCATATACAAGAAAATTCATGCTGCCGGATTCGTCCACATTCAGAATGCGGATTCCATGTTCGTCATAGCTTCCCCGCAGATCATCGCCTTCCCGGAAGCCAAAGACCAGAGACAGCTTGTTCTGAGCCGCGTCATAACTCCAGAGCTGTCCGTTCTGTACAAAGGCCACAATATTTTCCTCAGAGTTTTTGCGATATTCTGTCTCCGTATTCAGAATCCCCAGTTCTACGGCCTTATCTGAGAAAATATCCAGTTCCGGATCAAAGATTCTGTCTACCTTTCTGTCATAATTGAGCAGATACATCCTTTGCTCTGTATACCTTACACGGAAAGATTCTGTTACCTCATAATGTTCTGTTTCATCTTCCCCATCCTGATATGCAATCTCATACTCCAACCGGATCGAAGCAAGCGAATCTTCAATTTCTGTAATATAGGTCCGAATTTCTCCGGAAGGCGGCTCTACTTCCATATTAGCCCAGATCATCTGGTTATAACGGGAATGTATCGTCACATGATCCAGTGTGTCGTTATCCGCAGAAGAATCTGTTTCCATATACTGAGCAATACTGACTGTATTTCCTTTATCAAAGAGAGCGTTATGAATGGTATCCACCAGTTCCAGACACTCGCTCAGATGTGTTTCCCCTGCATTGGCTATATGTGTATAATAATAAGCCTCTTTTCCCTGTTCCAGCGAAAGCTGCAATACCAGAAGGTATTCACCGCCGTCCTCCAGCAGATCCATCAGCTGCACTTCTGCCCGATACGTATCCCCTTCCCGTGTAAGTACAAGTTCTCCATCCTCTATCAGACGTTCCGTGTCTGTACTTCTCACTTCATAACGAAGATTTCGGATATCCATATCCGGACTTTCTATTCGCATGAAAATCGTCCTGTCTTCAGGAAGCGGGAAAACTGCGTCACGAATACTGGACGCGTCCATACTTTTGGTATATCCATGCATAAGGTTAAAAGAACGCCCATCCTGCTCCAGATAAATAAGCGGCAGAGAAGCCGATGCCATATGAGCAGTGGAATCTATATTCCCGGCCATCAGATAGTATCCCATCCCCAGGACCCCCAGAAGAAAGGCTGCCATCACAGACACTATCTTTAAAACAGTTTTTTTCAACGGCCCTCTCCTCCTTTCCGTCTTCTGCGGTATGATTCAGCCGGAGACGTTCCCGAATCCAGAAGGCGCTCCAGTGTCAAATCTGCATGCAGCGCTTCTGCACAGCGTTCATAAGCCATATCCGCTTGTTTTCTTTCTTTTCTGTTTTGTCGCTTTACTGCCCGAATCAGAATATTCTTCGGTGTATGCTCCATATCGATAAACTCCAGAATCTGCGTATCATAACCCTGCCTCTCCAGGAGTTCTGCCCGCAGACCATCCGTCACCAACGCCGCAATCCGTTCCTTAAGCAATCCATATCTGAGTACAGGCTCAAGCACTTCATTGTGGATCTGTGCATTCAGCTCATGCTGGCAGCAAGGCACTGACAGAATTACCTGAGCGCCCCACTTTACCGCTTTATAAAGAGCATAATCTGTAGCCGTATCACAGGCATGGAGCGTCACTACCATGTCCACAGAACTGCAGCCTTCATAACCTGCGATATCTCCTTCCAGAAAGATCAGTTTCTCATAGCCGTATTTTTGGGCTAACTCACTGCATTTGCGAATCACATCCTTCTTCAGATCGAGGCCTATAATCCGCACATCCAGTTTCCTGCACTCACGCAGATAATAATAGACCGCAAAAGTCAGATAAGATTTTCCGCAGCCGAAATCCAGAATGGTCAGCTCCCTGTCTTTCGGCAAAGCCGGAATAATATCTTCGATAAACTCCAGGAAACGGTTAATCTGACGGAACTTATCATAGCGTGCATGCACTATGCGTCCTTCCTCGGTCATGACTCCCAAATCCACCAGAAACGGAACCGGCTTCCCTTCCTCCAGAAGATATGTTTTCTTTCTATTATGCTCCAGCACCGGCTTTTTTACACCGCAGGACGCCGTGCTGCAGCCGCCCGATTTGACGCCTTCAGGCTTCCGCTTTTCTTTGACAGTCATACGGCCCTTTTTACTCACCAGGACATTTACAAAGCCGTCCATCCCTGTAAGCTGAAGCTGACAGAAAGTGCCTTCCATCCACCCCAGGACCTGCATAACCGCATCTTCTTTACTCAGGTTCTCATGAAATGCCTGCGCCCCGCGAAAAATCTCTGCCTGGAATTTCAGCTGACCTTTCAGAAGAACCGGGCGTATCCGAATCTTTTTCTCCTCAATTCCTTTACGTGGAGAGCTTAAAATCAGCTGCTCCAGATTTTCATTCATATATTTTTCAAGCAGTTTTTTTAATTCTTCCATACTATAATACCTCAAATGACAGATTACTGATTCGTCTTCTTGTCATCGGTAGTATAGCACAAAGTCCTTCTGATTGCCATTGTAAAATATCCGGCACTGTGATATGATATTTGCAGTGTTCAGGCGGTCTCGCACGCCTGGCAGACTCTGAATATGCAAAGGAGAAACAGACACATGCTCAGACAATTATCCATATATGCCGAAAATAAAAAGGGCACCATGCAGAATATTACTCAGATTCTGGCTGATGAAAATATTAATATCTGGGGCTCCTGCACAAACGACGGTGCCGAATACGGAATCAACCGTATGGTTGTTTCTGACCCGGAGAAGGGAATGAAAGCTTTGGAAGGCGCAGGATATCTCTGCCGGATGACAAGCGTCATCGGAGTGGAGCTGGAAGATGAGGTCGGTAATCTGAACCGTCTTCTGAAGGCTCTCGCTGAGAGTAACATCAATATTAATTATATCTACCTCTCTTTCAGTCGGGATTCCGGAAAACCTGTCCTGATTTTCCAGACCGAAGATGCTGCCGAAGTAGAACTCTGCATTAAGAACAAGGGATTTTCTGTGGTCTGAAATACATAGTTAAAAGGCTTCTGTTACAAATCATGACTACTGAATTAATATACTCATCAAAAAAGAACAGGTTCCAAAATCGAGTAGGAGGGGGTGATTAGCCCCCGTCCTCTCACACCACCGTGCGTACCGTTCGGTACACGGCGGTTTCAATA
>CALWGE010000078.1 GCA_944378225.1 uncultured Merdimonas sp.
TTGAACCCTCGCGCCGCTGTTAACGACCTACTCCCTTTCCAGGGGAGCCCCTTCGGCCAGCTTGGGTACTTCTCCAAGATGCCCGGTCAAAACCCGGTATAATATATTAGCCTGTCCTGTCATCGACAGTGGCAATAAACGGAGAGGGTGGGATTCGAACCCACGCGCCCTTTCGGACAAACGGTTTTCAAGACCGCCTCGTTATGACCACTTCGATACCTCTCCACAATCTGACGCGCTCACCGCCTCAGCGTGGCGACGAATTGTATTCTAGCATTTCTGGCATAAGATGTCAACCACTTTTTTTACTTTTTTAAAAAAACATTTATTTCAATATATTAATATATTTGCCGGCATATATGCAAAGGTCTGTTTTCCTTATTTTCTTTCCAGAAAAGCCTCTGCTATCTTTAAGTCCTCCGGTGTGGTGATCTTGATATTTTCATAGGATCCCTCCACCAGACGAACTTTTGTATCCGTAAAAGACTCCACAATCATAGCATCATCCGTCACATCGCAGCGGCCGCTCCTTTCCAGCTCTGCATAAGCCCTGTATGCCAGACGGAAGTCAAACACCTGGGGAGTCTGAATACTCCACACAAGACTGCGGGCCGGCGTCACAGCTACAAATCCGTCTTCATCCGCCAGCTTTACCGTATCTTTGGAAGGCATGCCTACCACACATGCATGGTATTGCTCCACTGCATTAAAAGCACGGGAAAGAATTTCTTCATGGATAAACGGACGTACTCCATCGTGAATAAAAACATACCCATCCCTTTCTTCTTCTGTCATACTGTCATTCAAGGCCTGAAGTCCCTTCCAGACAGAAGCATAGCGCTCAGAACCGCCCTCAATGACGGCCCGCACTTTGTTTAAGGAATATTTTTCCACAATTTCCTTCTGTACATAAGGTATTTCCGTCGCTCCGGTCACCAGGATCATACTGTCAATCAGAGGAGAATCCTGAAAGGCAGCCAGAGAATAATAAAGAATCGGATGCCCCTGAAGTTCCAGAAACTGTTTCTGAATCCTGCTCCCCATTCGTTTTCCCTGACCTGCTGCCAGCACAACTGCTGTACATTTTTTTCTTCTTTTCACTGTAATTCCCCCATGTTTCCTCTTTTACCGTTCTCCCAGCTTCAGATTGGGAACTGCATTTAAATCAAGACCGTCTCTCTTTCCGGCAATATACTCATAATAAGCTGCTGCTCCAATCATCGCCGCATTATCCGTACACAGAATAGGTGATGGATGATAAAATTCGATCTTATGTTTTTCACAGGCTTCCGCAAGAGCTGCACGCAGCGTGGAATTAGATGCCACTCCGCCCGCAATGGCAAATTTATGAAGGCCGCTGTCCTTTACTGCCAGCATAGCATGCTCCACCAGAACGTCACAGACTGCTTTCTGAAAAGAAGCTGCCACATCCGCTCTGTTCACAGTTTCTCCCTTCATCTGACAGCCATTCAGATAGTTGAGTACAGCCGACTTCAAACCGCTGAAACTGAAGTCATAGGGAGAATCTTCAAATTTAGGTCTGGGAAAAGCTATAGCATCAGGATTTCCTTCTTTGGACAGCTTGTCAATCTTAGGTCCTCCCGGATATCCCAGCCCTATTGCTCTGGCCACTTTGTCAAATGCTTCTCCGGCCGCGTCATCCCGCGTATGCCCCAGGATCTCGTATTTTCCATAATCGCGCACAACCACCAGGTGAGTATGTCCGCCGGAAACCACAAGACATACGAACGGCGGCTCCAATGTCTGATTTTCAATATAGTTTGCAGAAATATGTCCTTCTATATGATGTACTCCCACCAGCGGAAGCTTTTTGGCATAACTGATCGCTTTTGCCTCAGCTACTCCTACCAGAAGAGCTCCTACCAGACCGGGACCGTAGGTAACTCCTACGGCATCCATCTGATCCAGAGTCATTCCCGCCGTATCCAGAGCTTCCTGAATGACCTGATTTATTTTTTCAATATGTTTGCGGGAAGCGATCTCCGGCACTACCCCTCCGTAGAGCTTGTGCAGCTCTATCTGAGATGAAATAATATTCGAAAGCACACAGCGTCCGTTCTTCACTACCGCTGCCGCCGTCTCATCACAGGAACTCTCTATGGCAAGTATATAAATATCTTTTTCTGTACTGTTACTCATTTTTCATCATCCTCAAAATTCAGTTCTGCGGATTTTCGATCTTTCCCGGCCTTCGCGCGGGGGAAAATCCGTCGCACTTTATCCATAAATTCCTCAGGTCTGGTCAGGGACGGGCTGTAATGAGTCAGCCACAGCTCACCCACATCTGCTTCCCTGGCCAGACGGGCCGCCTCATAAAAGGTCATATGTTTATTTTCCACAGCTTTCGCCTGTTTATCCTTTTCACCATACATGCCTTCACAGATAAAAAGATCTGCCCCCTTTGCATTTTCTGCAATAGAAGCTGTAGGCCGGGTATCTGTACAGTAGACAAGCTTAATGCCTTTGCGCTGTGCTCCCATAACCATGTCCGGAGTATAAACAGTCTCTCCGTCCTCTACTGTCTCACCTTTCTGCAGCCGATTCCAGAATTGCTTCGGAATCTCCAGTTCCAGAGCACGATCCAGCTGAAATTTTCCCGCCCGATCGATTTCCAGGGAATATCCATAACAGGTAACATTATGATTTACCCGAAAAGCCCGGATTCGATAACCATTCAGGCTGAATTCCTCCTGAGGTTTTGTCAATTCTCTGAATTCAATAGGAAACGGCAGTTCCGGAGCAATAATACGCAGCGAATTAACCACACGCTCCAGCCCCTTCGGTCCTATCAGCGTCAGAGGTTCTGTACGTTCCGCATTTCCCATCGTGAGCAGAAGACCCGGAAGGCCACTGATATGATCTCCGTGAAAATGGGTAAAGCAGATCGCATCAATAGGCTTGAAACTCCAGCCCTTTTCCTTGATTGCGATCTGCGTGCCTTCTCCGCAGTCAATCAGAATACTGCTGCCATTATATCGGGTCATCAGCGCTGTCAGCCAGCGATAAGGAAGCGGCATCATACCTCCGCTTCCCAGCAGACATACATCTAACATTTCTTCTCTCCATTACCTATCTGCCGGTCGTCGGGAATCCGACCGGGTTCTGCTACAAAAGTTCCGTCTGCTCTGTTCTGGCAACAGGAATCCGGAACTGTTCTGTTATCTTGTCATAGCATTCTTCACAGAGATCAAAGCGATCTGTCTCTCCATCCTTATCAGACATATACTCCCATACCTGACATGCAGAAAAGACTCCCTCCATAGGGATCCCCCTTTTTACCGCAATGATTTTCCCGCATCCATTGCATATAATCCTGTCAAGAATCCTTGTCTCTTTATTCTTATACTCACGCATCCTGCTCATCCTCCCTGATTTCAGATTCCGTCAAAAAAACAGTTTCTGTTGCCTGTTACGTGAATATTTTACATAATGATTTCATTTTCGAACAGTGGAAAACGCTGTCATGATTCCGGGAAACGTTTCCACATAATATACGCGTCTTCACGGGGATGCTCATAAAAATTCCGGCGAACGCCGCTATGTTCAAAACCCATTTTTTCATAAAGACAGATAGCCGGTCTGTTTCCTGCCCTGACCTCCAGAAAAAATGATTTTGCTCCCCGAACCATTCCCTGCCGAAGCAGTTCCTGCAGCATTGCCTTTGCAATCCCCTGTCCGCGGCATTCTTCCTTAACTGCCACGTTGGTAATCTCTGCCTCGTCCAGACTCAGATAACAGCCACAGTAGCCTGCTATCTCGCCTTCACATTCAGCCGCAAGAAATAGTGTATACTCCAAATGAATACTTTCCTGAAACGCCTGTTCAGACCAGGGATCTGAAAATATCTTCGCTTCTATCCGGCTTATCTGGGGAAGATCTTTCTCTTGTATCGGCCGGATTATCAATTTTTCTCTGGCAGTATCAGGATTCACAGACCTGTCCATCCGGCTTTCCCTGTTCTTTCTCTTTTTTCAGAAGGACTTCTTTCTCTGCACGTTCCCGCTCAGCCTGAGACGGGCGCAGATATTCGGGTCTGTGATCCGTCGCACTTTCTGTCTTACCCTCACGTACATAAGAAACCGCCAGCGCTGCCACAGCTCCTGCTCTCTGTTTATTGAGATGAGCAGGCGCAAAGGAAAACTCCATGCCTGCCATTAACTCCTCTGTGAGGACTTTCCGGAATACCGGCACGCCATCTCCCAGGAAAATAACTTCCCGGCCAAGAGTCCGCAGTTTTTCTGCAATCACTTCAATTCCTACCGCCATCTGGGGCTCTATTGCACAAAGCTGATTATCGCGGAATTCATAGATTCCGGTGTAAACCTGATTACGCCGCGCATCCATCAAAGGACAGATGACCCGTTCGGTTCCATACAGATTATAGGCCAGAGCGTCTACTGTCGGTATGTGTACCAGCGGCTTCCCAAGCGCCAGTCCCAGTCCCTTGGCAGTAGCCGAACCAATACGCAGCCCCGTAAAGGAACCCGGCCCTGCTGCAACTGCAATGGCATCTATCGTATTCAGATCCAGCTCTATCATACGCGCAATCTCATCCAGCATGGGAAGCAGTGTCTGAGAATGTGTCTTTTTGTAATTAACTGTATATTCTGCCAGCAGGCTGCTGTTTATACCGTCATCTTCTACTACGGCAACAGACGCTACAAGGCCCGAACTGTCCAGCGCCAGTATTTTCATTGAATCGCCTCCACTGTGATTTTCCGGTAATCAAAGCCTTTTTCCAGATCTTTTTCTATCCGGACAGCCGTTCTCTGTGAAGGCAGCAGTTCTTCCACCAGTTCTGCCCATTCAATCAGACAGACGCCGTCCCCATAAAAATAATCCTCATACCCTATCTCATCCATCTCTTCTATGTCTCCAATCCGATACACGTCGAAATGATAGAAGGGCAGTCTTCCTTCATTGTACTCCTGTACAATTGTAAAAGTAGGGCTGTTCACATGTTCTCTGATTCCCAGCCCCCTGGCAAATCCCTGTGTAAAAACAGTTTTGCCCGTACCCAGATCACCCGTCAGAGTGTAAACACTCCCGGGTACTGCTTCTTTCCCGAGCCGTTCACCCAGCTCTCTTGTTTCTTTTTCAGAAAATGTCTCTGTTATCATCTATATGCACTCCAAAAAAGAGCCGGAGCAGAAGGCTCAGGCTCTTTCTCTGTATTACGCCGTTTTTCTGCGGCTTTTATTATAGCACAATCATTTTACCGCTGTCTACCGGGAATATTGGTCACCAACAGACCGGTACAGACGGTCAGTGGCGCTTTAAAATAGGGCTGATGTGTTTATATAGCAGTATGGTTACCAGGGATACAATAATGCCTTTCATGATATTAAAAGGTACCACTGCAAAAAATACCAGTGACCATACACTGTCTATCCGGGGATTGATGGCTGTTCCCATTCCGATAATTGCTTCCATGGGCATACCATACAGTTCGGAAAATTTAGGCAACAGATAAAAGGCATTAAACGCGCTTCCAAAGAACGTCATCACAACTGTTCCAAGCGCCAGACCGGCCATTGCCATTTTTTTATTTTTCCTTATGTAATACAGAATAGAAGCCGGAAGCACCATACTGCGGCCCACCACAAAATTTGCAAAAGCTCCTACAAAAGCAGTACTCGTTCCTTTAAGCACCAGCTTCAGAAGGATTTTGCACAGCTCTGCAGCCACGCCGGCTACCGGTCCCATGGCGAAAGCGCAGATCATAACAGGGATCTCACTGAAATCCAGCTCATAGAAACTGGGGGCAAACCACAGAGGAATTTCCAGATACATCAGCACCGCCGCAATGGCTGAAAAGACTCCTACAATTGCCGCTCTCCGTGCCGGCGTATTGGTACGCGGCATAGCATTCTTTTTTCGAAGGCTCTTTTCAGTAATACTGGCCGCCGCAAAAATGACAATCACAATCAGCAGGCAGACGCCTAAAAATTCCAGGTTTTCCTGTACGCTTTGAATCAAATCCGACATGTTTTTCTATCTCCTTTCGGTAATCAGATATTATCCGCAGTCTGTAACTGCGGAATACAGAAAGGATAATTCTTCACCTGTATTTTTCGTCTCGGCTGCAGCGCCCTTCCACCTTTGACATCAAATACAAAAAGCCCTGAACAGATCTGTTCAGGGCAAAAAAAGCAAAGCAAAAAAAGCTTCGTTTTCTTCTCTCATCCAGACTATACTGTCGGTACCGGAATTCTGCCGCAGTTTTTTCCAGATACTGCGTCATTCACCGGTTCAGCCGCCAAATGGCGGGTCGCGGACTTTTACCGCCGGTCGGGAATTCCGGTACAAAACATCAGAAAATACTTCCTGCGGATACTGACATTTTTCAAACCGGGCACCCTGCCCTGAAGAATTAACCATATTCTATTCTGCATTATAGATCTGTACAGGTAAATATGCAAGCAGTTTTTATCTCCATTTATGCATACGTACTATGGTCTAAAGTTCCTTGATTCCCGGTTCCAAAAAGCTTTATGGATTCAGCTCTGCAATCCGCGACACTGCCACATAAATTTCTGATATTTTGTACCATGTAGGATAATCCACAACCCCTGTTTGGGGAAGTCCAAAAATAGACTGAAAAATTTGTACGGAATTTGCTGTTGCAGGGCCGTAAATTCCATCTTCCGATATCACCGGTATGGCCGGATATGCTTTGGCAATCCGGTTCAGCTGTTCCTGAAGCTGAAGAACCTTCTGCCCTCTGGATCCCTGTGTAAGGTTCGAGCCAGGCCAGGAATAAGGAACTCCCGAAATTTCTTCTGCCGAATTGATATACATAGATTCTCCATAATAATAGCGCAGAATCTCAATCGTACTGTACCCCTGCTCACCCAGCGCCTGACTTCCCCACTGGCTCATCCAGTCAGGACAGGTCACTCTGCGGCCGTCACAGTATTGAGTCAGAATCGGCTGTTTCACATTGGGTCTGGACAGATAATTTCCAAACATTTCATCTACAATTCTGGATATGTTCTCAAAGATATTACGATTATTAATCCACTTATGATCAAACGCAGTGGATGAAGTAATTGTAAAATCATACCCCTTATTACGATAGAATTCCGTATATACGCGATTTAATGTGAAAGACATGATAGCCAGAACATTTGCCCGTATAGCCGCGTCTGTCCATGTCGCATAAATTTCACTGCAGGCTACATTTTTAATGTAATCCCGATACCGGACCCAGTAATTCGCCGCCGTATTGTCTGTGGGAACTCCATCGTGCACGATGACATACTCCGGCACCACTACCCGGCTCAATACAATTTCCCCTGTTTCATTTGTGGGCTGAATTTCCGGCTCCGCAATTTTAGGCGGATAATTCCCAAACAGTGTGTGGGCAGGAATCACAAACCGTTCAAAATCATCTCCCTGTCTGGGAATCATCCGAACTTCCTGAAGCGCTGTCACTTCGGGAAGAATCTCCGCACCCACTACCTCCACAGGCTCAAATCCCGGAGCTGTAACGGAAAGCGTATATTCCGAATAAGGCTGCTGTTCTCCGGGTTCTGTACTGTATTCCAGCGGAGGGGCTGCGAGCTCTACTTCCGGTGTATTTCCCGAATTGTCTGTATTTACCTGCTGAAGCGTCTGTCCCGATTCTCCTGTATAAGAAATGGACACCTTCGCATCGGGAATAGGGACAGCCCCATCCTTTGCCGTGACATGGATTCTGAGACGTCCCTGATCCGACTGGCCCGCCTGCATGGCTTTTATTGAAAAACTGCGCATATACTCCTCTTTTCAGTTTCAGATTTTCCTTACAGTATATGCGGCAGTTCCAGGAAAAGAAGGGGAACCTATTTCCCATTGCGTTTTATATTCAATTAAATTCATCTGGACTGACATACTTATTCCACTTCCGGATCACTGAGCCTTTCCAGAAGTTCTTCTTCCGTAGCAGGCCTCTGGGTTCCATCCGCTTCCAGAGCCACACCCCCTCCGTTCTGCTGATGAAGTCTGCCCTCCGAATCCTGGTACTGCATCTCATAAGTTCCGACAGGCTCCAGTTTCACAGTTACGTCCGTCTGCTCACCATGAATCCATACCTGAACAGCCCGCTGAATTCCGCCTACATCCGCCGCATAGACAGCGCCTGTACCGCCTGATATGCAGACACAGATCGCCAATATGGCCGCTGCAGTTTTAAAAATACGTTTTCTTTTTAAATCCTTCATTTTACTGACCTCCAGTTTCAATTCGGTAGTGTCAAAACTACCTTCTTTTTTTATTGTAAAAGTTACGCTTTACCTTGATTTTTCGGAGGTTTGCAAATAAAAAGAGCATTGACCTCCCTTTTCTGGTATAATGTCAATCGCCAAACCAACCTTATA
>CALWGE010000079.1 GCA_944378225.1 uncultured Merdimonas sp.
GTAAAGATCATCGACCCGAGACAGGAATAATCGAGGAGGTAAGAAAATGGCTTTATTTGAATCATATGAAAGAAGAATTGACAAAATCACTCAGGTTTTGAACAGCTATGGCATTGCTTCTCTCGAGGAAGCAGAGAAGATCACAAAGGATGCCGGACTTGATGTATACAATCAGATTAAAGGCATTCAGCCGATTTGCTTTGAGAACGCATGCTGGGCTTACATCGTAGGTGCTGCCATCGCTATCAAGAAAGACTGCAGAAAGGCTGCAGATGCAGCTGCTGCTATCGGCGAGGGACTTCAGTCCTTCTGTATCCCGGGTTCCGTTGCAGACACCCGTAAGGTAGGTCTGGGACATGGAAATCTGGGCAAGATGCTTCTGGAGGAAGAGACCGAGTGCTTCGCATTCCTGGCTGGACATGAGTCCTTTGCTGCTGCTGAAGGCGCTATCGGTATCGCTGAGAAGGCAAACAAGGTTCGTCAGAAACCGCTTCGCGTTATCCTGAATGGTCTTGGAAAAGACGCTGCTCAGATCATCGCAAGAATCAATGGCTTTACATATGTAGAGACCGAGTATGATCCGTACACCAACGAAGTAAAGGAAGTATTCCGCAAGGCTTACTCCGAAGGACTTCGTGCAAAGGTTAACTGCTACGGAGCAAACAGCGTTCCGGAAGGCGTAGCTATCATGTGGAAAGAGAATGTAGACGTTTCCATCACCGGAAACTCCACAAACCCGACCCGTTTCCAGCATCCGGTAGCTGGTACCTATAAGAAAGAGCGCCTGGAAGCAGGCAAGAAGTACTTCTCTGTAGCATCCGGCGGTGGTACAGGACGTACTCTGCATCCGGACAACATGGCAGCAGGACCGGCTTCCTACGGTATGACCGATACCCTTGGCCGTATGCACTCCGATGCACAGTTTGCAGGCTCCTCTTCTGTTCCGGCTCACGTAGAGATGATGGGTCTTATCGGAGCAGGAAACAACCCGATGGTTGGTATGACTGTAGCTGTAGCCGTTTCCATCGAGGAAGCTGCAAAGGCTGGAAAGTTCTAAGAAATGCCCATTTTATAAGGGATTTAGAAGTTTTGAATTGTGCTGAAATGGTGTGAAAATCAGTGTGCAGCACACACGTAGCGCACATACAGCACACAAATAGAATTTTAAATAAGAGATGTTTCACGCAAATTCGCATGAAACATCTCTTATTTTTTTCAGGAAGAACAGTTCGGACAAAACCGGACTGCCTCTTCATACGTCGTTGTCAGCACCTGACACATGGACATGGAACACAAAGGCTGCCTCATAAATACCGTTTGTTCCCTGGAAGGATGCCGTAATGGTATAGTGCGCCGGCCTGGAAGGAACCTGAAAAGTAATACCGTCTGACGCGGACTCCAGGGGAACTGTGTGGACAGAGGTATCCTCCCATGTCTCTGCCAGAATTTCCACGTTCGAAACAAGCGGCATGGAAAATGTGACGGCTGCATCCATATCCAGTTCTTTTCCATAGACTCCAATTCCCTCGTTTGACTGCAGTTCCCTGTCTTTGAAGATCACGCACTTTCCGTCCTGCTTTCGCACCAGTTTTGTTACTGTCGCATAAATATGGTGCGGTTTACGTCCTGTATCATCTGATAAGAGCACTTCGGCCTGAGGCAGAGGCGGCACAATGGAATCCACATACTCCCAGTCAACCGGTTCCGGCAGATAATAAGCGTGCCACAGCATGTGCTCGTCATTCAGATGCAGAACTTTGATATAATCTGTATACACTTCCACATTCACGTCTCCATACGGACTCTCATAAAAGAGCGAAAGTGTTTTTTCATTGTTCGAACAGGAATAATCTCCAGTCATTTCCTGTGTTGGAAGCTCTGCGATATATTGTGTTAAGGCTTCTGCATCGATATAATCTCTACCGTTCACATATTCTCCGCCGCTGACGGTAATCTCATCCGCTGTAAACTCTTCCAGGCTGTGGCTGCGGAAGACAGTGACTGCTCCTGTATCCTCCCCATAAGCAAGGGACACATAACCGCAGGTCATACAAAGGAAGAAAAAGCTAGCCCCCACAACTATCGCCCCTGTACGGCGCTTTCCCGGATTTACTATAGCTTTCAGTCTGTACCGCACAGCTGCGGCTGATGCAGAAAGGCAGGTGGAAAACCCTCTCTCATCACCGGCAGCTTTCAGAATCAGCTCTGCGTACTGTCTTCTTTTGCTTTCATCTGCACCAAGAAGGACTGTTTCATCGCAGCTTCGTTCCGCATCTTCCGCACTTTTCTTCATAGCCAGCCACATCAGAGGATTAAACCAGCACATTGCCATACAGAACATCATGAAGAATTTTGCCCAGCTGTCTTCCCGGCTGATATGAATCAGCTCATGCCGGAAGATCAGCTGAAATTCCTCCTCAGAATACTGTTTTTCCGGCAGAACGATTCTCATGCTGCGTCTGAACAGGCCGATGGTCAGAGGCGCAGAAATCTCCTCTGTCACTGCAAGCTGAATTCCGGACCTTTTAAGCTTGACCTCCTCAAGTTCTTTCTGAAATAATTCCAGTACTGCCAAGTCCGTTACAGGGACCGAATACTTTAATATTTTCCGGCGGAAAAGCAGATGTCCTGCTATGTTCCACAGAAAAACCGCTGTAAAGCCGGTCACCCAGATTACCATAAGGATCACCGGCAGTTTTCCCGGCACCTGAAGGACCAGCCGCGGCTGAGAAGTCTGCATATAGGAGGTCTGCGTGATATACAAATAATTGGGAATCAGCCAGAGAGCGGAACAGGTACGGGCACAGATATGCTTTCTGATAAACGGCAAAACCATAAGAAGGACAAGATAATAAAGACTGATGTGGGGAAAAACAGCAATGCATGTATTCAATAACCTTTTGAATGTGTAAGCCCTGCCGTAAAATAACGGACCGATAATCAAAAGGAGCAGCAGCACTGTAGGAAGCAGACAGCCACGAATCATTGGAAGATATTTCTGCCCTTTTTCTGCTTCCGTACCATTCTCTCTGTCGTATCCGTAGCATAAGCTTGCTGCAAATGCAAGACTGAAAATAAATGCCATAAATCCTTTGCCTAACAGATCTGTACTCATAATTCATCCCTTTCCAGAAGTGTACGCAAGTCAGCAATCTCCTCTTTCGTCAGTCCACTGTCACACAGAGCATTCGCAAAAACAGACAGATTTCCGCCGCAGAGTTTTTGAAAAAAATTTCTGCTCTGTGACGCAAGATAATCTTCCCGTGAAATACAAGGGGTGTAATAGCTTCTGCGTCCCTTCTTTTGAATCGTGAGAAACCCTTTCTCGTTTAACCGGGTAAGCAGCGTTAACAGCGTTGTCATCGCCATGGGATGTGTCTTAAATAAAATCTTCTCTATATCCGCTCTGGCTGCAGGAACTTTGCAGGCCCAGAGCGCCTGCATCACTTCCTGTTCGGCATCAGGAAGGCGGCGAATCATCTTCTTCATATCAGCACTCCTCTACATTTGTAGTGTTACTTTCATTCTACATTTGTAGAGTATTTTTGTCAACACCTGTTATTTGGATGTTTTTCCCCTCAATATACAAAACGGCTGCCGCTCCACAGATAACAATTTCATCTGCTTTGCGGCAGCCGCCTGCCTTTATATCCTTATTTTTTTACAGAAGTACCGGCAGCAGATAGTTTCCAACCGCCCATAAAAGCAACAGATGTACCGGATAAAATGCGTAGAAAAAATATTTTGGCTGACGTCCTCTTGTTCCGTTATAAAGCGCCATCGCCAGAAATGCAGGAATACTGTAAAGCTCCATCCGGTTCAGCAATGTCAGCAGAATCAGTGACAAAATACAGGCGGCAAGTGGCCGCTCCCGCAAAAGATACATGACTGCTATCACCACGACACCTATAGCTCCATAATCCGTTCCGCAGACCTCTGCTGCCACAGCCATAACCGCAAGCGCCAGCATGCCTTTCCAGCCTTCCGCCGGATACCGCTGAAATACCTGAATGACCAGAAGACCGGCCAGCAGGGTGAAAAATACATTCTGGTTTGCCCAGAAAATCATCTGATTGTGAAGAGCCAAATCGAAGGGAATCTCTGATACAGCCGCAAATACAGCCAGACGAAACAGATATTTTCCGGGATTATGCGTATGCACCGCTCCCTCCACCAGGAGAAAACAGAAAATGGGAAATGCTGTCCGCCCTATGATACGCAGTATCTGATCCACTTCATACCAGAAATACAGATTATCAATCTGACCGGCCAGCGGAGAATTTCCATATATATTAAGCGCAAACACCTCCAGGAGGCTTGCACCCGCATGATCCAGGAACATGATGACAATCGCAATCCATTTCAGGACACTTCCCGAAAACGGCATTGCTTCCTTTCTGCTCATCTCTTCTCTGCTACCTCTCCCTGCTTTTTGTAAATGGAATCAGACGGAACTACGCCGCGCACAGAGGACAGCGGATAAATGTTTGAATTCTTTCCGATGACGGTTCCCGGATTCAGGACAGAACCGCAGCCTACCTCCACTTCATCACCGATCATGGCGCCGAATTTCTTAATGCCCGTTTCAATATCTCCCTCCGGCGTATGGACTTTGACAAGAAGTTTGTCAGATTTTACATTGGAGGTGATGGAGCCGGCTCCCATGTGGGACTTATAACCCAGAATAGAATCCCCTACATAATTGTAATGAGGAACCTGTACTTTATTAAAAAGAATCACATTCTTCAGCTCTGTGGAATTTCCTACTACAGCTCCGTCGCCTACCAGAGCGTTTCCACGGATGAACGCGCAGTGACGTACCTCTGTATCCTTTCCGATAATACAGGGACCTGTAATAGACGCCGTGGGCGCTACCTTGGCAGAACGGGCAATCCAGATATTTTCACCACGTTTCTCATACTCTTCCTCACTCAATGTGGCACCCAGCTCCAGAATAAAGGAGCCAATTCGCGGGAGTGCCTCCCAGGGATAGGTTACTGACGCAAGCAGCGGCGCAGCCAGCGTCTCAGACAGGGTGTACAGTTCCTTTACTTCCAGTTCTCTCATTTTTCTTACTGCTCCTTTTTCTCATTTTTAACGGGCTGCTTTCCGCTGCCGGCATCTGCGTTTTTTCCGCGTGCGCCGCGGGATGCGTCTCCCGTCTTATAAAATTCCGCCGACGCGTCAAAGCAGGGGCGTAAAGCCCTGCGGTAATCTGCTTTCAGCACATTTGCCGTCTTGTCGGTTATAAATTTTTCCAGTTTCTGCATGTAAATCTCTTCTGTAATGCTTCCCTCAGCCATCTGAGTCAGACCTTTTTCCCAGCTGGCTGTCAGTTCCGGATTCAGAAGACTGTAGATGGAGGCACGAACCACATCGTAAATCATTTCTCCCAGAAGAGTCGGCGTAATAATCTGTGTCTTTTTATTCAGGGCTATGTACTTATTATTCACCAGCTTTTTCAGAATCTCTGCTCTTGTAGCGCTGGTGCCGATGCCGCTTCCTTTAATCTGTGCCCGCAGTTCTTCATCCTCAATGAGCTGGCCTGCATTTTCCATGGCCAGAATCATAGAGCCGGAATTATAGCGTTTGGGAGGCGAGGTCTCGCCCTCTTTGATTCGAAAGCCGGATGATTCTATGATTGCTCCCTTTTTCAGCCCCTTCAGAAGTTCCAGAAATTCTCCGTCTGCTCTCACATCTTCCGTCTCGTCTTCCTCGCCCTTCTTTTTTCCTCCATCCGGAGCCGCAGGCTGTACTTTCAGATAGCCTTCTTTCAGGAGAACACGGAAACCGGAGAAAAATCTCTCTCCTCTTACCTCCGTCACCAGCTGCACTTTCTGATATTCTGCCGCCGGATAAAAAACACCCAGAAAGCGGCGGCCAATCAGCTCATACACCTGCTCTGAAAGCGGCGGAAGACTCTTCAGCGCTCCCAATCCCTGCCCGGTAGGAATAATGGCGTAGTGATCGGTGATCTGCTTGTCATTTACATAGCGGGTTTTGGCAATTTCCTTCCAGGCTGTACCGGAAAGCACTTCAGCTGCAAAGTCTGAAAGCTTCGCATAAGCCCGCAGTCCTGACAGATTCCTGCCTATTTCCCTGGCCACTGCTGTGGAAAGTACCCTGGCGTCCGTTCTGGGATAGGTCACCAGTTTTTTCTCATACAGCTCCTGCACTACCCGCAGAGTCTCGTCCGGACTTATCTTAAAGCGGCGGGAGCATTCGTTCTGCAGTTCCGCCAGATTAAACAGCAGCGGCGGATTTTTCTTTTCCTTTTTCCGCTCTATGGAAAACAGAACCGGCCTGACCGGCTTCTCTTCCTCCAGAAAACGTATCAGACTTTCAGCATCTTCTTTTTTCTTAAATCCGTTTTCCTTATACAGTTTATGCGGTTCACAAAAAGAGGAACCAGACACGGCCCGCCATTCTCCCTCAAAATTTCTGCCATGCAGGCTGAAATCCCCGAGTACCCGGTAAAAAGGAGTTTTTACAAAATCCCGGATTTCCCTCTCCCTGCGCACCACCATTCCCAGCACACAGGTCATAACTCTTCCCACGGAAATCACGGTATAGCGGGTATGAAGATAGTCCGAAATGGTATTTCCATATTTCAGCGTCAGCAGACGGGAAAAATTAATCCCCATCAGATAATCCTCTTTGGCCCGCAGATAGGCCGCGCTGGCCAGATTATCATATTCTTCCAGGTCCTTTGCCTCACGGATTCCCCGCAGAATCTCTTCCTCCGTCTGGGAATCAATCCAGACACGGCGCCGTTTTTTTCCCTTCACGCCAGCCATCTGTTCTACCAGCCGGTAAATATATTCTCCTTCCCGTCCGGAGTCCGTACAAACATATATTGTCTCCACATCGGGCCGGTTCAGCAGCCCCTTAACAGTTTCAAACTGTTTCTTTACCGAGGGTATCACCTCATATAAAAATTTCTCCGGAAGAAAAGGCAGGGTCTGAAGGCTCCACTTTTTGTACCGCTCATCGTAAACCTCCGGATAGCTCATAGTCACCAGATGACCCACGCACCAGGTTACGATGCTGTCCTCTCCTTCCAGCCAGCCGTCCCGCCGGGATGTGTTCAGTTTCAGAGCTTTGGCAAACTCCTGAGCCACACTGGGCTTTTCGGCTATGTATAATGATTTTCCCATACTTCCTCGCTTCTGTCTGTTCAGTCGATCTACCGGTCTATTCTATCACAGAATTCAGGATTCTGGCAATGTCTTTCGGCAGGGGCGCATCAACCCGAATCTCTTCCCCGCCAAAGGGCTGACAGAAATGAAGCCGTGCCGCGTGGAGTGCCGTCCGGGAGATAATTTCTTCCAGTTTCTTTCCCGAACACTGCTCCCCGTCCGCTCTGCCGCCATACAGAGGATCTCCCAGCAGAGGGCAGCCAATGTATGCCATGTGCACCCGTATCTGATGCATACGGCCCGTATCCAGCCTGAGACGTACCAGGGCACAGTCCTGACCCCGGATATTCCATATCTTCAGCACTTCATACCGTGTCCGGGCAGGCTTTCCGTCAGGAGAGACCTGCATCCTTCTTCTGTCCCCGGAATCCGGCGCCAGCGGAACCTCTATCTCACCTGCCGGTTCCCGGGGGACTCCAAGACAGACTGCAAGATAAGTCTTATGCAGCGTTCCTGCCCCTCTCTGCCGCTCCAGTCTCGCTGCTGCAGCCTGATTCTTTGCTGCCAGAACCACGCCGGAGGTATCCCTGTCCAGCCGTCCGAAGATCCGGATCACGCAGTCTTCCCCTTTTCCCCGCAGATAGAAAGCCAGCCGATTCGCCAGTGTATCACCCTCAAAGCCTTTCCGGCCTGCCGGATGGACTGACAGACCAGCAGGCTTATTCAGAACAATTACATCTCCGTCCTCATAGAGAATTTCCATCTCTCTTTCCGAAGCACGCAGCTGTGCCGAAACCTTGTCGCCTGAATCAAGAAGGACTTCTACGTACTGCCCCGCCTGCAGCACAGCATTAACCTTTCTCTGCCTTCCGTCCACACAGATCCCTTCATCCCGGAACTTGGCCTTGCTGATTTCTTTTCTGGTCAGGCCCATGCGCTGCCGCAGAAACTCTCCAAGTATCATTCCTCCCTCTTCCGCCGACACCTGCCTGGAAAGTCTACGCTCCATGGGAATCCTCCCCTGC
>CALWGE010000080.1 GCA_944378225.1 uncultured Merdimonas sp.
TCCTCCTTAGCTCAGTCGGTAGAGCATGCGGCTGTTAACCGCAGTGTCGTTGGTTCGAGTCCAACAGGGGGAGCTAAGGAAACTGTTAACATAGTGTTAGCAGTTTTTTATTTTAGATTTCAGATAGAAATAAAAAGCAAAAGCAGGCTGAAAGTTTGAGATACCAGCCTGCTTTTTATCATGTCAAAAGGAAACTATTTTATTGGGAAACCCTTGTATCAATAGAATCGCGGAAGACATAGAAACGGTCATAAAGAAATTCCAGTGTCAGGTTGCAAATCATGTTAATTGCAGTTACAAGATATTCGTTCCATAACAGTACATCAGCTAAATAGCTTCCTGTAATAGTAGAAACAGGAGTAAATATACAGTAAAATGCAAAGACTTTAAGCATTGCGACAGGAACGTTGTTGGCTGACTGGAAAGTATAGCGGCGGTTCAATGTAAAATTCCAGAGAACCGACAGGATAAGCGCTATCAGATAACAGGGCCAATAACTCCAGTCAGTCAGTTCATTCAGAAAGGAAAAGACAATGATTTCAATCAGACCTGCTGAAATGGAAAATAAAACAAATTTTAAAGTACGTATGATTTCCCGATGTTTCACAGAAATTCCCCCTCTCTGTGGTTCAGAAGATGAAAATTTTTTTTATTAGTCGTGTACAACGTTTTAAAAACGCTGAAATTCCGGTTGTAGGCTGCATGTTCAGCCGCATTTGGAAGGTAACGACTTTGAACAGGAATAAAATCACGGATTTTGTCCACTTCAGGAATGAGATTCAGACCAACTGCTGCAACAGCGGCAGCGCCTACGGCTCCGGCATTCTGAGGGCTTTCTACAACTTCAATGGTGTGGCCTGTAATATCAGCTAAAATCTGTGAAGTAACCGGAGAAAGAGCGCCACCGCCTGCAAAGCGTATAGTATCTGAAATTTTCACTTTTTTCTCCTGACATTCCAGCATCCATCGCAGATGGAAACAGATACCTTCCAGAACAGCACGTATCAGTTCGGTTTTTCCGGTTTCCAGACGAATACCAAAGAACATTCCGGCGGCATTTGGATCTTCAAAAGGACACCGATTTCCATGAAGCCAGGGAGTAAAAATGACACCGCCTGCTCCGGCCGGAGCTTTGGATACAGTTTCTGTCATATAGTCATAAAGGCTTCGGGCAATGGTTTCCGGACCCTCTGAAATATCCTTTTTTTCCAGATATATTCCTATTTCATCCAGAGCCAGATGATCTCTTACCCATTCCAGGCATTTCCCTGCAGTTTCCATTTCTGCAAAATAATTAAAACGGCCTTTTTGAGCTCCGACAATGGCGGCGATCATGGCAGAGACATCTACGAGCTGACGATCTGTGATTGTACTGACCCAGCCAGAGGTTCCACAATAGATATGAGTATCGCCCACTGCTGTACAACCCGTTCCTATACCAATCAGAGAAGCATCTCCTCCGCCTCCAAAGACAGGCGTGCCGGCTGTCAGTCCAAGTTCATCAGCAGCTTTTTCTGTCAGAGTTCCGGCCTGATCAGAAGAAGAAATGATTTTCGGTAAATGTTCCAGACGAATACCGAAAGTTTTACAGAGGGGTTTGCTCCATTCCTGTTTCCTGGTGTCATAAAGCAATGTGGCAAATGCAGAATCCTCCGTCATTACAAACCGGCCGGTACAGCGATGAATCAGATATTCCTTTACATCCAGCCACTGAAAGGCACGCGCAAAATTTTGCGGCTCATGAGCCTCAATCCACTTATATTTCCACATGGGATCTTTGACGCTGGTAGAGACGGCTCCGGTAATGCGCAGGCTTTGAATTAATTTGAATATGTTTGCACCTGCTATCTGAAATCCATGTGCAATGCCTTTTCGGATTTCTTCGGAGGCACGCTGATCCATATAACTCATAGGACGATGGACGGGGATTCCGTCTTTATCAGTAAGCACCAGCCCCTGCATCTGAGAGCAAAAAGAAATTCCTGCAATCTGTCCGGGCAAGATACCTGTTTTTTTCAGGACACTGCGGGTAGTGTGGCACATGGCTGCCCACCATTCATCCGCATCCTGTTCCACGCCTCCGTTTTCCATTACATATAGACTGTAACCCTCACTGACCCCATCCAGTAGGGTAATAGTTTTGTTAATTTCAAAAAGACAGGTTTTTACACCTGTCGTACCAATATCGTAAGCAAGAACATAACTCATATATTTTATCCCCCCTGGTTTTACGAAGATCATCTACTCTTTCAGAGTAAATGAATGTTTAAGAAATTTCAAAAGTTCATTTCGTATTTGTACATCGGCATTTTCGGGAGTTGTATTATAGTAGAGACGGAAGCGTTCCCTGTAATATGAACAGCAATAAGTGAATTGAAGCATCATCAGCAGATTGTCGAAGAAAAATGCAAAAAGCTGTGGATCTGTATCCGGACGCAGCATTTCATTACATCGGGCCTTTTCAAATACAGCAGAATATAAATGCGCAGTCATGCCTTCAATTTCCTGTGCCAGGATCGGACTAAAACGGCCCGATCCTGCACAGGTAAGCTCATGATACATGCGTATATGGCTGGGATGTTCCTGACAGTGTTTCTGTAGAGTGCTGATTAGGCGTTCCGCATATTGCAGAGGATTGTCTTCTTCATGTTCAATTTCAGAAAGAGCCTTTTCCAGTTCGCCCAGACTTTTTCTGACACAGGCCAGAAAAAAGAAATCTTTATTTTCATAATATTTATACAGCACACCCACACTGATTTCGGCACGGGCTGCAATACGGTTCATACTGGTTTGTTCCAGTCCGCGTTCGCCGAATTCTGATATACCGGCTTCCAGAATTTCTTCCAGTTTTTGTTCGGTCAGCCGTTTGAGCACACCTGCTCCTCCTTGTTCTTATCCTGCTCCATATTGTTTTGCGGCAGGTCTGTTTTGCCGACAGCTTCATTTTTTTTGCGGGAATATTTTCGTTGATAAATTAATCTCTGAAGCCTGCTGTCTACAGGGTTTAGAGGTTCGCAGTCTCCCAGAAGCTTTGCGTAGAGAGCAGCTTCGCAGCCTTTTTCCAGTAAAGACGCGGCGGCAGTCACATCGTCAGCTGTCTTTCCTGTACAGAATCCGCCGCAGTCTTCCATCAGAACGGCATTACGTCCCTGAAGGGCACGAGCAAGAATTCCCGGCAGCCGTTTTTCATTTCGACAGACAGCACAGCGAATATTCGGTCCGGCAATCTGCGCCAGGTCATCCAGATAAGGGTAGACTGTCTTTCCCAGGATGCTCATGGCTATTGCAGAGGCGGAGCGTACATGAATAATATAGTTGACTTTACTGCTGCGATAGATTGTTGCATGGATTGCGGCAGGACTGTTCTTGTACGCTGCAGAGTCACGTAAGTCATAAATACGGGTGACAGAACCATATTTTAATTTGAAATAGTGACCTATCCGCTGACTCCGTCCGTAATCGGGCAAAGGCCACAGTGCACGCTGTTCCTGATACATCTGCAGCTCTTCGTTCAGTACTTCGCCTATTCGTTCCGAACAGATTTTTTCCAGCTCTTCGGCTGCCTGAAAAGCTGCTTCACAGTCTGTACCCAGACAAAGTGCGCCATGGGCTTTCATCAGGACGGCCTGAGAAGAAGGATTAGCGGACAAAGCTTCTTCCACAGCATGACGAAGTTTATTAGTTCCAGGAAGTCCGTAGGAAGCGCAGGGAACCCGTTTGCCCAAAACAGAGTCTGACAGACCGCTCAGATCCCAACCGCGGATACCATATACAGAAGCTTTGTCCTGATGGGTATGAATAATAAAATTGATGTCCTGTCTCATACGATAAACGGATGCATGAATTCCTTTTTCGCTTGAAGGTTTCCGCTCTCCTTCATAGCTTAAATCAGAAATGTTAACGATAACCAGATCATCCGGTTTCATAATTTCATATCCCAGACCGCTGGGAGTGATAAGAAATTGTTCGTTGGAAATGCGTGCGCTTAAGTTCCCCCAGGTTCTGGCTACCAGGCCTGCGTTTACAAGTCTGTGAGCCGCTGAAATAATCAGTTCCCTGGCTTCAGTTTCAGTATAAGCCATTGTGCAGATACACCTCCTGTTCTGTATTACATGGATATCTTTTGAGATATGTCCGTATTGCCTGGTTATACATCAATTCTGCCGCAGTTTGCAAATACACGGTCAAAACGGGAAAGTACATCGTCGATCATTTCTTCTGTGTAAGCTGCGCTGGTGTACAGTCTGGAACCGGCCAGTGTAACGAGACCTTCTGCCATGTAGGCTGCGCCAATATGTTCCATTTCTTTCTGACGGATTCCGGTTTCTTTCAGCACATGCGGGATCGTCCAGGGTTTTGTCCAGTCTACAACAAAATGCATGGTTCCTACGCTGTCCAGGTGGCAGATAGATCCCTGATTGAAAGCAACAAAGGGCAGGTCATATTTTTTGATCAGCTGCTGAAGTCCCTGCGTCAGGCGGTCGCCCATGCGTCCTGCTTTTTCACAGGCATTGGTGCGTTCAATTTCACAGAGAGCATAATATCCTGCCACACAGGAAATAGGGGTAGCAGCCAGAGTACCGCCGCACATGGCTTTGGAAATTTTCTTCCCTGAGGAATCAAGGCCTGCACCCAGGTAAGCCATACAGTCTTCGTGTCCGCCTACACCGCCTGCACCGGGGTAACCACCTGCAATGATTTTTCCGAAAATGGTAAGATCCGGATCTACGCCAAAGTAACTTTGAGCGCCTCCGGGACCAATCCGGAAACCGGTTACAACTTCATCAAAAATCAAAAGGGCACCGTATTTGTGCGCCAGCCATTCCACGCCCTTGATGAATTTTTTGGATACAGGCCGGGTGCCGCTTTCAGGACCTACGGGTTCTATATAAATAGCCGCAGTACCGCCTGAAAGTTCATTCAGCTTCAGCTTTCGTTCCAGATCATCCAGATCATTCGGGAAGAACTCGTTTGTATGTTTGAAAACAAAGTTGGGTACACCTTTAGACATGAGTCCTTTTGTACCAGGGACGCGAATGCCGTAAGCCAGCTGATCTGACCATCCATGATATGCGCCGCCCATCTTCAGAATATTTTTCTTTTTTGTTTTCAGTCGGGCAATACGGGCCGCACACATACAGGCTTCCGTACCAGAACCCAGCATACGGAATTTTTGTACAGAAGGAACCATTTCGGTGATCTTTTTAGCCAGTTTATATTCATATTCATGGAACAGACCGGTAGAAGGACCGCAGGTATTCAGAAGTTCAATGACTTTTTCACGTACATATGGCGGATTACTTCCCAGTATGGTAGGACCGCCGGCCTGCAGCAGATCATAATACCAGTTTCCGTCGATATCATAGAGTTTTGCGCCTTCAGCTTTTTCAATTACAATGGGGAAAGGGTAGTTAAATGCAAGATTATGCTGTACGCCTCCGGGAATGACTTGCTTTGCTTCTGCAATCATTTCCTTGGAACGGCTGCACTTTTTTTCGAAATATTCTTCTTCGTACTGTTTCAGTTTATCCGGTCGCACAGAGTATACCGGTTTTTGAATGAGTTCGTCGAGCTGCCGTGTCACCTCTGCTGCGTTCAGATATTTGTCAATTGCAAATCCATTGTACGCCATAATGTTTCCTCCTTTTCTGTCTCATGAAATTTAGGGGAATTCCTTTCCGGATCCCCTGCGTATACCGCAAATACTGCTCGTGAATCATTATTCACGTCTTAAAAATATTTTAGCATTCTGCATATACGACTGTCAACGAAGGCTATATAAATTTTATGGTAAAATAAAAAAATCTCCTCTTGCAAAAAGAATTGAAATGTGGTAGCATACTAATGTTCAGGTTATCCCGGAAGGGATACGGGCCCCAAGGGGCTTCAAAAGAACAAGGCTCCTTGGTCAAGCGGTTAAGACATCGCCCTTTCACGGCGGTAACACGGGTTCGATTCCCGTAGGAGTCATTTTGGACCCATAGCTCAGTTGGTTAGAGCAACCGGCTCATAACCGGTCGGTCCTGGGTTCGAGTCCCCGTGGGTCCATTTAATAAAATAATACAGTTTTCTGGCCCGATGGCTCAGTTGGTTAGAGCGCCGCCCTGTCACGGCGGAGGTCGTGGGTTCGAGTCCCATTCGGGTCGTTGTGCCGGCATGGCGGAACTGGCAGACGCACAGGACTTAAAATCCTGCGGGACTAATCTCCCGTACCGGTTCGATTCCGGTTGCCGGCATCCAATAATATAGCAGGTATCCTCAAAAAAACAGGATCCCTGTTATTTTTTTATGCCCTGAATCCCGGAGAGACAAATCAGAAAACAAAGGGGCGCCAATTGATTCACCTGCATATTCATACAATAGATTAGTCTTTGGAAAAGAGGATGATATGATAGAAATCAGTCTGTGTATGATTGTGCGGGATGAAGAGGAGACCCTTGCAAGATGCCTGGAAAGTGTAAAAGGGCTGGTAGATGAAATTGTTATTGTAGATACAGGGTCGCAGGACAGAACAAAAGAGATTGCCCGCGGATATACACAAAAGGTGTATGATTTTAGATGGCAGGACGACTTTTCCGAGGCCAGAAATTTTGCGTTTGCAAAGGCGGAAAAGGGCTGGTGTATGTGGCTGGATGCGGATGATGTGTTTGCGGAAGGAAAGCAAGAGGAGTTTCTGCGTCTGAAACAAAAACTGCCGCAGACCACAGATGTAGTGATGCTTCCTTATCATATGGGATTTGATGGAAAAGGCCGTCCGTCACTGATTTATTATCGGGAGAGGATTGTACGGAATTCTCCTGAATATCGGTTTAAGGGAAGAGTGCATGAGGCGATTGTACCTAAGGGAGAGATTGTCAGCTCCGAGATCCCTGTTGAGCATCGGAAAGTAAAGCAGGGAGACAGCCGGCGGAACTTGAAGATTTACAGTCAAATGGAAGAGCAGGGGGAAGAATTTTCGCCGAGAGACTTATATTATTATGGAAGAGAGCTGACAGCACATAGAAATTTTGAAAAAGGAAGAAAGATACTGACAGATTTTCTGGAGCGGGAGGATGGCTGGAGTGAGAATAAAATAGATGCCACACGGCAGCTGGCACAATGTTTTTATGGACTTGGTGAGGATGATAAGGCTCTTGCGGCTTTTTTTCAGGGATTCTGTTATGATCTTCCAAGAGGTGAGACCTGTTGCTGTGTGGGAAAACATTTTTTTGACAGAGGGAGGTTTCAGGAAGCTGTTTACTGGTATGAGAGAGCCTTGCATGCAGAGATGAAAAAGGAGTCCGGGGCTTTTGTGAATGAAGAATGTTATGGATATCTTCCTGCAATTTCTCTGTGTGTTTGTTATGACAGAATGGGGGATTGGGAAACAGCAGAATTATATAACCGGACAGCAGGAGATTACTGTCCGGATTCAGAACATTATCTGCAGAATCTGAAATATTTTTCCTGGAAAAGACAGCAGGAGATGAAAGCAGAGGGGAAAGAAGGGGACATTATAAGAAAGGCCACATATAATAAAAGGAAAGAATGAAGCAGAAAGGAATTACGATGTTTTGGTTTCAGAATAATCGTGAGGAAAATATGCATCAGGAATCCTGTGGTCAGAGCTGCGAATGTGGATGTTCCTGCAGGAGACCTTGTCCGCCAAAGCCTCCATGTCCGCCCGGACCTACCGGCCCTGCAGGTGCTACAGGTCCGACAGGGCCTACAGGCCCGACGGGAGCAACAGGTCCGGCAGGTGGCCCAACGGGAGCGACAGGACCGACAGGAGCAACAGGTCCGACAGGAGCAACAGGCCCAACGGGAGCGACAGGTCCGACGGGAGTCACAGGCCCGACAGGAGTCACAGGCCCGATGGGAGTCACAGGCCCGACAGGAGTCACAGGCCCGACAGGAGCAACAGCTCCGTCAACA
>CALWGE010000081.1 GCA_944378225.1 uncultured Merdimonas sp.
TCCTTCAGATCTTCATAATCCCAGGTCTCGATCTTCTGAATCTCATGGGAGGTACGGAATCCGTCGAAGAAGTTGATGAACGGAATCTTTCCCTTGATGGCTGCACAGTGAGCAACCGGGGTCAGGTCCATAACTTCCTGTACGCTGGACTCGCAGAGCATAGCCGCGCCTGTCTGACGGCATGCGTACACGTCGGAGTGATCTCCGAAAATAGAAAGTGCATGGCTTGCAAGAGCACGGGCAGATACATTGAATACACCCGGCAGCTGCTCACCTGCTACTTTGTAGAGATTCGGAATCATCAGCAGCAGACCCTGGGATGCTGTAAAGGTAGTCGTCAGAGCGCCGGCAGCAAGTGCACCGTGTACAGCTCCTGCAGCTCCTGCCTCAGACTGCATCTCGGTTACCTGTACGGTCTGTCCGAAGATGTTCTTTCTTCCCTGTGTGGCCCACTCATCTGTAGCTTCCGCCATAACGGATGAAGGGGTAATCGGATAGATAGCCGCAACATCGGAGTACGCATAGGATACATGCGCTGCTGCATGGTTTCCATCCATGGTCTTCATTTTTCTAGCCATTTTGTTTTTCCTCCTTATTTTTACCTTCAGTTTACAAGAGCATACACACTTTCCTGCGGCATAAAATCCGTTCTGAAAACGTGTGTGGTCTTGTAAACTGAAGGCAGCCCTGGCAAGGCGTTTTTGATATCTTCATACATAGTTGATTGTAACATAATGACTGATGATTGTCCATTTGATTGTTGTATTTTTTGGGAAACATGCATATACAAGGTTACTGTTTTCAGCCTTAAAAGGACAGAAAAGCGGATTCCGGGCATTTATGGACTGGAAGCTGTCTTTTCTGTCCTTTTTACGGGATGAAATCCCGTAACCTCCCTGATTACGTACAGAACAGCCGTGAGAGCCTGGCTGAATCTCCTGTCTGTCTTCGTCTCTTTCTGTCCATCTTTTTCCTATTCATTGATTGTACGTTTTAAACAGGATATACTTCCCCTATGAGAGGGGAGGAAATCACATGAAACGAAATTCTATTCTTCATACTGAGTTCTGCTGTCTTCTGCATGCCGAAGCCCTTGATTTCGGTATTGCAGCAGGAAAGGCAGAATACATTCTGGAAACTCTGGCTGATTACGGAAAAGTTCCTGCCGGAATCCAGGAACAGATTCTCAGTCAGAAAAATTCTTCTCAGCTGAATCGCTGGTTTCTCCTTGCACGTCAGGTCCGCTCAATCGAAGAATTCATTAACCGTATGTAACGCCGAATCGTTTGCTTATTCTGTACATTCTGCACCATTCTTCTATTCTGTTGATCATTCTCTTTTATCTTGTCTTTCATTAAGCAAACAAAAAGGTATTCTGCGCGAAATGATACCTGAAAACCAAATCCGGACACATAAAAACCGGCAGGATTTCAGGACACGAAGGAAAAATACAGTCTGTTTCCCAGATGGCTGCATAAAATACTTCGCGGGATACCTGTGCTCACGCAAAGGCATCCCGCTTTTTCTTTTACTCCAGCTCCTCACCCGCTTTAGCAAGCGCACTGGCAATTACTGCATCCATATCATAATATTTATATTCACCCAGGCGTCCGCCGAAAACAACCCTGTTTTCCTGCGCTGCAAGCTTTCTGTATTCCTCATACAATGCTCCGTTTTTCTCATCATTAACCGGATAATAAGGTTCGTCTCCAGGTTTCCATTCTGCAGAATACTCCCGGCTGATAACTGTCCTGGGAAGCTCATTTCCTTCTGCGTCCTTCCCGAATTCAAACCATTTATGCTCGATAATCCGTGTCCACGGTGTTTCCCGATCTGTATAATTTACTGCTGCATTCCCCTGAAAATTCGGCATATCCAGCACTTCTGTCTCAAAACGAACGGAACGGTATTCCAGACAGCCCAGTCTGTATCCAAAGAAAGCATCGATGGGACCTGTGTACACGATTTTCCGGGCCAGTCCATCCAGTTCCTCCTTCTTTTCCAGATAATCCACTCCCAGACGCACTTCTATTCCTTCCAGCATATTCTCCACAAGTTTGGTATAGCCTCCCACGGGAATTCCCTGGAAAAGAGCATTAAAATAATTATTGTCAAAAGTAAAGCGTACCGGAAGTCTCTTTATAATAAAAGCAGGAAGTTCTGTACAAGGCCGCCCCCACTGTTTCTCCGTATACCCTTTTATCAGTTTCTCATAAATATCGGTTCCTACCAGACTGATAGCCTGTTCCTCCAGATTTCTGGGCTCTGAAATTCCTGCGTTCTTTTTCTGTTCCTCAATCCGCTCTTCTGCTTCCTCTGGAGTCACCACTCCCCACATTTTATTAAATGTATACATATTAAAAGGAAGTGAATAGAGTTCGCCATGATAATTTGCTACAGGAGAATTCGTGAAACGGTTAAATTCCGCAAATCGATTTACATATTCCCAGACTTCCCGGTTATTGGTATGAAAAATATGGGCACCGTATTTGTGCACCTGAATTCCTTCTGTTTCCTCCGTATAAACATTCCCCGCAATATGAGGACGCTTGTCTATCACAAGAACAGACTTTCCCCGTTCCTTTGCCTGTCTTGCAAAGACAGCGCCATAAAGACCTGCGCCCACAATCAGATAATCATACATGGCATTTCTTCCTTTCCGTCTCTGTTGATTTATAATTCACTTTCATAAATACGCCAGTGCTCATCAAGCTCTGCCGTCCGTCTCTGTACCTGATTCCATTGCTTTTCACTGATTCCTTCAGGCTGCTCCATCTGAAGAATCCGGTTCAAATCCACATGAAGCTCTGTCTGCGCCAGAAGCGCTGCCGTTTCCAGATCCAGATTCTGTTCTGTTGTCTGAGACCGCATGCCTTCCACATCAGAAAAAGCCTGATCATGATCCATGAGAGGATAAAGCTTTTCCAGCCTGCCCGTTTCATTATTCATGAAAAATCCCCAGTTTGCGCCATGCCGGTCAATATTGTTTAAGATATAATCAGCTATCTGCATTTCCAGATAATGGAGCCTGTCCAGTTCCAGAGCCTCATCAAACGCATTTGCCCCATTTTCCTGGCAATACATCTGGAAATCCTCAAAATTTACCATAGAACGTTCTTCGGAAGCAATAAGTCTGCACTTTACCACCCTCTCGCCTAACGCCTGAATTCTTTCTTTATTTCTGGCTGTCACAACGCTGTCCAGTTCTGCTCCATCCACTTTATAATAAGGCACATGGGCGAATCCCAGCACATCAAGGATTGCAGACGCTGCCAGCTCCTTTTTCCCGATTTTGTATAAATAAAGCTCATCACCCCGGCGCACCCAGGCTTTTGCAGCTACTCCCTGAGTCGTAAGCTCCGGTGTGTGAATTCTGCCTCTTCCTCTGAACACATCTCCCACCAGAGCCGTGGACGCCATTGCCCGTGAAATATCGTTTCGAAACAGACTCACCTCGTTCCATGTGAGCTCCTTTTCCTCTTCTTTGTCTTTAAACCAGTACATATCCGTCAGACTGGCCCCGTGGCAGGTCTGGCAGATTCTATATGCGTTCGTCTGAGAGACGCGCATGGAATTCAGGATCATCTTACTGTTGCTTCTGGATAACTGAAGCGCTCTGCTGTTCATCCAGGTACCGTAGAAATCTTCCAGCTCCAGCCTGTCTTTGCGCAGACTGAACGGCAGAAGTTCTCTGTGCAGAATTCTGCACTCTCCCTGTCCGATTTCCAATACAGGCAGATCCTTCGCCATCAAATACAGACTCATGTTACTCTATTCCACCTTCACTCACACATTATTTCATCCCATGTAAAGCCTACCATACCGAAGCCTTCTTTTCAAGGAACTTTGGAAAAATGAAAACGGAGCGGAAATTTCCGCTCCGTTTCCTGATAAATCAATGTCTGTAAAACAGGACTCTTATTTTATCTGTTCTGCAGCCACCTCTGCTACTTTTGCAATAGCCGCATCGATACCGTCCGGATTTTTTCCTCCGGCCTGTGCCATACCGGGGCGTCCGCCGCCGCCGCCTCCTACCAGACCTGCAACAGCCTTGATAAGATTTCCTGCATGTGCGCCCTTCTTCTGAGCCTCATCTGTTGCAGTAGCCATCAGACATACCTTTCCATCCACAGCTCCTGCCAGCACTACAACTCCCTCTCCGAGCTTTTCTTTCAGCTGATCGCCCAGATCACGCAGCCCGTTCATATCCACACCGTCTACTCTGGCTGCAAGGACCTTGACCCCGCCAATCTCCTGTACCTGATTCATGACGTCTCCAAGGGCATCCTTTGCCATCTTGCTCTTCAGAGATTCATTTTCGCTGTGCAGTTCCCGGATTTCCGCCTGAAGATGCTCAATCTTCTCATTCAGGCCTGCCGGTGTCGTTTTGGCGGTTTTTGCAGCCTGGTGGAGCTGCTGTTCAATCTCCTTATAGTACGTGAACACGGCGTCGCCGGTCAATGCCTCAATACGGCGAACACCGGCTGCAATTCCAGCCTCGGACAGAATCTTGAATACCAGAATCTGAGAAGTATTGGAAACATGAGTACCGCCGCAAAGTTCCTTGGAGAATTCTCCCATGGATACCACTCGCACTTTTTCCGCATACTTTTCATCAAACAGAGCCATAGCTCCTGTTTTCTTAGCTTCTTCAATGCTCATGATATCTGTTACAACCGGAAGCGCTGCCTGAATCTCCTGATTTACAATCTGTTCCACTTTTTCAATTTCTTCCGGAGTCATTGCCTCGAAATGCGAGAAGTCAAAACGAAGTCTGTCAGGAGTTACAAGAGAGCCCTTCTGCTCTACATGATCACCCAATACTGTCTTCAGCGCTTTCTGAAGCAGATGGGTTGCACTGTGATTCCTGCAGGTATCTGCATGTTTGGCAGAAGCCACTTCCAGAGTCACTCTATCTCCTGTCCTGAACATTCCCTTTGTCACACGGCCCACATGGCCCACTTTGCCACCCAGCAGCTTAATGGTATCCTGTACTTCAAATTCTCCGTCTGCACTGCGGATAATACCGGTATCACCCTGCTGTCCGCCCATTGTCGCGTAGAACGGAGTCTCTTTTACAAAGATGGTGCCGGTCTGGCCATCTGTCAGTGCTTCTGCAATCTCAGTTTCTGTAGTAAGAACTGTGATTTCAGACTCATCTGTCAATCTGTCGTATCCTACAAATTCTGTTGTGATGCTCGGATCAATCTCATCATAAACGGTAGCGTCTGCACCCATGTAATTTGTTACCGCGCGTGCCTCTCTTGCCTTCACACGCTGTTCTTCCATGGCTTTCTGAAAACCTTCTTCATCCACAGACATACCCTTTTCTTCCAGGATCTCTTTCGTCAGATCCACCGGGAATCCATAGGTATCATACAGCTTAAAGGTGTTATCACCGGAGAGCGTTTTCTCTCCCTTCTGCTGCATCTCTGCTTCCATCTCTGCCAGAATATTCAGACCCTGATCGATAGTCTTGTTGAATTTCTCTTCTTCCTGATCAAGAACCTTGAAAATAAACGCTCTTTTCTCATCCAGCTCCGGATATCCGTCTTTGGATCCTTCAATTACACTCTCGCTCAGACGGGCCAGGAATTTGCCTTCAATGCCAAGAAGCCGTCCATGACGGGCAGCACGCCGGATCAGACGGCGCAGCACATATCCGCGTCCTTCATTTGTCGGCATGATACCGTCCGAAATCATAAAAGTTGCGGAACGGATATGGTCTGTAATCAGACGAATAGAAATATCCTTTGTTTCATCCTTCTTGTATTCAGCATGCGCAAATTCACAAACCTTGTCACGCAGAGCTCTCACTGTATCTACATCAAAAATAGAATCCACATCCTGCACAACACTGGCCAGACGCTCCAGTCCCATACCGGTATCGATGTTCTTCTGCTCCAGCTCAGTATAATGATTATGTCCGTCATTATCAAACTGAGTGAACACATCGTTCCAGATTTCCATGTAACGGTCACAGTCACAGCCTACCGTGCAGCCCGGCTTGCCGCAGCCGTATTTTTCACCTCTGTCATAATAAACCTCAGAGCAGGGACCACAGGGACCAGCGCCGTGCTCCCAGAAATTATCTTCCTTGCCAAAGCGGAAAATGCGCTCTGCCGGAATCCCGATTTCTTTATTCCAGATATCAAAAGCCTCATCGTCATCCAGATATACAGACGGATAGAGACGGTTCGGATCCAGACCTACTACATCAGTCAGGAATTCCCATGTCCAGTGAATCGCTTCTCTCTTAAAATAGTCTCCAAAGGAGAAATTTCCCAGCATCTCAAAAAAGGTGCCGTGACGGGCTGTCTTACCTACGTTCTCGATATCGCCGGTACGGATACATTTCTGGCAGGTAGTCACTCTCCTGCGGGGCGGAATCTCCGCGCCGGTAAAATAAGGCTTCAGCGGAGCCATACCGGAATTAATCAGCAGAAGACTCTTGTCATTATGAGGCACAAGAGAAAAACTCTTCATAGCCAGATGTCCCTTGCTCTCAAAAAATTCCAAAAACATTCTGCGAAGTTCATTTACGCCATACTGTTTCATCTGTTCCCTCCTGGGCCCGCACAATTTCCCGCCGTCTTTTTCTGTTCCATTCCTCGCGAGACGCAGGCCGCATAATCTTTAATATTGTAAATTTATTTGCCTTGTTTGTCAATATTGTTCCGCTTTCTCCGCCTTATGAAGAATAGTGCGCAGACTCCCGCCAGAACAGTTCCCAATACGATTACTGCCGCAATCGCCTTTTTATGTATGCTTCCCGGAAGTTCAAATACAGCATCCGGAACCTCCATATCCTGCCGTACGATCGCTATCCGTTCTTTCGTCTGAATTCCCTCCTGAACCAGCTCCTGCATTCCCTGACGGTAGGACGTGTCCTCTTCTTTCCAGGTCTGATAAGCAGTTTCCAGTTCCTCTTCCGTGGTCTGTCCTGAGCCGCAGTCTGTAAAATCCTGTACAACCTCGCGGTAAGTAAGCTCCGATACTCTTCTTCCTCGGTTCATCTGCTCAACGGCCCTTGCATACATCTGCAAAGGGTTTTCCCGGATGTTTGCAATATTAACTCCTTCCGAAAACTCCTCCCCCTCGAAAGACCCTATCTTCTCTCCGTTAATATAGAGATCATAAACGGCATCCGTCTGCAAATCCTGCACCTGAATAATTTCCCTGTTCATTCTGTCCAGAATATGAAGACTTTCATCCGCTTCAAAGTATTCATGAGAAATTCCCATCGGAAGCCTTTGTGCCTGATAGTCATAATACAGATATCCGTCCCTGAAATGCAGGTTCGATACCTCGGCGTCGTCGGAGCTGATTCCGTCTCTGTCTATTTCCACCCGGGATACATCCACCAAAGCTCCCTGCTGCTCCAGAAAAAGATAAGCCAGATAAATATGTCCGGCTGCATTTAGATGAATCCAGTCATCTTCCATTATATTGTGTTCCGGATCCGGATCTTCAGAATACAGCGTCTTCCACATTTCCGTCAAAGGTTCCCGCAGCTCTAAAAAGCCTACCCCTGTTTCCTGAGCAAACTCTCTTACAACATCTGACATGTTGTCATAGCCGTCCTGCAGGCGGATCTGCGATATATTCTCATTCTTAATATCTTCTTCTGTCAGGGTATTGGG
>CALWGE010000082.1 GCA_944378225.1 uncultured Merdimonas sp.
CTGTAAGAGTTTATTTAGTCGCATAAATAAATTTTACACCAAGAGCCAGGCCTTGCACAGACCTGGCTCTTATTCTCTGCAAAAAAAGTGCTGCCGCACTAATTATTTAGTGCGACAGCTCCTTCATTTTTCTTCATTCGGATCAATTTCTTCTTCTGTAATCGGCATTTCAATCAGAAGCTCAAATCTGCTTTTTTCAAATTTGATCAGACCTTCCTCCCTCATTTTGCATAATTCATTTGACATCGCACTTCGATCTACAAATAAATAATCTGCCAGATCCTGCCGATTCAACGGAATGGAAAAGATTCTGCTTCCTGCTTTATGGTACTGCGCCGACAGGTAATCCTGAATTCTGTCTCTGGTCGATCTTCTTACGCTTTCCTCCAGCTTGACACTGAGGCGGTGTGCTTTCTGCGCCAAAGCCAGCGTCAGATTCTGCAGGAAGCGTATCTGTACAGACGCCGTAAGGACATTACTTCTCAGCAGAGGATTTACGTTGAGTAAAAAAATCTCTGTTTTTTTCATTGTCACAGCAGACAAGTGAAGCCTGTACTGCCCAACAGCATTCAGCATGCCAAGGCTGTCACCCGGCTGCAGGATTTCCAGCAGATTGCTGTTGCCATTTGAATCAATATGGAACAGCCTAAGTTCTCCCGATATGAGAATGGACATCTCCGTGATAAAATCACCGTCTCTTACAACAACTGTATTCTTTTCATAGATTCTTCTTTCCGGTTTCATGATGTCCATCAAAACCCGGATATCCTCCTCAGACATATTTCTGAACAGGATTCCTTTTTTCAACTCTGCTAAATCGCCCGCGCTGATTTCCATCTTTTTCCCAGTCTCCTCTTAAACTCTCCGTATCCGAACTCTGTAAGAGGAACAAGCTCTCCTTCTCTTCCCAGCTTCCAGATATCCGGAAGCGGCATTCCATTAAAGGTATTATTTTTACAGGTGGTATAAATAGCCATATCGCCGAACAGCAGAACCTCGCCTTCCCGAAGCTCCCTGCAGAACGAATACTCCCCGATGACGTCTCCTGAAAGGCAGGTGGGACCGGCCAGACGGTATGAAACACAGGCCTGCTCCTCTCCGCAGCTTTCGTACAGCGGGGGCAGATAAGGCATCTCGATCACATCCGGCATATGACAGGCGGCGCTCACATCCAGAATGGCTGTCCGGATTCCTGAGTTTTCCACTACGTCCAAAACCCGTGCTGCCACATAACCTGCATTCAAAGCGACAGCTTCTCCCGGTTCCAGATAAACCTGCAGTCTCCATTTTTCCTGTACAGAACGCAGAATCTGCTCCAGGAGCTCCCGATCATAGTCTGTTCTTGTGATATGGTGGCCTCCTCCCATGTTGAGCCACTTCATCTGCGGGAGGACATCGCCAAACTGCTCTTCCACGGCTTTCACTGTGATTTCCAGAGCGTCTGCGTTCTGCTCGCACAGCGTATGAAAATGAAGTCCGTCCAGAAGGTCAATCAGCTCGTCTGTCATTTCTCTGTCCCAGGATTCCCGGGTAGTTCCCAGACGGCTTCCGGGGGCACAGGGATCATAGATCGCATGTCCTTCCTGGGTGGAACAGAGAGGATTGATTCGAAGGCCTATGCTTTTTCCTTTCCTTTTTGCCTTTTCGCCAAACTTTTTCAGCTGGCGGGGGGAATTGAACACAATGTGATCTGCATACTTCAGAAGCTCGTCAAACTCATTCTCCTTATAGGCTGCGCAGAATACGTGAACTTCCCTCTCCGGCATCTCTTCCTTTCCCAGACGGGCTTCATACAGACCGCTGGCCTCTGTCCCGGACAGATATCCGGACAGCAGCGGATAAAAATCGTAATTGGAAAACGCTTTCTGGGCCAGAAGGATTTTACAGCCTGTATGCTCCATAACCTCTTTCAGAATCTGCCCATTTTCCTCCAGCTTCTTTTCATCAATGATATAGCAGGGTGTGGGCAGAGCCCTCAGGCTCTGCATCCTCTCCTGATCAAGTGCCGCAAACACCGGTGTATTCTTTTCCATTCCATTCATCCTCAGTCTACCAGAACCGGCTCGTGAGATTCTCTCCGGGGCAGTCCGTACTGATCAAGCGCATCCAGGAAGGGATCGGGATCAAACTCCTCTACGGTATGCACTCCTGTCTTTGTCCACTTCCCGGTCAGCAGCATCAGAGCGCCGCACATGGCCGGAACACCCGTGGTATAGCTGATTGCCTGACTTTTTACCTCCTGATAGCATTCCTGATGATCGCAAACATTGTAAATATAGTAAGTCTTGTCTTTTCCGTCCTTCTTTCCGGTGAAAATGCAGCCGATATTTGTTTTACCATGGGTCCGCGGCCCAAGGCTTGCCGGATCCGGAAGAAGCGCCTTCAGGAACTTAATCGGTACAATTTCATTTCCCTCAAAGGAAACGGGAACCGTAGAAAGCATTCCTACATTTTCAAGGCATTTCATATGAGTCAGATAGCTCTGTCCAAAGGTCATAAAGAAGCGAATCCTCTTTACCTCCGGAATATTTTCCGCCAGTGATTCTATCTCCTCATGGTGAAGCAGATACATATCCTTCTGTCCCACCTCGTCAAACTCATATTCTCTCTTGATGCTCATGGCAGGAATTTCAACCCAGTGTCCGTCTTCCCAGTAGCTGCCCGGAGCGGATACCTCGCGCAGATTCACCTCCGGATTAAAATTGGTGGCAAAGGGATAGCCATGATCGCCGCCGTTGCAGTCCAGAATGTCAATGGTATCAATGGCGTCAAATTCATGTTTCTTCGCATAGGCACAATATGCCTGAGTTACACCCGGATCAAAGCCGCAGCCAAGCAGCGCCGTCAATCCTGCCTTCTCAAACTTCTCACGGTATGCCCACTGCCAGCTGTAATCAAAGTAAGCAGAAAATCCCTTCTCCTCGCAGCGTTTTTCATAGATCGCCTTCCATTCCGGATCCTCAGTATCCTCCGGCTCATAATTGGCTGTGTCCATGTAATTGACTCCGCACTCCAGACAGGCGTCCATAATAGTCAGATCCTGATAGGGAAGCGCGATATTCATCACAAGATCCGGCTGATACTCCCGAATCAGACGAACCAGCTGATCCTTATCATCCGCATCTACCTGCGCCGTTGTGATCACAGTCTTTGTAGTCCCCTTAAGCTCTTCAGCCAGCTGATCACACTTCTCCTTTGTTCTGCTGGCGATACAAATCTCCTGAAACACATCGCTGACCTGACAGCATTTTCTGATAGCTACGGAAGCAACTCCGCCGCAGCCGATTACCAATACTCTGCTCATCTTATTTTTCTCCTTCTCTATGTGGTATTTTTATTCTGACAGTAAAAGCAAAAGCTCTCTGAGAACTTTGCCTGCAACAGCTGTAGATACTCCGCTTGCATCCAGCATAGGCGCAAGCTCATTAATATCTGCACCGATCACGCGAGTCTGACATGCCAGTTTCATGGCCTCCAAAAGCTGCAGAAAACTGACGCCTCCGGCCTCCGGTGTCCCTGTTCCCGGAAAGACAGAAGGATCCAGACAATCCAGATCGATGGTCAGATAGACCGGCAGATCCAGTTCCTTCAGTGAATGCACCAGAGATTCCAGCCCTTCAAAACTGAAAGGATGAAAATCTGTATGTTCTTCTGCAAAACGGAATTCTTCTCTGTCTCCGCTCCGGATACAGAACTGGTGGATCCGGTTGTCACCCAGACATTCATGGCATCTGCGCATGACACAAGCATGACTGAGCGGCTCTCCCAGATAATCACTGCGCAGATCTGCATGGGCGTCAAAATGAATAATATGAAGCTCCGGATACCGGCGGATAGCCGCGCGTACGGCTCCCAGCGTCACCAGATGTTCTCCTCCCAGAAGAACAGGCAGCTTCTGATCCTTCAGAATTTCATCGGCACAGTTCTCGATATCCTTCAGCGCAGCCTGGGGGCTGCCGAAGCACAGCTCCAGATCCCCTGCGTCAAAGATGGAATAATCCGTCAGATCCCTGTCCTGATAAGGACTGTAAGTCTCCAGTCCAAAACTCTCATGACGGATTGCAGCTGAACCAAAGCGGGCTCCCGGCCGAAAACTGGTAGTAGAATCAAAGGGCGCTCCGTAAATCACGATCCCTGCTTCCTCATACCGGGCATCACAGCCGATAAAAGTTTCTATGTTCTGTTTCATCTCCTACTCCACCTCCTCAAGCATTTTTTCCAGAAAAGCCGGAAGATAGAAAGATCCCAGGTGCAGGTTTGTCGTATAATACCGGGTCTCAAGCTTCTTCTGACTCCATCTCTCCACATTCAGATCATCAATGGGATGGTACTTCTTGCTGGCAAACCCAAAAAGCCAGTAGCCTGCCGCATAGGTAGGGATATGCGCCTGGTAAACACGGCTGATGGGAAAGGTCGAAACGATGCGCTGATGACTCCTCTGCATGGCATCCGCATCATGCCGGTAGAAGGGACTCCCCTGCTGATTCACCATAATTCCGTCCTCATGCAGAGCGTTATAACAGATTCCGTAAAATTCCCGCGTAAAGTATCCTTCCGAGGGTCCGAAAGGATCCATCGAATCGACAATGATCAGATCGTACTCCCCGGTGCAGCGGCGAATAAAGCGAAGAGCATTGTCAAAATAAATGTGAACTCTCTCGTCATCCAGCTTGCAGGCGTTTTCCGGAAGATACAGCCGACATGCCTCTACCACCTGATTATCCATCTCTACCAGATCGATTCTCTCGATGGAATCATACCGTGTCAGCTCCCGGACAACGCCGCCGTCTCCTGCGCCTATTACCAGCACATCCCGGATATTCGGGTGAACCGCCATCGGCACATGTGTAATCATTTCATCGTAAATAAATTCATCTCTCTCCGTCAGCATGACATTTCCGTCCAGCACCAGCATTCTTCCAAACTCCGGTGTGTCATAGATATCAATCTGCTGAAATTCACTTTTATGAGAGAACAGATGCCGGTTTACACGAATGCTGTGCTTTACGTCCGGCGTATGAAATTCACTGAACCACAGCTCCATCTATTCGACCTCCTCCAGAATGTTGATATTTAAAATTTCCGCGTCCTCAGGTCCCGTCATGGAACAGCCTTTCTTTTTGGCAAAGTCGATATATTCCAGAATCTCAGCCGTAATGCGCTCGCCAGGGGCAAGAATCGGTATCCCGGGCGGATAGCACATAACAAACTCACTGCAGACACGGCCGATGCTTTCCTCCAGAGGCACACTTTTCTGCTTGGCGTAGAATGCTTCCTGAGGACTGATAACCACTTCCGGATCAATATATTCGTGATCCATCAGACCGCTTCCGTCGCACTGATAACGTCTGCGTATCTCTGCCAGAGCGCTTACCAGGCGCTCCAGCTCCTGAGGACGGTCTCCCATGGAAAGGTAGGCCAGAATATTTCCGATATCTCCGAATTCTATCTGAATATCGTACTCGTCTCTCAGGATATCATATACCTCGATGCCTGCCAGACCGATGTCTCTCGTATGGACACTCAGCTTGGTAGCGTCGAAATCAAAGATGGAATCCCCGTTGATCAGTTCCTTTCCAAAGGCATAATAACCGCCGATGGCATTGATTTCCTCCCGGGCATATTCTGCCATCTGCACCACCTTTTTGAACACTTCTTTTCCCCGCAGAGCCAGATTCCGCCGGCTGATATCCAGACTGGACATCAGAAGATAACTGCCCGAGGTAGTCTGCGTCAGATTGATGATTTTCCGCACATGTCCCTCACTCATTCGCTCACCGGCCAGCAGAAGGCTGGACTGGGTCAGACTTCCGCCGCTTTTATGCATGGATACGGCTGCCATGTCTGCACCCGCCGCCATAGCGGAAACCGGCATATTCTCCCCGAAATAGAAGTGCGTACCATGGGCTTCGTCCGCCAGACAGTACATGCCCGCCGCATGAGCCATTTCCACAATCGCCCGCAAATCACTGCAGATTCCATAATAGGTAGGATTATTCACCAGTACGGCTACCGCGTCCGGATGCTCCACTATGGCCTTGGCCACCTGTTCCCGCTTCATGCCCAGCGAAATTCCCAGCTTTTTATCCACCTCCGGATTCACATAGACCGGAATCGCTCCACAAAGTACAAGTGCGTTAATCACACTCCTGTGCACATTGCGGGGCAGAATAATTTTATCTCCCCGCTTACAGACAGACAGCACCATGCTTTGTACAGAACTGGTGGTTCCTCCCACCATCAAAAATGCGTGAGCTGCCTGAAAAGCCTCCGCGGCCAGAATTTCTGCCTCCCGTATGACGGAAATCGGATGGCAGAGATTATCAAGCGGCTTCATACTGTTTACATCAATAGCAACACACTGTTCTCCCAAAAACTGTGTCAGTTCCGGATTTCCACGTCCGTGCTTATGTCCCGGAACGTCAAAAGGCACTACACGCATATGGCGAAACTGCTGCAGTGCGTCATAAATCGGAGCTCTGTCCTGATTTCTGTTATTCCTGCCAGTCATGTTCATTCTCCCTTTTCTGTCGTATCTCTCTTTTCTCCCCTGTCTGCAGACTTTTGCCGTTCTTTTGCAAAAAATCCGCAAAAAAACAAGCTGCAGACATGCAGCTTGCAAAAACCAGTCAAAGAATTCTGTGCCTGAAACGAGGCACACCGTCCCTCCTCCAGCGGCAAAACCTTACCGAAGATGGAGATGGAGCATCCGTACAGGTTGCACAGAGTCTATACAGCAATCATACTTTTCCTACTCTTATTGACCGTTTCACAAGTCTGCATAAATACGCATTTCGGTTATAAAGTAACCAACTTATAAAATTTGAGCTTTTAACTCAATCAATAAGGCGGTAATCCGCCATTCGGCAGTGGACCCGGCTGTCCGTATGGCCTTAACTCCAAAGGAGTGGTCCCAGTACTCGCCAGAAAACTCTATGCGATATTATCTTTTATACTATAGAAAATCACCAGACTTGTCAATACTTTTCCCCTGATGATACATATTTTTATTTTCCATCTCCTTTTAACATGCAGAACGTCAACCGGCAGAGTTGCGAAATTTTCTTTTACACATAATATATTGTGAGCGTAAGCTTAATTCAAAACAAAGAGTAGAAACAATTATGGGAATGCCAGTTATTACCGCCAGTACAACAACCAGAGCACAGGCCGTTACCGATATTATCCAGTCCGTAGCACTGGAAGAAACTGCCCTGTCTCACATTCTGAATGCAGAAGGTGAGAAAATCCAGAAAATAGTGGCTATGGAAGACGTAACACCTGAAGTTCTTCTGGCTACAAATAAATCTGTGGAATCCATGGTAAATGCCATTTCCAGGCTGGAAATGATTCTGCATTCAAAACTTTCCACCTTTGAGGGCTGTTTATGCGATGACAACGATACACCTGTTATCGCTCCGTAATCTGTTCAGGCGGGACTTTCCAGAAAGTCCCGCTTTTCTCTACGCAGTCTGAACGCGGAACAGCTGCCAGCGGTAGTGTCAAATGAGTTATGAAAAAATGAAGCCTAAGAAATAGGCTCAGATTGAACCTTGAAAATTGCAGATATGA
>CALWGE010000083.1 GCA_944378225.1 uncultured Merdimonas sp.
CCAGCTGCATCGCACAGTCTTTCTTACTCATCTTCATCTTCCTTCCCCGCTAGAATCCGGAATACGCACATCAAGCGATCCCCCACTTCTCTGGCTGCGGATGCTGATGCAGCCAGACATACGTCCCGGCAGACATCCCGGCTGGATAAGCCCGCGCACAGATAGTGAGCTGCAAATCCCTGCAGCACCTGCTCATCTGACAGATCATCATAGGCAAGCCCATGCAGATATTCCTGCTTGCTCACAGCATCACCCCCAGCATCAAAATTATTCCAGGAATAACCACTGCTCCCAGTGTGCCAATAAGCTGCCCCGGCAGTGTCTCTTCAAAAAAATATTCAATCCTTCCCACAGCTTGTCCTTTCTGGCCCCGCTCATGCGGTGGCCACTTTCCGGAAGCCGCTCGCTATTGCTGCTTCCTGATTTATAAAATTACTTATTCTCTCTGCTTCCTCTTTCGTCAGCGTATCCCATCTGCGATATTCCGTTTCGCTTTCTTCGCGAACAAACAGAATACCTGTGATTTTTTTCACTCGATCACCTCCGATTTATTTTATGAGTTACTTTTTGTCCATCTTTCTTACATTTGCGCATATGTAATTGGAGCTGCCGGGGTTCGAACCCGAGACCTTCCGCTTATGAGGCGGCTGCTCTTCCTCTGAGCTACAGCTCCTAAGCCCCGAAGGGCTTATTGTTTTTTACCGACAGGTATTGTTATTCCAAGAGTTTTTGCAATAACATTTGCATTTTTCAGTGATATTTCATGCCTATCCGTTTCCCAGTAAGATATTGCACGGATGGTAAATCCTGTCATTTCTGACAATTTTTGTTGTGTGATTCCTTGTTTTCTTCGTGCATTTCGCAGAATTTGTCCGAATGTTTGTTCTTGCACTTGATCCAATCCTCCTTTTGTGTACAATATATAGTATATAGAACAGTTATTCAGTTCTATATGTTGATTCTGGGGAGAAAACTATATTATGAAAGGAGGTTTATCTATATGAACATGACACCTGTAATTTCATCCAATATTTCCAGTATTGGATATGAAAATGGAACATTATATGTTTCTTTTCATCATGGTGGACTCTACGCATATGCTGGAGTGTCTGAATCAGTTTATAACGAACTGATGTCAGCACCTTCTCATGGAAAATATCTGGCCGCTCATATAAAAGGTATTTATCCATACTCCAAAATCCGCTAATCAATTAAGATTAAAATGCATGCTGGACCGTTTATGGTAAATGTTTTATCGATATACGGTTCAGCATATTCCACCTGTACTCCATCTCTTCTTTTTAGCTCTTCAACAAGTTCTTTAGTCTTTACCTCTCTTAGTTCCATTTACACCACCTCCTTCCGGTCTTCACCTGCAATGCCTATTTCCTTATCTTTCCTTCTGTGCTACACTTTCTTTATAAAATATAAAGGAGGCATCCCATGAAATTGAATCCTGACTGTATAAGGGACATTCTCTTAGTCATTGAAGCTTTACCTGACCTTCAACACTATTATCGTTTTGATTCTGAGACAATACCTGAGTTTTTCCCTCAATACTCTTTAGAAGAAATTATGTACCATCTCCGGCAATGCGAATTAAGTGAATTTTTGCTGAATCCTTCTCACACCTTAAATTATGCTTCATATACTGTTTCTGACCTAACACCCAAAGGCCATGAGTTTCTTGCCAATATCCGTGAAAACAATATCTGGAATGGTGTAAAATCTATAGCAGGGAAAGTAGGTTCTACCTCTTTAAATGCTCTTACTCAAATTGCTTCAAATGTTATTACAGAATTGATAAAAGCCCAGTTTGCCCTTACTACTCCTATTTCTTAAATATTTTTCCAGCAGCCCACAGGGTGCACTCTTTAAGCTCTTCATCGCTTGGCTGAGTGTACCCCTTCTTTTCGATGTAATAAACAAGAGCGCATGTGCTGACATATCTGTTCAGCCATCCTATGGCGCATATCACTGATGTAATGGCAAATAATATTGTCATCATTACCTACACCACCTCCTTCCCGTCGGCCTCTGTGGCGAAAAGATCCTCTATTTTCCATTCAGGAAAAAACTTGTCTCTGATTTCAACAGCTTCATCAACAGAAAATGAGCCACCATTCAGTTTATTCGTCACGCTATTTCTGTGAATTCCCAAACATTCTGCGATACTTTCCTTGCTTATTTTCTTTTTAGCCAATTCTCCGACTAGAACCAAATACCGCAAGCCAAACACTCCTTTCTTGTTTTCGATTTTTCGTTAATTTATTTTTATTATAAATGAATATTCGTTAATGTCAACAGGTTTTTTTGAATTTTCATAAATTTTTGTTGATATTTCGTACATGGCATGATACGATTGATTTGTAATAAGAGGAGGTAAATACATGGGAGAGACAGAAGAACTGTTAAAAAACTTAATCTTATCTAAATATCGTAGCGTTAGAGAATTCACTACACAAATAGAAATGCCTTACTCTACCCTTGACAGTATTTTCAAAAGAGGTGTACGTAAAGCCAGCGTAGAGAACATTATTCGAATATGTGATGCCTTGAATATTAGTGCTGATGCTCTTGTAAATGGAAATATTGAATATAAAAGCAATGAACACCCTTCCACCATCGCTGCCCATTTTGATGGCGATGAGTATACTGAAGAAGAACTAGAAAAAATCAAGGAATTTGCAGCTTTTGTGAAATCCACTCGAAAATAAAAAATGACAAAATACGAAGAATTATTAGAAACCGCTTTACAAGAAAACGTAACGGTTTATGAAAACTATGATCTTTCAGATACCAGACTCAAGGGCCTATACTGTGATGGTGTTGTCGCTCTTAACAGAAAAATAGTTACCCAAGCAGAAAAATCCTGCATTCTGGCAGAAGAGCTTGGGCATCACTACACTTCTGCTGGAGACATTCTGGTTCAGACCGATATCGGTAACCAGAAACAGGAACTCCGGGCACGGCTCTGGGCATATAACAAAAAAATAGGGATCCAAGGAATTCTGAATGCCTACAAAGCCAGGAGGACTTCTCCAGAAGAAATGGCTGAATTTCTGGAAGTAACACCGAAGTTTCTCCAAGATGCGCTTGATTGCTATCGGCAGAAATTTAGCCCCTATGTGAAAATCGACAATTATATCGTATTCTTTGAGCCATGTTTGGCTGTAATGGAAGTCATAAAGTAATTGCAAATGTAGGGGGATTTGTTATGACAAAAACAACACGAATACTGGTGACTGTTTTTGGTGGATGGTTTGGGCTTCATAAATATATTGATGGAAAAATTGGATTAGGTTTAATCTATACAGTAACTGGCGGCTTATTTGGAATAGGATGGTTTATTGATTGCATAAAAGCACTCTTTCTTCCTGCAACTCCATCTAAAAACCTTAATCCTGTTATTAAAGTTGAAACTTTCCAGGCTCCGTATACAGAACCACCAGTTCAATTTTATGAAAACCACGAAGACAATAGTTTACTTCCCGAATGGCATGTTTCGGTATCATTTGGAAAATCGTCGTCTGAAAATTATCAAAAAGCGGTTGCTTTAGCTCGAATGGCACCACAATATCATGAGCAGACGGATAATGGCAAAATACTGCATCAAGCAATTTACTCCTCAAATCCTAAGGAATATCTTGCATTTATTATGTTATACGAATTAGTCAGTAATTGGAAATCAACTTTCGTAATTATAAACGGACAGCTAATAGACAGAAAAATAATCGGTCAGCTGAACTACTGCTATGGAGACCGTTGCAGATCTGGAAATCCACGTTTTTGTTATGGTGCCAGTTATATGACTGAAAATCCTTTTGGCTGCCATAGATTGCAAATCAGTACCTGTAACCATCCTTGGTGGTCCTTTTATGTAAGGCGGGGTAATTCATGGGAATTAAATCGAACTGCGATGTTAGAAAGAATAAATTCTTATTCTTCCGTTTATGCTCTCTGTCCGGTCTTTGATTATGAACGTATTATACGTCAAATGAATAAATTGCCTATTAAATTAAACCCTTCACAATATCAAGAATTAATTAAACAATCTCAAAACAGTATTAATCTTCAGATTTAGACGCTTTCCCTGGCTCCTTACGGAGCCGGGGCCACCTTGACAACATAATATACTTAACCGGGTAGCCGGGGACGTGCTCCCGCCCGTTCTGAGATTCCTGTGGAAGGGGTGGTAATTATGAGTACATATGAAGAATTGAGCCTCATCGTGAGCGTTGCTCTGCTGATTGTCGCCATTTTGAATTTTACGCATAAAAAATAGCCGTCCTGCCCTGACGAAGCTGACGACTATTTTTTGTAGATCCTAAATTTCGCCGGGACGGGTGAGGTGCATTCACCCACCGGCTATCCTGTTAAATATATTATAGCAAATTAACCCGAAAAGTCAAATAAGAAAACCGGCCCCCTGCACCAACAGGAAGCCGGCGGATATCTCCGGAGAGATACCATCTTCAACCAATTCATAGTGTATCATCTCCGGACAGCCACCGCAAGCGGAACATCCGTTCTCGCTGGCTGTCTTTTTTATACCCATTTTTCCAGTTTATGCCCGTTGCGACGTCGCAACAGGAAATCCAGCCAAGAACCAAGCATACACTTTACAGGAAGGTGATACTATGAGCAAAAAAGAAGGGCTTCGTTCTGCATACGGGTATATCCGTGTGAGTACCCATGATCAGGAAGAGCTGTCTCCTGATTCCCAGGAACGCCTGCTGCGGGATTACGCACGGAGCAACAATATGTTTCTGGAACACATATACACTGACGCCGGTATCTCCGGCCGGAAAGCTGACAAGCGCCCGGCCTTCCAGGAGATGATCGCCCGGGCAAAGTCTAAAGAGCATCCGGTCGACGTGCTTCTGGTCTGGAAATTCAGCCGTTTTGCCAGGAATCAGGAAGAATCGATAGTTTATAAGTCTCTATTGAAAAAGGCCGGTGTAGAGGTCGTGAGCGTGTCAGAACCGCTTGCAGATGGTCCTTTCGGATCCCTCATCGAGCGTATTATTGAGTGGATGGACGAATACTACTCTATCCGTCTTTCTGGCGAAGTTAAACGCGGCATGACAGAAAAGGCCATGCAGGGCGGATATATGGCTAGAGCGCCACTCGGCTATGAAAATGCTGAAAGAGGTACCCTGAAAGTTGTACCTGAAGAAGCAGAAATTGTCCGGATGATTTTCCGGAAATATGTGAATGACCATGCTGCCTTTAGCTCCATTGCCCGCCAGCTGAATGAACTCGGAATTCCTACGAAACGTGGCGGTCTCTGGGAGAACCGCACGGTTAAATACATCTTGCAGAATCCTGTATATAAAGGTTTTGCCCGCTGGAATGTCGGCCGCAACAATCTTCGCGGCCCTGCGGCCTCCAGTCCGGACATGATTGTGGCTGAAAGTAATCATGAAGCCATTATCAGTCCCGAGCTTTTTGACCAGGTTCAGGCTGCCATATCCGGAGCGTACCGCAGGCCGAAGAGCCGGCCTGCAGATTCTTACAGCCACTGGCTGGGAAATCTGGTCAAATGCTCTTCCTGCGGCTCCTCTCTCACGTACAGCCCTGCCACAAAAGGTTTTCAGTGCATCTCCTACGGGAAGGGAAAATGTAAGGTGTCACATTATATTTCCTTGTCACTTCTGGAGCAGGCTATCCTTGACACCCTGGATTCACATATTCAGGAAGGGAAATTCGAATACCGGGAAGAACTGACTGCAGTTCCGGCGGAAAGTGAGGAGCTTGAGTTTCTGAATCTCTCACTCGAGAAGCTGAATGAAAAAGAAAAGCGCATCCGCGCTGCCTACCAGGATGGAGTCGATACGCTTGAAGAATATAAGCAGAACAGGGAACTGATTTCCCGGGAGCGAGAACGCCTGAGCAGGCAGAAAGAAAGACTGATGGAAAAACTCAGTCCTGCGCCGGCTGCCGACCATCACCAGGAGATGCGCCGGCGCATCCGCGGTGTTGTGGATATCCTGCGCTCAGACACCCCTCAGCAGCAGAAATCGCAGGCCATCCGGTCCATCTGCGACAAGATCGTCTTTGACCGTGAAGCCGGGAAAGTGCGTATTTACTGCGTTTATAGAGTACTATAACTTTCTGGGGTATGGGCCTCCATACTGTGTAATAATCGCTTTCGCCAGCTTTGGATTTGTCTCTTTTATATGAATGGGATATTCTAGTCTTTTCTCATAATTAAACATACTCTCCTGCTCCCTCCTTTACTGCCAGGGCCACGGCTGGTTCACCCAGTTCCAGTAATCCCCGCAATGCCGGGCATTGGACAGAGTAAGGGGGCCGCAAAGCCTGGAATATTCCTCAACTGCTTCCTGATACATGCGATTGTGTTCTTTAAAATAAGAGAGCGCCTCTGCATCATCCGGATGTGTATCCAGATACATAACCGCATCAGTGCAGGCAAATCCGCAAAGTGTCACCCGTTTCATCAGCTGCTGTTTTGACAGGCCGCTTGACTTTGGTTCAGAAACATTCATATCTTTGCAATTCTGGGAATGTGCTGCTCCGGGACACCCCTGCTGAACAGTTGATGTTCTGGTATACTGGCAAGGTGTGCAGGAAGAAGAAACAAAGCTTCCCTGATTCTGAACGTTCCGGCTCTGAACACCTCTGGCCTGAATTCCATGATTCTGACCATTACAGCTCTGCTGAACAGAGCGGTTCATGTTCTGGCAATTCTGGCTCTGCATCATCGTACAACACCCCGCTTTCCCAAAAATGGTTTATTCAGTTCCGGAAATATCGTACCGCAGCAAAGAGCTTTCTCCGGTTCCAGAGTCCGTCCCCAGAACTGCCAGGGTACATAAGCCATGGCAAGAGGCATGCTTTGCAGGGGTTCTCTGGAACAGCCCCGGCCGGCTGCAATCTGATTTCGACAGTCTGCCATAAGAGTTTCCTTTCAATTTTTATTTCAAATTATCTTATGTAAAAATACAGGATAAGTGAAAGAAGTCCCGGCATCCCCTGTTATCATATATTCTGTCCCCACTTTATGAGTATATGAGTCAAGACCACCGGCTTAGCCGGTGGCTTGTTCTGCCCCTGTAAGGGGCTGTTACCTGCTTGCGCCCGGAAGGCGC
>CALWGE010000084.1 GCA_944378225.1 uncultured Merdimonas sp.
TTGAACGGTAATCTTCCAGTCCATCTACCCAGATATGATTTTCTGAAAAACTGATAATTCCTAATGCTCTTGCCATAATCATTCTACCCCTTTTACATTTTTCGCAATCAGCTCGATGTGCTCGCTGTCCGCGCTGCCGACCACCGCCTGAGTTCCTATCTTCACGCCGTCCGCCACGATAACACGGTTCAGTACCGCGCCAGGCTCCACAACGGCTCCCGGCATCAGAACGCTGTCATAAACCTTTGCGCCCTGCCCGATTCTCGCGCCGGTGAACAGAACGGAGTTCTTTACTTCACCTTCCACAACACAGCCCTGAGTCACATAGGAGTGCTTCACATCTGCTTCTTCAGAAATATACTGCGGGAAGGTAGGAATATCCTCTGTATAGATCTTCCAGGTACGGTCGTCCAGATCCAGGCCGCTCTTGCGATCCAGAAGGTCCATGTTTGCTTCCCAGAGAGAATCGATGGTTCCTACATCCTTCCAGTATCCCTTGAACTTATAGGCAAAGAGTCTCTTTCCGTCATTCAGCATGGTCGGAATGATATCCTTTCCGAAATCATGGTTGGACTCTTCATTCTTCATGTCAGCTACCAGCATTTTGCGCAGCAGCTTCCAGTTAAAGATATAGATACCCATAGATGCCAGGTTGCTCTTGGGATGCTCGGGCTTCTCCTCAAATTCCACGATCTGTCCTGTCTCTGTATCCGTATTCATGATACCGAAACGGCTGGCTTCTTTCATGGGAACCTCAATGACCGCGATTGTGGCGTCCGCATTATTCTCTTTGTGGAAGCTAAGCATCTTCGCGTAGTTCATCTTATAAATATGGTCGCCGGAAAGAATGAGAACATATTCCGGTTCGTATGTATCCACGAAATCAATGTTCTGGGAGATCGCGTCTGCTGTTCCCCGGTATACGTTCAGATTCGCATCCGCTTTCTCACGGGGCGGAAGTACAAAGACGCCGCTGTCGCGTGCATCCAGTCCCCAGCTGCTTCCTCCTGCCACATAGCTGTTCAGAAGTACAGACTCATACTGGGTCAGAACACCGACCACATCAATTCCGCTGTTCGCGCAGTTGCTTAACGGGAAGTCGATGATTTTATACTTTCCTCCGTATGCCACTGCCGGCTTTGCGACCTTATTGGTAAGTTCATGCAGACGGGAACCGCGCCCGCCGGCGAGAATCATTGCCAACATGTTATTTTGTTTCATGACAAAGGCCCTCTCTTTCATTTAAATACGTTATTATTATACAATTTTATGAAAAAGAATGCAATTTATCCTTTGTAAATTTTATGTTTTGCACAATTATACTCTGAAATAGTGTAAAAATCGGTCTTTTTTTGTGCATAATTACCATATCGCAGGAAAAGCATACAACAGAAGGGAGAAGCCCTTCTGTTTCTGTGGCTTCTCCCTTCTGATTCTCTGGGTTTTCTTTTAATATCGTTTGATTTTTCTGGAAGTATTCTTTTCAAATTCGGTCTCCCGTATCTTCAGACTGTACACCTTCTTATAGGCCGGAGCGCCCTGGTTGTATTCATCAATCAGCTGCTGCAGGGCTGCCCGGATATCTTTGATATGCTTTTTCTTCGCATACTCGTAATCCGGATAAATCTCTGCCTCAATGACGCCTTCCTTCTCGCGCACCAGAATCTCCTGCACCAGACGGTATTCGCCTATCTTATTCTCCAGTTCCTCCGGAGAAACGTTTTCTCCGTTCTTGGTGATAATCAGGTTCTTTTTGCGGCCGGTCAGATAGACGAAGCCCTCTTCGTCCACGTAGCCCAGATCACCTGTCTTCAGCCAGCCATCCTCAAGAGCCGCGGCTGTCTCCTCCGGCATCTTGTAATATCCCAGCATCACGCTGCTCCCGCGTACCCAGAGCTCCTCATCCACAGTTTTCGCCTCGCAGTTGGGCAGCAGCTGTCCCACAGATCCTTTCCGGATATTCCAGCTTACCGTCGTACTGATAACCGGAGCGCATTCTGTCATGCCGTATCCCTGCAGGATGGTGATTCCGTAGCGTCCGAACAAATCAAGCATGGCAGGCGGCAGATAGGCTCCGCCGCTGCAGATGGTGTGGAAGTCTTTTCCGAAAACCTGGCGTTTTACCAGGGCGGCCGGAAGACCCGACACTTCTTCCAGCTTTCTGGCCATACTTTCAATCATCAGCGGCACCATCAGAATCATATTGGGCTGAAACAGCTTGATGTTTTTCGCCACGCGAATCAGGGAATCGTTAATACAGATTACAGATCCCAGAGAAAGTCCCTTCAGGATATCCATGCTCAGACAGTAGGCATGGTGAATCGGAAGCACGGAAAGAACCACGGTACGGGGCGGGATCTTCATGTCCAGGCAGGTGGCGTTCTCTGCCAGGTTCCGCTGGGTCAGCATAACCCCCTTGCTCTTGCCCGTAGTTCCGGATGTAAACATAATGGTACAGAGCTTATCCGGATCCGGCTCGTCTTCGCAGGTTCCTCTGTTCTCTTCCAGAAGCTGACGGAAGGACAGGGCCTCCTCATCGCTTTCTTCCTTCTGCATGGAAATCAGATATTTCAGTTTCGGGCAGCGTTCCTTTGCCATGGAGGCTACATCTTTGCGGATATCATCCAGAACCAGTACGGTGACGTCCGCCCGGTCTATCAGTTCGCAAAGCTCTTCTGCCGGCAGAGAGGCATCCAGGGGAACTGCCACGCTGCCGCAGTTTACGATACCGAAGTAACTTACAATCCAGGGATAGGAAGTAGCGCCGATAACCGCTGCATGGTTTCCCTGCTCGCCCAGTGCCTTCAGGGCGCAGGAAAAGCTTTCGCTGTCCTGTTTCAGCTGAGTATAGGATTTGGACTCTATGGCGTTTTTCGCAATTTTATACCGGACAGCGTCCTCTGACCCAAACTGCTTTTCTGAATTTACCAGTATCTGTCGAATATTTGAACACAACATCTGCTTTTCTTACTCCTCTTCTTACGCCTCAGCCTTCAGCTTTTCCAGGTAAGCCGCCGCTTCCTGCACAGTGCGGATATCTGCCGCCTCATGCTGCTCGATTTCCACATCAAACTCTTCCTCCAGCTCTCCGAGCATACTCATGAAATCGAAAGAGGTAAAACCGAGATCCTCCATAAACCGGGATTCCGGATGAATATTTTCCGGCTCCACTTCCACATAATTACAAATAATATTTACCAGCTGCTCAAACATATTTCTTCCTCCCAGTAATTGATACACGTTATGATTTATATTGATTATGTATGGTTTATACGAGCTTCATAATCTCCCCGATGCTCAGGTCCGGATTCTCCACGCCCTTGAACATGATTTTACACAGATAGTAATACAGATACTCCAGCTTTTCTCTCGATACGGCCTTTATCTGATGCTCAAAGTTGAAATCCAGTCCGTTGTCCTCCGCGCGGTGCATAACAGTCAGGTACATAGCCTGTACCGTCGCTCCGTTGGGATACCATTTTGTCTTGTACTGGATGTCGCCCAGCTGATCCAGTCCTTTCTCTTTCAGAGTCATGGGCTGATAGGTCAGCGCGATGGGCTCGTAGGTCTGGCCCATGGGGTTCGGATACTTGCTGCCGCGGTATGCAAAGTATGCCACCGGATCATAGTTTGCATGGCGGAAATACTCATTCTGCAGATCGCGGATGGTATACACACCGTCCAGGAAGGTGCGGTCCGGAGAAATAATGGTCCGGAACGGGAAAGAATGAATTCTGGTTCCGCCTGATTTTTTCTCTTTGATAGTCGCTCTTCTGGCAATCGCTGTATTGATGGACACGTCGTCATTGCCGTTCATCTTCTGGAAATAAGTACGGAGCCCCATCAGAAGCAGGGTTGCCAGGGATACATGGTACTTCTCGCAGAAATCCATCAGCCGTTTTGTGGGCTCTGCTTCCAGATGGAAGATATCCAGAGCGGAATCCACACAGTCAGACACATTGATGGCAGCTCTTGCGTCCGGATTTCCGCTGCGCTTCCGCTCAGCCTCCAGGGCTGCAGGACCGTCGATTCCATTGTAAATGGGTTCTGACTCGTCAATCAGTTTCTGAAAATACTCGGCGTCCTTTGCCTGTGCCTTGCTTCCTGCCTCGTAGGCCAGGTCGCGCTCCAGCTGCTCTATGTAGGAAGCCATATCTTTGGGATAAGGAACGCCTTCATATTTGGCGTTGCAGTAGAGCTCGATGATGTCACGCAGAAAACAGATGAGAGACTGGGCGTCCATGGTCATGTGGTCAGCCAGGAAATAGATTCCCTGGAAACCGTCCGGCATCTTAATCATGACGATGCGGTTCATAGGAGAATCATCCCGCTTAAAGGGCACCTGGGTCCAGGCGGTCATGATCTTCTCTGCTTCCTCCATAGTCTTGTCTGAGAAGTCCACAAACTCAATATCACGTTCCTCTTTAGCCACCACATACTGATAGTAGTTTCCCTCTTTGTCATGTGCAAAGCGCAGACGCATGGATTCACAGCGTTCGTAAGCCTTGTAAATAGCTCTTTTCAGCTCTTCAAAATCCAGATCCACGCCGATAGTCAGGCTGGTACCGATATTCAGTACTTCCTTTTTCGGGCAGAAATTCTGGTAAAAAAAGTGAAATTTCTGTGCAGCAGTCAGCGGATACACCGGGTATCCTTTTCTTTTTCTCATCATTTCAGAATTCCTCCGATAAATACATCCAGGGCCTTTTCATAGGCTTCCGGATCCTTATAATAACTTTCCGCGTGAGCGGCTCCCTCTATAATCAGCTTCGTTTTGGGCGAAGCGCAGTTTTCATATATCTCATCGCACATGCTGCAGGGTACAAAGCTGTCGGCGCTTCCGTGAATCAGAAGCATCGGTACCTTTGCCTTGCGTACTTCTCTCGCCGCGTTGCAGTCATCAAGCCCGTATCCTGCCTTTCTGCGGTTCACCAGACTGGAAATCTGGATCAGGGGAAAGGCGGGCAGATGGTACATAGAGTGAAGCACATGGGTGAATACAGCTTTCGGCGAAGTAAAGCCGCAGTCTGATACGATTCCTTTCACCTGAGGCGGGAGCTCCAGTCCGCTTGCCATCAGCACGGTTGCTCCCCCCATGGAAGTGCCGTGGAGCAGAATCTCCACATCTTCCCCGCACCGTTCGATAATCCAGCCGATCCAGCCCAGAAGGTCATAGCGGTCCAGGCAGCCGAACCCTACATATTTGCCTTCACTCTTTCCATGGGTTCTGGCGTCCGGCAGAAACATGGCGAATCCATGCTTCAGATAATAATCGGAAAGACCTATGTAATCGCTCATGCCCTGACTGGTATAGCCGTGCAGGCAGATGGCCACACGCTTGCTTCCTCCATTTGGAAAGAATGTGGCATGGAGCCGGAGTCCGTCCTGACTCATCTTAAATACATCCTCGTGAGGCTGAGCCAGCATGTATTCCTTTCTCTCCTGCATGATGGGGCCGTACTGTCCCCAGTCTGTTCCGGACATTTTTATAGTCCGTTCCACGCTCAGGCGGTTTCTCTTCATGGTTCTCCGATAAAAATAAGCAGATGCTCCTGCCTCTGAAACTGCCAGCAGTCCCAGAAGGACAGCTGCTCCTTTTACCAGCGGCTTTTTCATTTTACCGACCTTCCTTCTGATTCCTGTCAATGAGTTCCTGAAGCCTCAGCGCTTTCTCAATATTTCCTTCTACTTTCAGCTTCATCATTCCCACAGCTGCCACCGGATTCATTTTTCCTTCCGCAATCTTCATAAAGGTGTCCGCGCTTCCGGTAAACATCGCGTCTCTGTCGAAGTACTCATAGGGTTCTACGTAGAGCTTTCCATCCTTTACTTCCACATAGAAGATTCCTTCTGCTTCTCCCGTAATATTAAACTGATACGCCAGATGTTCATGAATGTCACTTACATCAGCGCTCATAAAACGGCTTTTGATTTCCGCAAAAAAATCTGCATACTTCATTCCTTTTTCCTCTTTTTCTTTCTCACTCTTAATAGGAAAGTTTCCTTTTCGACCATCGGTCGATTTGATTACATGGATACCTTACCATTTTTTCGACCACTGGTCAACTCTAGCTTTTCCTAAAAAAATCCAGCTTTTCCATGTTTTTTCTGTATAATTTTCCGGTTGTAGACTGCTGTACTCCGTGTTATACTGAGTATCTGTAACAATGGAAACGCGCTTTTTGCCAAATTCAGCATACGGAAGAGGTGAACGACTTGCAGAATCAGACAAAACACGAACAAATTCTGGACGCTCTCCAGGCTCTTCTGAAAAATAAAAACATACAGAACATTTCTGTCAGTGAGATTGCTCAGACTGCCGGTATCGGAAAGGGAAGCATTTACTACTATTTTCCATCCAAAGACTCCATCGTGGACGCCCTGGTGGAACGCAACTACGAGAAGCCGCTGGAGACTGCCAAAAGTCTGGCCAGACAGACCGATATCTCGCCCTTCACCCGGATGGCCATGATTTTTCAGGCCTGCAGAAATTCCACCTCCGCCTTTCGTGCCAGAGCAGGCGCGGAACTGTCCGACGACCGGGAAGACGCCTTCATCCGGCAGAAATATATCCGTCATCTGATTTCGGAGATGAAGCCAGTGCTGACGGAAATCATTCAGCAGGGAATTCAGGAAGGACAGATTCATTTTGATTACCCGGCGGCGCTGGCAGAGATCGTTCTGATTGTTCTTACGGTAAAACTGGATAACGGACTGTATCCCACCGACCCGGAAGACACAGAGGAAACCATCCGCGGGCTGATTTCTCTGCTGGAGCAGGGAACCGGAAATCCGTCCGGAAGCCTTAATTTTCTGGTGACCTGAAAAAAGCGGGGACGCTTAAGTCATTTCATTCTTTCCATGAC
>CALWGE010000085.1 GCA_944378225.1 uncultured Merdimonas sp.
ATCTAGTAATCAATATACCAGTTAAAAAAGGAAAAGTCAATGCTTTTCTAAGGCCCCGCCAGTCAGAAAACCTGCCTGAATCAACCTGCCCCGAAGAGGCGTTCCCAAAAGAACAGCCGCCAGGATTTTCACAATATCTCCGGGAATAAACGGAATAACACCGGCCCAAAGGGCTTCATAAAAACTAATTCCGGAAAGGCATGCCAGCCAGAATGTCCCCAAAAAATACAGCACCGCAGTTCCCAATACCATTCCCAATGCTGCCCACAGTCGGCTTTTCCATCTGTCCTGTGAAAAACGTCCCGTAAAGCAGCCTGCTATCAGTACCAGAAAAGCGAAACCTACAAGATATCCGCCAGTCGGTCCCAGAAGTCTGCCGGCTCCTCCTGTATAACCTGAAAAAACAGGGAGTCCTATCATCCCAATCAGAAGATACAGAAGACAGCTCAGCGTTCCCAGGTGTCTCCCCAAAACAGCTGCCGCAAGATACATTCCCAGGCTTCCCAGTGAAATGGGTACCGGGCTTACCGGAACTGCCACAGACAGCGGTCCCAGAATACAAAGCAAAGCTGTCATCATTCCCGTCAGGGTCATCTGGTAAACAGTAAGTCTGTTTTCCTGTATTTTCACATCATTCTGCGCCTTCATTTTTCTGCCTCCTCATCTGTGCTTTCATACAGGCATCCGCTAAAACATACCTGCATTTTCACTTCTCTTATGCAAGTATACAGAATGTGTTTTTAATTGTCAACCTCATATATTTTTAGGTTTACAAATATCATTTTCATCAGGAAGACTGATTTTACCCGCCTGCTTCTCCAGCGCCCGGGCTTCCTCTTGTATCTCACGAAATATCTGTTCTCTGATTTTTTCATAAACAGGATCCGGAAGCATCCCTTTTTTCTTTTTGATTCTCCAACGCATAATACTGCCATTCCATTTTCGTCACTATATTCAGACATCTGTCTTCTGCCATGTCTGAATTATATCACAAATGCAACGTATAATCTATCTTTTTCATCGGTTTATAAATCTTTCTGCCCCTGTAAGACGTATATTAAAATAATAATAATCTTTGTCTATGTTATGGAGCAGCCTGTATGTTTGAAGAAAATTATTGTATCAAAAGAATCAGGGAACTGATGGAAAAGAACGGCTATAATACCTATCGGCTGGCAAAACAGTCCGGTATTTCTCTGTCCACCTTAAGTTCCATGTTTGAAAATAATACAGAACCCCGTATTGAAACACTGGAAAAAATCTGTTCTGCCTGCAACATTTCCATAGCGCAGTTTTTCGAACGCTCCTCCAGGGATCTGTCGCCTGAGCAGAGCAGGGTACTGGATGTCTATGACTCTCTTTCAAGCAAAGACAGGGAAATGGCCTTGTCCTACATGCGTTTTCTGTCGAAGAACGAATAAAAGAAGCGTTTTCTTTTTGCCGATTCTATGTTAAACTTACCCTGAATCACAGCAAACGGGGAGGAAAACATGGATAAACACGCCTGCCTGATTATGGCGCATCATCATTTTGATTTTCTGAAAGAACTTCTGAGCAGTCTGGATGACTGCAGGAACGATATTTATCTGCATATTGATCAGAAAGCCGGTGAATTTACACCGGATATGTTTTCTGATGTTCTGAAAAAATCCAGACTCTTTTTTACTGAACGTCTGGATGTCCACTGGGGAGGATACAGTCAGATTGCCTGCGAGCTTCTGCTTATCAAAGCGGCTGTAAACAGCAGTCCCAAAGGTACTTACACGTACTATCATCTGCTCTCCGGTTCTGATCTTCCCCTGAAATCCCAGGATGAAATCCATGCCTTTTTTGAGCAGCATGCCGGAAAAGAATTTATCGCCTTTGACCCGCAGCCAGTATCCCGGGCACGGGAACGTATTTCTCTGTGGCACTTCTTTCGGGAAAGCCGTTCTCCTCTGGCAGAACCCGCAGATCACCTGCTGACATTACTCCAGCGTCTGCTCCACGTAGACCGTCTGAAAAAGGCTGATTTTGAAGTTTACAAAGGTCCGAACTGGTTCAGCATTACAGACGAACTGGCCCGCTATGTTCTGGAGCATGAAGACTGGATACAAAAATATTTCTCTCATTCTGTCTGCGCCGATGAACTTTTTATACAGACTCTCACCGCCAGTTCCCCCTTCTGTCCGAACATTTTCGACAAAGAAGGAACCACAGGCTCCATGGCGAATCTCCGTTATGTAGACTGGGAACGCGGAAATGAAAACAGCCCCTATACCTTCCAGGAAGAAGACAGGGAGCTGCTCTTAACACTTCCTCATCTGTTTGCCAGAAAATTTGACAAAAACATTCTGAACTGATGAATGAATATACAGCCGGAGAGCTTTTTCAGCTCCCAGCGGTCTGTCTCGCGCAACAAGAAAGTCGCGTTATACTTCTAAACCTCTTTCTTAACAATTCCTGTACCTGCAGCATTAATTCCCACATGACAGGCAATGCTGCAGGGCAGCTGAACATAGGAAACAGTTATATCAGGGAACTCTTCCTGTATCTGCTGTCTCCACTGTTCGGACAGCTTCTCATTTTCAAATGTTCCTGCCGTTTCTATCCGCAGCTCTTCATCCGGCACGTGAGAAAACCGTGTCATTCTGTCTTTCCTGACTTCTTCTATCATTTTAATTTCTGCCTGATGCATTCCCCGCGCCCTGGCATAAACATCCAGCTTGTCTCCCTGTATTGTAAGAACCGGCTTGATATTCAAAACAGCCGCAAAAGCTGCCGCAGCCGGCGTAATCCGTCCGCCCTTCTTCAGATATTCCATGGAATCCACCGTAACATAAATACTGGCATCATAGCTGTGCTGTTCCAGCTTCTCTTTAATCTCCCGTGCCGAAGCTCCCTTCTGTGCCAGTTTGCGCGCACTCTGTACGGAAGTTTCCTGGGTCACTGAAATCCGGTGATTGTCCACAACCTGCACTTTCCCGTCATACTCCATGGAAAACAGAACCGCATTCTGGCAGGAACCGCTTAGTCCGCTGGACATGGGAATATAAACTATCTCATCATATCCATCGGCTAGAATGCCGTCCCAGAACTCTATCAGCTGCCCTGGAGAAGGCTGGGAGGAAGAAATCTCCCTGTGCTGCTTCATTGCTTCGTAGAGCTGTGCGTTTGTAATATCCTGACCTTCCAGATACGTCTGACCATCTATAATAACCGGCATTGGAAGAAGATATATTTCCTGCTGCCGTGCATGTTCCCTTGTTATTCCACTGTTTGTATCCGTTGCAATTGCCACTCTTGTCATTTGATAACTGCCTTTCTGTCTCTAAGCATTTTGTTTACTGTTTATTCCGGACACTCTCCCATTTCTGTTGACAGTTCCGAAAATCCTGTTAAAATACGAGACAAGTGTATCACATCATCCCAGCCCCAGCAATTCCCTGCTCTGAGACATTTTTTGCACTTCTGTCTCATATTTTCAAAGGAGAATCTATTAATGGATAAACGTAAGGAAGCAAATCAACGTGTAAAACGACAGATTACGGATACTCTTTTTGATCTGATGCAGACAAAAAGTCTGTCAGAAATTACAGTTACAGAACTTGTAAAGGGAGCCGGCGTTGCCCGTGCTTCTTTTTACCGAAATTATTGTTCAAAAGAGGATGTTCTTGTCACTCTGATCCGGGATGTTCTGGATGATTTTCGCAGCCATCTCCCACCTGATCAGGAAAGTTTCTATACATACGAAAACATCCTTCTGTGCTTCCGCTACTTCCATGCTTACCGCACCTATCTTCTGGATCTGTACCGTTCCGGTTTTATCTCTGTTTTTCTGGAAGAACTGAATCGCTTTCACGAAAGTATAGAGGGAAACATGCCCTTTTCATCCATAGAAAAATATCAGCTCTATATGTATACAGGAGCACTTTTCAATACAGCCGTGGAATGGCTGCTCCAACAGGAGGCAATCAGTCCGGAAGCCATGGCTCAGTTCTTTTTCCCTTCTGTTCAGAGAATGCTTTTTCCCAATACTCCTTCCTAGATATATCAGTTTTCGGAGATATAGGCCGCACAAAAAACATGACAGACACCTTTTCATTTGTACCGTTTCGTACCATGAATAGTGTCTGTCATGTAAATTTCATCCGTCACTGCGGATAATAAACTGCAATTTAGTGATTACTTGTAGTTTACAATCTTTCCGAAATCCGGCTTCAGGGCTGCTCCGCCTACCAGACCGCCATCGATATCAGCCTGTGCAAACAGATCCGGAGCAGTAGCTGCATTTACAGATCCGCCGTACTGAATGCGGATAGCTTCTGCAGTTGCCTCATCATAGATCTCTGCGATGCATGCACGGATACCTGCGCATACCTCCTGAGCCTGCTCAGTAGTAGCAGTCTTTCCTGTTCCGATAGCCCAGATCGGCTCATAAGCGATAACGGCTGTCTTTGCCTGATCAGCTGTGATGCCTTGGAAGCCAACCTTTACCTGCTGACGGATGAAGTCCATAGTTACGCCCTGCTCTCTCTGAGTCAGAGTCTCGCCGCAGCACATAATCGGTGTCAGACCATGCTCAAATGCCTTGTGCATCTTCTTGTTGATATCTTCATTGGTCTCTCCGAAGTACTCACGTCTCTCAGAGTGTCCCAGAATTACATACTTTACGCCTGCATCTGTCAGCATGTTCGGGGAAATCTCGCCTGTGTAAGCGCCCTTCTCCTCAAAGTACATGTTCTCAGCGCCTACCTGGATATTTGTTCCTTTTACAGCCTCAACAACCGGAACAATATCGATAGCCGGAACGCAGAATACTACATCTACTTCCTCATTTGCTACCAGCGGTTTTAAAGTATTTACCAGCTCTACTGCCTCGCTGGGAGTCATATTCATCTTCCAGTTTCCGGCGATAATTTTCTTTCTTGCCATTGTCTTGTTCTCCTTTAAAATCTTAACATTTTTATCATCTCAGGCGTCCCGCGGCCGCAGGCTTTTCATTCGTCTGCAGCCGGTTACTGCCGGATTTTTTATCTGTCGTTTGCTGCAGCCACGCCCGGAAGCTCCTTGCCCTCCAGGAATTCCAGAGAAGCTCCGCCGCCGGTGGAGATATGGGTCATCTTATCACCAAAGCCCAGAGTATTAACAGCTGCTGCAGAATCTCCGCCGCCAATGATTGTTGTGGCGTCTGTCTCAGCCAGAGACTGAGCTACTGCGATGGTTCCCTTTGCCAGAACCGGATTCTCAAATACGCCCATCGGTCCGTTCCATACTACTGTCTTTGCAGACTTCACAGCATCAGCATATTCTGCTGCAGTCTTCGGTCCGATATCCAGTCCCATCATGTCAGCCGGGATTGCATCTGCCTCAGCTACAGATACTTCAATCTCTGCATCGATCGGATTCGGGAATGCCTTTGCAACTACAGTATCTGTCGGAAGCATCAGCTTCTTGCCAAGCTTTTCTGCCTTATCCATCATTTCCTTGCAGTACTCGATCTTCTCGTCGTCTACCAGAGAAGTTCCTACCTCGTATCCTTTAGCTTTGAGGAAAGTATATGCCATTCCGCCGCCGATGATCAGAGTATCACATTTCTCAAGCAGGTTGTTGATAACATTCAGCTTGTCTGCAACCTTGGCTCCGCCCAGGATTGCCACGAAAGGACGCTCCGGATTGTTTACTGCGTTTCCGAGGAAGTCGATCTCCTTCTGCATCAGATATCCTACTACAGATGTCTGTACATACTGAGTAACGCCTACGTTGGAGCAGTGAGCACGATGTGCTGTTCCGAATGCATCGTTTACAAATACGTCAGCCAGAGAAGCCAGATCCTTGGAGAACGCCTCTCCGTTCTTGGTCTCCTCTGCGCGGTAACGGGTATTCTCAAGAAGAACAACCTCTCCGTCCTTCATAGCCTCTACTGCAGCCTTTGCATTCGGTCCTACTACTTCCGGATCAGCAGCAAACTTTACTTCCTGGCCCAGGAGCTCAGAAAGTCTCTTTGCTACAGGAGCCAGAGAAAGTTCCGGCTTCGGCTCTCCCTTCGGCTTTCCAAGATGGGAGCAAAGAATTACCTTTCCACCGTCTGCAATCAGCTTCTTAATAGTCGGAAGTGCAGCAACCAGACGGTTCTCATCTGTGATCTTTCCTTCTTTCAGCGGTACGTTAAAATCACATCTTACCAGGACACGCTGTCCCTTTACGTTGATGTCATCTACTGATTTCTTGTTTAACATCTTGTTCTCTCCTTTTTCAATTTTAAAAAGAGGCCCGGTCCACATAGACCGGACCTCTTAAGGTCTTTACGATAGCAGTCAAAGCACAAAGCCTGTCCTGCCGTCTTCCGCATGGCTGATTATCTATTTCGCCATGCAGCCGCTCGTCTCCACTTCGTTTCGACTCGCTGTAGGGCTTTCGCCCTATGGAATTCGCCACTCCAGGCGTATCACGTGCAAGCACGGCTCCGCCTGTCCTGCCGTCTTCCGCATGGCTCAATGCTTATGCAAGCTCAGCGAAGTACTTGATGGTACGAACCATCTGAGATACGTAGGAGTTCTCGTTGTCATACCAGGAAACTACCTGAACCTCAGTCTTTCCATCCGGAAGTGCAGCAACCATGGTCTGAGTAGCATCGAACAGAGAACCATATCTCATACCAACGATATCGCTGGATACGATCTCATCCT
>CALWGE010000086.1 GCA_944378225.1 uncultured Merdimonas sp.
GCTGAAACAGTCTTCCCCACGCCTGTAGGAGCCTGAATAAACAGTCTTTTCTTCCGGGCTATTGTCCTGTATACCCCGGCGGCCAGCTCTCTCTGTCCCTCTCTGTATGGAAACGGAAATTCCAGAGGCCGGATACTGTCTCTGCGGATTTTTCTCCATTCAAACTGAAATGCAGCCCATTTTTCATATTCCTGAGTGAGTCTGCCAAACCACTCTCTCAGCTGTTCCCGTGTTCTGGTTTCACGAAAATATTTCACTTCCTCTGTCTCAAGATTTCCATACGTAAGCTGAATTCCCATTTCGGGCAGTTCCTGCTGTTCAGCATAGATACTGGCATAGCAGAGCGCCTGAGCAAGGTGGACTCCTACAGGTCTTTCTATAAGATGCAAATCTCTGTATACCCCTTTAATCTCATCGATAAAGGTCAGCCCGGCCTCTTCGAAAATTCCGTCTGCCCGGCCTTCAATAATACAGTCAAATTCTCCCATTGGAATCCGTGTTTTCAGAGGAACCTCAGCGTGATAGCCCGCTCCCATACGTTTCTGAATTTTCCTGTGAAGGCGACCTCCGGCCTGCATGGCCGACAAATCTGTTTTCCCTGTTGTACGGCTGTCCAGATTTCCTTCCCGGAGAATGAATTCTACCAATGCCCGGACAGAAATCTGTATTTCTGTTCTTATTTCTTCCATAAATCAAACTTGCAATTCATTTTCTGTTTCAGTCCCGGGACTCAATCAGGATAAAAATTCCTGACTTCATCTGAATAATTCCTTCTTCCTCCAGGATTTCATTACTGATTCCAAGGCTGGCGCTCCCTGTACTGGTAAATGTATGATTGTCCAGCGGATACTTAAATCCGGTAAGAGTCACCCCCGTCACTTCCGTAGTCAACGGTATCAGGGAAACATAACTCCCATACTGTTCTGCCCTGGAGAGTACCGTATCACTGTCAATCAGACAAATACGATTATTTTCATCCAGAAGCTCACAGTGCACTCCCTGCTCTTTTGCCAGCATCATACTTTGAATATTTCCCAGCACATGATCGATCCTGCTCCCGGTCGCTCCCAGAATTACTATCTCCGTGCTCCCAAGCTCCAGTGCCAGTTCAATGGCAATTTGTGTATCCGTAGCATCCTTTACCGGATTAAAAGTCCGCATCTCTATTTCTTCATGTTTCCGGTAAAAATTTACCAGTTCAGGGGCAGCGGTATCAAAATCTCCTACCACATGTGTCGGTGAAATCTGATTTTCAAAAAGAAAGCGCAGACCATTGTCCACACCTATAATATAATCAAAACAAGTGTTTTTCAAAAAGGACAGGGCAAAATCGCGCCCGATTCTGCCCCCGCTTACAATTAACGTTTTCATTTGCAGTTACTCATTTCCCATTCAGAATTTTCAGGAATTCTTCTACGTTTTTCTCTCTGTCACCTGAAAATACAGCCGATCCGGCTACAATCACATTTGCTCCGGCATCCAGTACCTTCTGTACATTATTCAGCTTGATACCGCCGTCTACTTCGATATCTGTTTCCAGTCCGCGTTCCTGAATCATACTGCGCAGTCTGCTGATTTTTTCGGTACAGCTCTCAATATACTTCTGTCCTCCAAAACCGGGATTCACTGTCATTAAGAGCACCATATCCACATCTTCAAGAATATAGTCCAAGACCGAAAGCGGAGTCGCAGGATTAAGGGCAACACCGGCTTTTACTCCAGCTTCTTTAATGGCAGCAATCGTACGGTTCAAATGCGTACATGCTTCTGCATGCACTGTGATAATATCCGCTCCGGCATCCGCAAAAGCCTGAATGTACCGGTCCGGATCGCAAATCATCAGATGAACATCAAAGACCATAACAGAATTTCGGCGAATAGATTCAATCACCGGAAATCCCAGAGACAGGCTGGGAACAAACATCCCATCCATCACATCAATGTGAAGATACTGCGCTCCTGCATTCTCCACTCTTTTTACATCCTCTCCAAGAGCTGCAAAATCTGCCGCAAGAATCGACGGCGCAAGCTTATTCATGTGTCAATACCTCCTCTTATCTTTCAGCTCATTGTACAGCAGCTGATAATTTTCATAACGGATGGGGCTGATTTTTCCCTCTGCCAGCGCTTCCTTCACAGCGCACTGCGGTTCATGAATATGCGCGCACCCCTGAAACCGGCAATGTTCTTCGTACTCCTGAAATTCCGGAAAATATACCCCAAGCTCCTCTTTTTCCATTTTATCCGGAAGATATATGGAACTGAATCCAGGTGTATCACAGATATAGCTGTTCTCATCCAGAGCAAAAAGTTCTGAATGCCGGGTAGTATGTCTTCCCCTCTCAATCTTTCTGCTGATATCTCCCGTCTCCATGGATGCTTCAGGTGCCAGCAGATTAATCAGCGACGATTTTCCCACACCGGAAGGTCCGGCCACTGTTGTAGTCTTTCCCTTCAGGAGTCTGCGGATTTCCTCTACCCCTTCCTGAGTCACAGCACTGGTAAAACGTACCTCGTATCCTGCTTTTATGTAAGTATCTTTCAAATCAGCCAGTTCCTGTTCCGTGACCATGTCCTGCTTATTGAAACAAATAACTGCCGGGACATGCTGATACTGCATCAGAATCAGAAAACGATCCAGAAGATTGAAATTCGGCTTTGGCTTTGCCGCCGCAAAAATCACAAGAGCCTGATCCACATTAGCCACAGCAGGACGAATCAATTCGTTCTTCCTGGGAAGAATCTCTTCGATGCTGCCTTCCCTGTCTTTCTCATCCAGAACTGTCATCTGCACATTATCACCCACAAGGGGTTTGATCTTCTGGTTTCGAAAAATACCTTTTGCCTTACATTCATAGATGCCGGATTCTCCCACATGAACGTAGTAGAATCCGGCAATCCCTTTTATAATCTTTCCCTGCATGGATTACCTGCTTTTCAGCCAGCCAAACAGCGTTCCTGCCCCAACTCCGGTTGCCGAAGTGGCAGAAGGATTTGCAGGAGTGGTTGGATCTGTAGGAGTGGTTGGATCTGTAGGACCTGGATCCGGTGTGGGAGCCACATATGCTCCGTATACCGTAATATCTATCGTAGTTCCTTTATCAACGGATTCTCCCTTGTGAGTCCAATCATAAATTCTTCCTGCGCTGTCTGCACTGGATGCTGCTGTTCCTTGATTTGAACTTCCCAGATTCAACCCCTTGGCTGAAAGTGCAGACTTTGCCTGATCAGCATTCATACCGGACAAATCCGGAACCTGTACCTTTTCGACACCTTTGCTGACCCAAATTGTTATTTTTGAGCCCGCAGCTACCGTACTTCCATTCTGAGGATCTGTTCTTGTCACAAGTCCACTGGTCACAGTGCTGCTGAATTCATAGTCTACTACCGGATTCAGACCTTTGCTCTGCGCTTTACTTATAGCCTCAGATTCCGTCATTCCACTGTAATTTCCAATATAGACGTCCGTATTTTCCTTTCCTTTGCTGACTACATAGCTGACCTTCGTTCCCTTCTCCACACTGGTACCTGCAGCCGGGTTCTGAGAAATCACATTGCCTTCCTGAACCGTATCACTATACTCAGATGTCACAGTGCCAGATGCAAGTTCGTTGGAACTCAGCAGCTGCTTGGCAGTCGACTCACTCCGGTTCTTAAGATCAGGAACCGTCACCATGGCATCCGCTTCTTTTCCTTTACTTATGGTAACCTGAACCACACCGCCCTTATCAACCTTGCTGCCCGCTTTGGGTGTGGTGGAAATGACATATCCTTCATCAATGCTGTCACTGAAAGCTTCTGTAAAATCTGCACTGAGTCCCAGGCCTTTCAGGGCATTTTCTGCCTGCGTCTTGGTCTTGCCTTCCAGATCCGGCACTTCAGCCTGAGAACCGTCGCCGCAGATATCTACAACAATTGTGGTATTGGCCTCAACCTCTGTGCCGGCCTCTACACTCTGAGAAATGATCTGTCCGGGCTCATACTCATCAGACGAACGGGTCTCTCCGAGTTTAATGCCAAGTCCAAGAGAATTCAGTTCTTCCTTCGCTTCAGAATAGCTCTTTCCGAGAAGATCAGGCACTTCTGCATTCTCTTCTACAACGTCTTCAATTTCTGTCTGGTTCTTATCCGAATCCTTCTTCTTGGAGCCGCCTCCGCCAAAGACCTGAACAAGTATTACAATAACAATAATGACGATAATGACTGCTGCTGCAATACCGCCGATCATCATGATCTTTTCCAGCTTGGGATCCAGAATTCCTCCGTCTTCCTCGTCATCATCCTCGTCGTCTTCCTCATCATCTTCGTACTCTGATTCATCATACTCATCATCATCGTACTCGTCATCGTCATACTCATCGTCATCGTATTCGTCGTCTTCCTCATTCATGCGATCAAGATATGCGTAACGGGATTCCGCGTCATCCTCATCTGTCTGAGGAAGTCTTCCTGTCTCTTTTTTGATTTTAGAAATTTCATCCCGGGTAATTGCCACCGTCTTGGCTCCATCCGGAACAATCTGTTTCACAAAATTCACATCCGGCGTCAGCAGAGACTGCTTCAAATCTGCTATAAGCTCGGTTACATTCTGATAACGGCGATCCGGACTCTTCTCTGTACATTTCAGAATTATATGTTCCAGACTTACAGGAACATCTGAAGCGTATACACGCGGAGAAACAATATCCTCCTGCAGATGTTTCACTGCCACAACTACCGTGGTCTCTCCGTCAAAAGGCACACGTCCCGTGACCATCTCATACATCACGATACCCAGAGAATAAATGTCACTTTTCGCATCGCTGTAACCTCCTCTGGCCTGCTCAGGAGACGTATAATGTACAGAACCCATGGTATCTGCTGTATTCGTATTGGAAGATACGGATTTGGCAATTCCGAAATCCGTCACCTTGACCTTGCCTTCACGTGAAATAATAATGTTCTGGGGCTTGATGTCCCGGTGTACAATCCGGTTATTGTGCGCCACTTCCAGTCCTGAAGCCACCTGAATAGCAATGCTGGTCGCCTCTTTTACAGTCAGTCTGCCCTTCTTTTCAATGTAAGTTTTGAGCGTAATGCCTTCTACCAGCTCCATGACGATATAGTTGATATTCTGCTCATCACCTACATCATAGACATTTACGATATTCGGATGGGCCAGGGCCGCGGCTGCCTGTGCCTCTTCCTTAAACTTACGGACAAAATTTCTGTCTTCCGCAAATTCATCTTTGAGTACCTTCACAGCTACAAACCGGTTCAGTTTATGGTCTTTTCCCTTAAAGACCTCTGCCATACCTCCGGTCCCTATCTTTTCCAGAATTTCGTAACGGTCTCCTAAAAACATTCCGATTCTAACCATTTCAACACCTCATCATCCCTGATTCTAACTTATCATCTTCGGCCCACAGTACAGTCTGTTCTGTTATTCTGTCTGTTATCTGCCTTATGCCTGCTCAATCAGAACAACGGAAATATTATCCCGTCCGCCATTCTCATTTGCCGTCCTTACCAGTTCCTCAGCTCCGGACTTCAGATTTGTTCTGCGCTTCAGGATCTCCCTAATCTGAGCATCCTCTATCATATTGCTCAATCCATCCGAGCACAGCAGCAGGCATTCGCCCTTTTCCAGTTTTGTATCAAAATAATCCGGCTCTATCGTGTCAGATACTCCAATTGCTCTCGTAATAATATTTTTCTCGGGATGATTCCGGGCTTCCTCTTTTGAAATCTCTCCCATGCGGACCATCTCCTCCACCAGAGAATGATCCTCTGTGATCTGCTCTATTTCATCACCAATCCTGTACAGTCTGCTGTCTCCGATATTGGCTACATACGCAGTGCCGTCGTCCTGAACAGTAACGGCAACCAGTGTTGTTCCCATGCCTGTATAAGCCGGAGATTCAGCTGCTTTCTCGATCAGCTTCTGATTTGCATACTGAAATGCACCTTTTAAAATCTGAAACGGAATTTTCTGCATACTTTTTGTGACTGCTTCGCAGACCCGCGAAACTGTATACTCGGAGGCCAGATCGCCTGCCTTATGACCGCCCATTCCATCTGCCACCAGAAACAGGTTCGGCAGATTCCCCATGGGTTTTTCTGATACAAAGATATAATCCTGATTGACACTACGGCAACGGCCTGTATCTTTCATACCCCAGGCTTTCAGCATTCGTCTCCTCCTTTCCGTAATCTGTCGGGATCTCTTCTCTGCTCCCCATTCTCCACCGGAGATTCTTCCAGATATCTCCTGCGCAGCTGACCGCAGGCACCGTCGATATCCCGGCCCATTTCTCTTCTAATAGTAACATTAATTCCGTATTTTTCAAGTTCCTTTTTGAAATTGCCGATAACTTTTTTGTCCGGCTG
>CALWGE010000087.1 GCA_944378225.1 uncultured Merdimonas sp.
TATAAATTCTGTCCAATATAGCCAGCAGATTCCTGCCAGCTGCATGCGCTTCTCTGGCTTCACTCATGGTGAGTGGCGTGTCTGATGCCAGTTCCAGCTTGTTCCTAAGAAGAAACAGAAAATTCTCTGCTTCTTTCCGAAGCTCCCTTTCATAGTCTGACATTGTATCCTGCTGCACCTGGTCTTCTTCATCCACCGAATCAATTTCCGCTTCAGTATTTACTGTATCTCCCGGTATTTCTGTTGCGACGTCGCAACAGCTTTCCGGCTCCTCTGCTGGTTCTCCATCTCTCGCCGGGTCCGTTTCTCCCTCCGGCGCTGCTTCGGCTTCCTGGTTTCCAGTGTCCTGCTGCCCCTCCGGCTCTTCTCCAGTTCCTTCAGAATCTCCTGTACGCTCTTCTGTCCCATCTCGTTCCCCTTTCTCCTGCATCTGTTCCGGTTTTTCCACAGTCCGTTCCGGTTTTCCTGTCACCCCGTAAAACTCATCCCACGGATTCCCTTTATTCATCATGTATACCGTCCAATAAATGTCCTGTATTTCCCGCAGGAATTCCGGCCAGGTCATGGCGATCGGCTCCGGTTCTGTCAGTAACTTGTACTTTACCCCCTGATTCCAGTCATACATGAATAGGAATACAATACCTTTCTTGTGCGTGCAGTATTCTCCGGGGTTCAACAGCTCCGCGGCAGCCTTAAGCCCTCCATCCGCCGCTTCACCTGCCAGAAGGTCCATGATCTGGCGCAAAGCCTCTTTTCTGCCGTCGTCCTTGAAGAAATCTATAATGCACTTCTGGAGCGGGGTATAGGATACCGAATGCTCTACGTCAACGCTTGTCCGATGCCGGCAAAGCGTTTCTTCTCCCTCCTGCTGCCCCTGGTCTCCTGCGGCCGCTGAATTCTCCTCCGATACAGTATTTACTGTATCGCCCGACCTTTCTGTTGCGACGTCGCAACAGCTTTTCTCCGGTTCTTCCTGGGTCTCCGGTTCTATATACTCCTCCGGTACCTCCTGCCGGTTAAATTCTTTCAGTTCCCGGATCTCTCGTACCGTAGTCTTCTCAGTAATCAGCGTACAGTCCGCATCCGGAAGAGTAAGCATCTCTGACAGCTTGCTGCTGCCGATATTCCGATACTCTTCCCTGAGTTCCAAGGAATTTCCACCCTCAGAAAATTTCTCGTTAATGGCAATAAAACGGCTTACCGTAGACTTGCTCAGTCCATATTCCTTCTGCGCAAATTCAAAGACATCCGCTGCTCCATCGTACATCCCGGAATTCCGGATCTGTTTCAGCCTGTATCCGATATGTACAAAGTTTCCGGCTGTCTCCTGAAGCTTCTGTCTAATGTCCTCTTTCCAGCTCATCCACTCCGTGAGTGTAATCTGTGTATATTCTTCCATGGTCTTCACCCTTTCCTACGCCGTAGCCAGAATTCTGATTTTTTCTTCTACCCGGTCACCTTTCAGCCATTGCTCATATCTGTTGATCCATCTTTTCATATTGTCTTCATCCGGTTTCTTATCATAACTTCCATACCATTGCAGAATTTTATTATTTTCAGCGTCTACCTCAATAGTGATGTACGGCTCTTCCGGTTTATCCCGGAATCTCAGCATCAAAATATAGCTGACTCCCTTATTATGTTTTTCCAGGTAATAATTACCGCCTACGCAGTGATGCAAGAGCTGACCTTCTTTCACAATCTCGCCAGCAGATCTGGCCGGCCGGATAGCATATGTATTGTCTTCGTAGTAATACCTCTTTCTCAATTTTCGGTAATACTTTCGTATCAGCGGATATTTTTCTTCTGTTTCTTGCTGCCTTTTACTTATTTGTTCTCGGTTCCTCTCCAGTACCATCTTGTTATGTGCAGCTTCCAAATCCCTAGGATACTGATAGACAGAATTGTGAAGATCATACCCCAGCTCTTCTCGCATATTCAGATAATCCAGATAGGTCATGGCTGTCTGGTATAATTGATGAACCACTCTGCTACATCCCGAACCAAATTTACATCCTGCATATTTTTCTATCCGATTCAATAGCTTCTGCATCGTCATGTATTTCAACGCCTGTCCGATATCCAGTCGCCTTTCTCCGCTTTCCAGTTCGGTCAATTTCCGGATCTGCTCCTCTGTCCATAGTTTTCCCCACCGTTTTTCTTTCTGTAGAATATCCAAGAGAGTGGTGTCGCCCAATTCATTCATGAGCATTTTTATTCTCTCTTTCCTGATTCCCAGAAATTGATCCATTCTGTTTGATTCCACATCTACTACAATCCCGTAATTGTACCGTACCAGTCTTTTTACAATCTGGATCATATGCATCTTTACCAGCATTTCAATCTGCGGTGTCTGGACATAGTGTTCCAGATAATCTATCACCTGCACATCCCCTGCTGCCTTCCGAAATTCTTCCAATGCACTGTACTTCAAAAAGCTTTCTTTCATCGCATCCCATGTTTCCGGCATCACTGCCGCTTCCCGGATAATAATATTTGCATTTCCCGACAGATTGCAGTCATCCCAGAAATCTTTCCCACTGCAGTAACTGTGTTTGTGATAATCTATCTGCACTTTTTTCCCGGGCTCAAAATATGCCCTGGCAATTTCTAACCCGTCCATCCGTTCATACGCCCCCTGCATTACCATCCCTGTATCATCTACGAGCGTTTCCAGCTGCCACTCTTTTTGCACATCAATGTACCTGATGATTATGCCTGCCTCTTTATACCGCTGCCCCAGAAAAACATATTTCTTTTGGGTCTCCATGGTCTTTGCTTTTCCTGCTGCAAAAAATATCACGTCTGCTCCGCATATAGGACATTTCCCGTAATATCCATGGCGTGGCTCTTCTATTAGGCTTTCTAACTGGCTTTCGTAGGAAATACCTGCCTTCCACCTCTTATCTGCGACGTTTCCACAGGCAGAGCAGGCTATCTTTGCCCTGCTGCCATGCTTTTTGTAATACAGATAATGTTTATGGTGAAAAAGAGAGTCTTCAGCATACTGCAGAATTCTTTGCTCCGGCAGTTCTGGTGTGGCTTTTGCTCTTTCATCCAGTGCTCGCTGCCGGCGTTCTGATCTTCTTCTCCACCTTCCCCTGTTTTCTTGATCTTTGATCTTTCTCTGCTTTTCGCTTATGAACTCCCACCAGTTCTCTTTTCTCCACACATACACACCCTGACAATATTTTTCTATCCTGTCTCTGTCTTCCTGTGTCAATAAGACAAAATTCTTTTCCACACCGCCTCTGCTTCTATACATCGGCTCTATTTTCCCCAGTATGCCTTCATCATCCCAGGTGTTTCCTGTAAACTGTTTTCCACTCCATAATTCCTGTTCCGGAAAGTATGTTCCATACTCCTTCTGCGTCATCACTACACGCGCCACCGGAATTTTCATTGAACTTTTCTTATTCCGATATATCTCGAGAACAAAATGTTCTTCGCCTTTGATATCCATGATTTCCGTCCGGCATACATATTTCACACCTTTCTTCCTGCTGCATGAGGGAATCGTCAGGTACGGCACGGCCTCGATGCTTTTATACTTCATTCCCCGCTTCCTCCCAGATAATAGTCTGCCATCAGTCTTTTTGCCCGGGCCATTCCAGGAATTCCAAGAGTAATCCTCCCCGCGCTGACTCCTGCTGCCTTAATAATGTCTTTGTCTACCTGGATTTGATTTTTAAAACTCCATGTGAGCAGCGCCGCCACAGCTCCCTTCAGGCTCTTTCCTTTCCGGCGGACCGCCCTTGCCGTCTCCGGATCTTCAAAGCATCTTGCTTTCAGGTATTCCACCCAGTCTGCCATAATCTCTACCGGCTTCAGTTCCTTAGCCTCAACATCTATTTTCCCAATGGCGGCCGCCATATCATCACACAGATATAACAGGTCTCCTTCCCAAAATGCCTCTACGAGATCCGGATCGATGCCATTCTCTCTGGCCAGAACTTTCAGGCTTTCCTTGTCTCCCTCTTTTCTCAGATTTACCGCCAGTGCATTGATCTCTGCGGCAGAATCAAATTCTCCAAACCTTTCCCACATACTTTTTCTCCTCCTTTACGTGTTCTCCATCTTCATTCTCTGCAGTACCGCCGTCATCCGGTACCTCTCTGGCCACTGATAGGCCGTATTAAACCGAACTACATGAGTCTTCGTAATCTCTTCCAGTCTGCACCACAGGTTTCCGTTTGCCACCGGTTCCCCTTTCGCATTCAGCCATGAGTTTAAAGTCCAATTCGCCATGTTGGCCACGAAATTTCCTCGAAGATACAAACTGTCCGTGAAGACTTCCACCTCACAGGGCTTCTTCAGCTCTTCGAACGCCCGGTACATGGCCACCAGTGCCAGCTGATTGGCCGTGATATCCTTTTCCTCTCCGTAACTCTCCTTCTCATGCAATTTTCCGTTCTGTCCAACAAATTCCAGTCGGTATCCGTAATACCCAGTTCCCCGACTGGGCTGCTTGCGGAGCGTCAGAAGATACATTCTGACTTGAAACATCTCTCGATCCCCTTCCCATTCAGTAATTACTCTATGCGGACGGATTTTGGCTCTCCTGGATTTTCATCTTCAGGCGCTCCAGAAACAGCTCTTTCCTTCCCGGCCCGATGCCTTTTGTCTGCTCCAGCGTTTCCTCCACAGCCTTCTGCCATTTTCGTGCCGCCAGGTAATGTCCTCTTGCATATGCTTCTGTCAGCTTGTCCTCCAGCTGCTGATGGTCCATCCTTTTCATTTCCTTCATCTCTTTACGGTTTATCTTTACGCTTCCCTCTCTTATCTCCATGTCCTTTTCCCTTTCCCTTCGATTCTCCCGGCAGGCGGAGCAACCGGTAATACTGATATTTGTAACCCAGGCGGTTGATACTATTGTGCAGGCTATCCTTCTCCAGATAGAATCCCTTCGGCGGCCGCGGTTCTTCCGGCCAGTCATCCCGCTTCATGACCCGGCGTTCCGGCTGCGGCTCCACCAGATTCCTGCTGCGATTATACCTGCATTTCGCAGGATTCTCCGGATCCCGAAAGCTCTTGTTTGTCTCCTTGACTATGTAGGATGCCAGAAGTTCATATTGTCCATCTTCGTAGAGAAACTTGCAGTGTGTTCCTCCTGCCTTCCATTTCTGGGCTGCCAGCTTTGCGCCGGCGCAATTCGGTAAATCATTCAGAATCAGGTGATGATGGATAGCCTTATTCATGTATTCCGTCACGACAATATACTTCAGTTCTGTTCCCTGTTTTCTCCAGGCCGTCCGTATGCGGTTCAGGTATCTTCTCAGCTCTTTCTCTGCCTCGCCTGGTTCCGGCCGGTTCTCCCGCCGGTAGGTAAGAGTCAGCCAGATGTCCTCCGGTTCAAAGTTCGCATGGATAAGTCTCCGAAGTTTCCGGATTACATTCCGCTCGTTGATCTTCTCCATCTCCTCCGGTGTAGGCATTCTCCTCTTTTCCCGCCGGCCTCCCGTTCCCATCCGGCCTGCATGCACCCTTTCTACCTCTATCACATTTTTATACCGGTACGTCTTTTTTACATATGGCATAGCACCCTCCAGATCGTCTAAGTTTAATCCCTATATCAAGTGAGAAAAAGGGCTTGAAACCCTTGTTTTTACTTGATTTTCACGCCCTTAAGTGCTATACTTTTTATGTACATTTTTGGTAAGCACTTGAGCTTAAAACTTTGCCTTCCGGCTGCAACCGGAAGGCATTTTTCATTTCCTGTTGGCATAGACTTCTGCCTCACCTACAGTCAAAGCTGCTTCATATCTTCCCAGCAGATTTACCATATCTCCGTAAATGGCTATACTTCCTCCCACCTGCAATATCCGGAATTCTCCCAGCCGTTCTATCGGTACCCGGAAAGTTTTTCCGTCCGGATTTCTATGCGTGAATTTTAATGGTTTCCCCTCACTTCCCATGCTCTCTCTCCAATTCTGCAGCTCTTTCCGATACCTCTATCGCATAATCGCTGTATTGTCCTGCTCTCCAACTCCGCAGACCTTCATACCCCGCGTTGTAATACATTAATACCGCATAAATATCTCCATACTCACGGAAAATCTCCGCCAGAAAATCTGTACCCACAAGAATATTGTCATAGGGATCCCTCAGGTCTTCCACACCCAGCCGCTCCATCCGGTCCGTATGGTATTTCGGATTAATCTGCATCAATCCGATACATGTGCCATTTACTGCATCCGGCTGCCAGGAACTCTCCC
>CALWGE010000088.1 GCA_944378225.1 uncultured Merdimonas sp.
ATAAAAAAGCTTGTAAGCCGCTATACAAAAGACTTTCAAGCTATAAGTGAACATATGTTGCTGCAAAACTATGGAGGATGTTCCGCCAGATATTTAATTACTTCGTACTTTTTTTGTTCGTCCATTGTAAGATCTGCCTTTCTGATAATGTATCCCTCCTGACTATGTAAGTGGAGGATATTTTACCACATCCGGGACATTTTCATTTGTGGTATATCAGGACATTATCATAAATGGCTTATAGTCCATAATAAAAAAATAAAAAAACTCTTGCTTTCTTAAAAAAAGTATGATATTATAATCAGGCAGTCAAAAAGAAACGTACTTATGACTGAAGTAAATAAGGTGTATGTGGGCATAGCTCAGCTGGATAGAGCGTTTGGCTACGGACCAAAAGGTCGGGGGTTCGAATCCTCTTGCCCACGTTAAAAAGGAAATCCTGTTATAATTTGGATTTCCTTTTGTTTTATGTAAAATCCGGATTTGGTTGACAAAGTAAAAGTGCATACGATATGATAAAGGCATTATCAGAGAGATATACATGCTGGTATAACAGCATGTCTGAAAGGAAAATGAATGGATAGAAATGAATTTGTAAGTACTCTCCGGGCTGTTTTGACAGGCGAGGTGTCTTCTGCTGTAGTTGAAGAGAATGTACGTTATTATAATTCCTATATTTCACAGGAGATTGCATCGGGCAAAACAGAAAGAGAAGTGCTGGAAAGCCTGGGAGATCCACGATTGATTGCCAGAACAATTATAGATACGCAGAGGCAGGAGTGCGATGGCCGTGGATCTTACGGAGGTTCTGGCTTTGAAGACAGTTACAGCAGCTATAGTTCCGGGGAGGAGAGGAAGGAAGAGAAAGGATTTCATGCGGAATTTCGCGATGACGGCGGTGTAGACATCAAGTATAACCGGTTTAACTTTAATACATGGTATGGAAAGCTCCTTCTGATAGTGGCGGTGATTTTGGTTCTTGCACTGATCTTTCTCATAATTGGAGGTATTGTTGCCTGGGTGCTTCCGGTTCTGATACCGGTGCTTTTGATTTTCTGGCTTATTCGAATGTTTTTTGGAGACAGATGAGAGCAGTGCTGACAGGTTGCAAGCAGAGAATTTGGAGGAGAAGGACAGGCTGCAGCTTTCCTGTTCGCAGTTTGATGAATTATCAGAAAATGGAAAAATATTTCTGATGATATATGCCATACTATGATTGTACTAAGTTACACATCTTCAATACAGGAGGCAGTCATTATGGCAAACAAGGCAAACAACACTAACAGCGAAAGCAAAAACTACAGTAATTCCGGAAAAAATTCCAACATGAAGAGCACCAATATGAAGAATTCCAATATGAAGAATTCTTCCGGCGGCAAGGAATCTTCCAAGAGTGCAAAGAACGATTCTGAAGACTGCAGTTATTAAGCAGAAAAACAGCAAGTTTTTCCGAACAGAAATCACAGGGGACGGCGCAGGGGCGCCGTCCTTTTTTCATGCGATATAATATGGAAAGGAATTGGAATATCAGCAGAACGGGGAGCTGCTCTGTTGTCACATCTCCAGTGAGGATACATATCATATCGTATACCTGACTTTGCCTGGCAGTGTCTGCGAGAAAAATCAGAAGGCAAAGGCAGGGACAGAAAACAAAATCAGGTGATAATATGGAGTTTGAAACTATTTCTCCACGGGAGATTGATTCTTTCCTGTTTCAGGAAGGGTATACGGTTATTGATATACGGGACCCCAGGGAGTTCAGAAGGCTCCATCTGAAAGGAGCAGTCTGTATTCCTTATAAGCAGCTGGAGAAAAGAGTGCGCTTTTTAAAAAAACAGACACTTGTACTTTACTGCGAAAGGGGAGGAACAAGTCTGATGGCAGCCAGAGAGCTTGCGGCCAAAGGTTATCAGGTGAAAAGCATGATAGGAGGTATACAGGCTTACAGAGGAAGAAATCTGGAAAGCTATTCTGATATAAGATAAGGATTGACAGGGGTGGGCATGCCATATTAAGATAAAGGAAAAGAAGGGCCGGGTGACTTGAAAAGCCCGGTCCTTTGTATGTGGAGAGAATCAAAGAATGGAGACATATACATTTATTGCCCCCTGTCATTTTGGGCTGGAATCTGTGCTGAAAAGAGAACTTCAGGATCTGGGCTGTGAGATCGGCCTGGTGGAAGATGGACGTGTGACATTTCAGGGAGGTATGGATATCCTATGCCGGGCAAATATTTTTCTGAGAACTGCCGAGAGGGTACTTCTGCAGGTCGGACGATTTAAGGCAGAAAGCTTTGATGAGCTTTTTGAAAAGATAAAAGCTCTTCCCTGGGAAAACTATATCCCGGAGGATGGAAAATTCTGGGTAACCAAGGCTACATCGGTGAAAAGCAAGCTGTTCAGTCCGTCAGATATTCAGTCTATTGTGAAAAAGGCAGTGGTGGAGCGTTTGAAACAGCAGTACAGAGTAAGCTGGTTTCCGGAAAACGGTGCTGCTTATCCGATACGCATTACCTTTCTGAAGGATGAGGCTGTTGTAGGGATCGATACTTCCGGAGAATCTCTGCACAGACGCGGATATCGGAAACTTGCCAGCAAAGCGCCTATTACGGAGACACTGGCGGCAGCTCTTCTGATGCTGACTCCATGGAAAGGAGATCGAATTCTGGTGGATCCTTTCTGCGGCAGCGGAACCTTTCCTATTGAAGCAGCCATGATGGCAGCTCATATGGCACCGGGTGTAAACAGAAGTTTTGCAGCAGAAGAGTGGAAAAATCTTGTGGACAGGCGGCTCTGGTATGAGGCAGTGACAGAGGCGAATGATCTGATGGATGATGGAATAGAGACAGATATTCAGGGATACGATATTGATCCGGATATGGTAAAAGCTGCCAGAGAAAATGCCAGAGAGGCAGGAGTGGATCACCTGATCCATTTTCAGGCGCGTCCGGTCAGTGCATTGCGTCATCCGAAAAAATATGGTTTTATCGTCACGAATCCTCCCTACGGAGAACGATTGGAAGAAAAAGAGAATTTGCCTGCTTTGTATCGGGAGATTGGAGAAGCATATGGACGGCTGGACAGCTGGTCCATGTATCTGATTACTGCCTATGAGAACGCAGAGCGTTATATTGGCCGAAAGGCTGACAGAAACCGTAAAATTTATAATGGAATGATGAAAACTTATTTTTATCAGTATCAGGGACCGAAACCGCCCAGGAGACCGAAACAGGAAGAATGAAAAAAGCATTGAAAATTCTGATTATCGCCGGGCTGGCAGTGCTCAGCGCAGCGGCAGCTCTGGAATTTCGCTGGGAAGCGGGAGAGACAGATGTGAATGCAGGAGGGTATGTGGCTGCTCCTGTTCTTTGCGGAAACATCGGACAAATTACTGAGGTATATTGTATCGAAAAAGTCAGAGAAGAGGTGGAACTGCCTTCTTTTTATGATTACAGAGAAAACGGGCGGAGTGTGCCGGTTCGGAATCAGGGACGGTACGGCACCTGTTGGGCTTTTGCGTCGCTGACAGCCCTGGAAACATCTCTGATGCCGGAACATCTGTATGATTTTTCAAGAGATCATCTGAATTTTCATAATTATTACCAGATGGATACAGAAGAGGGAGGCTCTTATATCATGTCTGTATCCTATCTGACATCCTGGCAGGGACCGGTTCTGGAGAAAGATGATCCTTACGGAGATCAGAAATCTCCACAGGGTCTGGAACCGGTATGCCATGTACAGGAAGTCCGCATGCCTGGAAACGGAGATTTTGAGGCTATCAGGCAGACGGTTTATCTGTATGGAGGAGTGGAAAGTTCTCTTTATATGGATTTTTCGAATCCGGGGCAGGACTCTGCGTTTTATAGCAGACAGAATGCAAGTTACTGTTATACGGGCGATGAAGAGCCTAATCACGATGTGGTCATTATCGGCTGGGATGACGAATATCCGGCAGAAAACTTCAGCATACAGCCAGAGGGTGACGGAGCTTTTATCTGTCAGAACAGCTGGGGAGCAGAATTTGGTGAGAACGGTATTTTTTACGTTTCCTATTATGATGCCAATATTGGAAGCTATAATGTGGCTTATACAAAGACAGAACCAGAAGATAATTACGATATTCTTCACCAGTCGGATTTGCTGGGCTGGTGCGGACAGCTGGGGTATAATTCAGAAAACGCCAGTTTTGCCAATGTCTATCAGGCAAAGGAAAATCAGCTGCTGCGGGCAGCAGGCTTTTATGCCACCGGTAAAGATACAGAATACCGCCTGGCGGTAGTTCCCGACTTTCATGATGCTGATGATCTGAAAAATGCATCGTTTATGCAGTCGGGATATCTGGAGTATGCCGGATATTATACGATAGAATTTAATACGCCAGTATCAGTAAAAGCAGGAGAGCATTTTGCAGTATTGGTGCAGATTAAGACGCCGGACAGTCAGTATCCTATTGCTGTGGAATTTGCGTCCGGCGACCTTGCAGATAAGATAACGCTGGATGACGGAGAAGGTTATATCAGCGCTGATGGAGGAATGTTCTGGGAACGTGTGGAAACCACGCAGAACAGCAATCTCTGTCTGAAAGTATATGCAGATCGGGAGGAGAAACATGAAGAGAAAACTGATATTTGCGACTGGAAATGAAGGGAAAATGAGAGAAATCCGTGAAATCCTGAAGGACCTGGATGTGGAAATTCTTTCTCTGAAAGAGGCAGGTATTCGGTTGGATGTGGAAGAAAACGGAACTACATTTGAGGAAAATGCTCTGATTAAAGCGCGGGCCGCGGCAATGAATACAGATGCTGTTGTGCTGGCAGATGATTCCGGGCTGGAAATTGATTATCTTGGCGGAGAGCCGGGGGTTTATTCTGCCCGCTATCTGGGAGAAAATACTTCCTATCGAATCAAGAACCAGAATCTCATAGACCGTCTGGAAGGGGTTCCTGCAGAGAAGCGCACAGCCCGCTTTGTCTGTGTGATTGCAGCGGTACTGCCCGATGGAAGAACCTTTACTTCACGGGGGACGATTGAAGGAATTATCGGCACAGAAGAAAGAGGTGAAGGCGGCTTTGGATATGATCCTATTTTCTATCTGCCGGAATATGGATGTTCCACAGCAGAACTGACCATGGAACAAAAAAATGAAATCAGCCACCGGGGCAGAGCGCTTCAGGCTATGAAAGAAACGCTGCAAAAAGAATTGCCTCTTTTGGAGGGGGAACAGGCATGAAAATACTGATTGTCAGCGATACACATGGGAAAAATGGAAATCTGAAGGAAGTGCTGAGGCAGGAAAAACCCATCGATATGTTGATTCACTGTGGCGATTCTGAAGGAAGCGAGGATTATATCCGGGAAATGTCAGAATGTCCGGTGCATATTGTTGCGGGAAATAATGATTTTTTCTGTGATTTGCCGAAGGAAGACGAATTTTGCATCGGGAAGTATCACGTACTTGTTACCCATGGCCATTATTATTATATTTCAATGGGAACAGAGATGTTGAAAGAGGATGCTCAGGCAAGAGGATTTAATCTTGCCATGTTTGGCCATACGCATCGTCCGTATCTGGAACAGAATTCTGCCATTACTATTCTCAATCCGGGCAGTCTGTCTTATCCGCGACAGGAGGGGCGGAAACCCAGTTATATTGTGATGGAGATTGACCGCCAGGGAGAGGCACACTATACAGTAAAGTACCTGTAAATGAAAAGAAAAAAAGAATAAAAAATTTTTAAAAAAAACAGTTGACATTTATAACCCTTTATTGTAGAATAGGTTGTGCGTCACGAGAGGATATAGAGGTGGACGGCTTCGGGGTGTGGCTCAGTTTGGCTAGAGCGCCTGGTTTGGGACCAGGAGGCCGCAGGTTCGAATCCTGTCACCCCGATGTGATTTATCAGTATCCGATGCATGACATATTATAATATCTGCGGGTGTAGTTCAATGGTAGAACACCAGCCTTCCAAGCTGGATACGTGGGTTCGATTCCCATCACCCGCTGCCTAGAAAGCTGATGACAGCTGGAGTTGGCGCATGGTTTTGACTTGTGTGTTCGTAGCTCAGTTGGATAGAGCAACGGCCTTCTAAGCCGTGGGTCGGGGGTTCGAATCCCTTCGAGCACATT
>CALWGE010000089.1 GCA_944378225.1 uncultured Merdimonas sp.
ATTCAGATATAAAGTTTGCGCCTCATTAAATCCAATGGTGAATGACAGAACTCTTACTTGCAGGAATTATTGATAGCAGCCTGCGCAGCCGCCAGTCTTGCTACCGGTACACGGAACGGGGAGCAGGATACATAATCCAGTCCGATGGAGTTGCAGAACTCCACAGAGCTGGGATCTCCGCCATGCTCGCCGCAGATTCCCACATGGAGCTTCGGATTAGCTGCCTTGCCCAGTTCAATCGCCATCTTCATCAGCTTTCCTACGCCGTTCTGGTCAAGTTTTGCAAACGGATCATTCTCCATGATCTTTGCTTCATAGTAAGCAACCAGGAACTTACCGGCGTCATCACGGGAGAAGCCATAGGTCATCTGGGTCAGGTCGTTGGTACCGAAGCAGAAGAAATCTGCTTCCCCGGCAAGCTCGTCTGCCATCAGAGCAGCTCTGGGGATCTCGATCATAGTACCTACTTCATATTTCAGATCGCTGCCTGCCGCTGCTATCTCAGCATCCGCAGTCTCAACCACAAATTTCTTTACATACTTCAGCTCTTTCACATCGCCTACCAGCGGAATCATGATCTCCGGAACAATATTCCAGTCGGGATGAGCTGACTTAACCTTAATCGCTGCGCGAATAACAGCCTTTGTCTGCATCTTTGCAATTTCCGGATAGGTAACAGACAGACGGCATCCACGATGTCCCATCATCGGGTTGAACTCATGCAGGCCATCAATAATTGTCTTGATCTGCTCCACGGTCTTGCCCTGAGCGTCAGCCAGCTTTTTGATGTCTTCTTCCTCTGTGGGAACAAACTCATGAAGAGGCGGATCCAGGAAACGGATGGTAACCGGATTTCCTTCCAGAGCCTCGTACAGCTCCTCAAAATCACTCTGCTGATAGGGAAGTACTTTCTCAAGAGCTGCTTCTCTTTCTTCCTCTGTCTCAGCACAGATCATTTCACGGAACGCGTCGATTCTGCCTTCTCCAAAGAACATATGCTCCGTACGGCACAATCCGATTCCCTCGGCGCCAAGCTCTACCGCTTTCTTGGCGTCTGCAGGGGTATCTGCGTTTGTACGTACCTTCATGGTTCTGTATTTATCTGCCCAATCCATGATGCGTCCGAATTCTCCTGCGATTGCAGCATCTACAGTCGGAATAATGCCATCATAGATATTTCCTGTAGTACCATCGATGGAAATGTAATCTCCTTCATGGAACTCTTTTCCACCAAGAGTAAATCTCTTATTCTCTTCATCCATAGCGATATCACCGCAGCCGGATACACAGCACTCACCCATTCCGCGGGCCACTACTGCTGCATGAGAAGTCATACCGCCTCGTACAGTCAGAATACCCTGTGCGGACTTCATACCGGTAATATCTTCCGGAGAAGTCTCCAGACGTACCAGAACAACCTTTTCTCCTCTTCCTGCCCACTCTACAGCATCTTCTGCAGTGAAGACAATCTTTCCGCAGGCTGCTCCCGGAGAAGCTCCCAGACCTTTGCCCATAGGAGTTGCCGCCTTCAGAGCTGCTGTATCGAACTGCGGATGAAGAAGTGTGTCCAGATTACGCGGATCGATCATTGCGACCGCTTCTTCTTCCGTTCTCATGCCTTCGTCTACCAGGTCGCAGGCAATCTTCAGAGCCGCCTGTGCCGTTCTCTTTCCGTTACGGGTCTGAAGCATATACAGCTGTCCATGCTCTACGGTAAACTCCATATCCTGCATATCTCTGTAGTGCTTCTCAAGAATACCGCATACTTCTTTAAACTGCTTAAATGCTCCCGGGAATTTTTCTTCCATCTCGGAAATGTGCATCGGAGTACGAACACCGGCAACCACATCCTCACCCTGTGCATTGGTAAGGAATTCACCGAACAGTCCCTTTTTGCCTGTAGCCGGGTCACGGGTAAATGCAACTCCGGTACCGCAGTCATCGCCCATATTTCCAAATGCCATCATCTGTACGTTAACAGCTGTTCCCCAGGAGTAAGGAATATCATTGTCACGGCGGTAAACATTGGCTCTGGGATTGTCCCAGGAACGGAACACAGCCTTTACTGCGCCAATCAGCTGCTCTTTTGCATCAGACGGGAAATCAGCTCCGATTTTGGCTTTATATTCTGCCTTAAACTGTCCTGCAAGAGCTTTCAGATCCTCAGCAGTCAGCTCTACGTCCTGTTTTACGCCCTTCTCTGCTTTCATCTTGTCAATGAGCTCTTCAAAATATTTCTTTCCGACCTCCATTACAACGTCGGAATACATCTGAATAAATCTGCGGTAGCAGTCCCAGGCCCAACGGGGATTACCCGATGCCTCTGCCAGAGTCTCCACTACTTCTTCATTCAGTCCAAGATTCAGAATTGTATCCATCATGCCGGGCATGGATGCTCTGGCTCCGGAACGTACAGAAACAAGAAGCGGATTCTCTTTATCTCCGAACTTCTTTCCTGTCATCTCTTCCAGCTTCGTCATAGCCTCCATAATCTGGCCCATGATCTCATCATTAATCTGTCTTCCATCCTCATAATACTGGGTACACGCCTCTGTCGTTACTGTAAATCCCTGCGGAACCGGAAGCCCCAGGCCTGTCATCTCAGCCAGATTTGCTCCCTTGCCTCCGAGAAGGTTGCGCATGCCAGCGTTTCCTTCCTTAAACAAATAAACCCATTTTGCCATTGCACTGTTTCCTCCTGTTAAATAGTTTCTCTCCCCGGCGTCTTTACATTCTGCACAGCATGTTCCTGACAACTTTGCATATTGCATATTCTGCACGGATCATGCCTGAACGTAAAGTATGCGCCGGATATGTGGTCAACGACCAAACCCTGCGCACATTTCTAGTGTAACATACCTGCAATATTTGTCAAGGCTTACTTGGTAAATTTGTTGTAAAAACAAACTTTTTATCCTTATTATTTTGTTTATTTTTTAACTAACAATCTTTTTATATTTCTGTTTTTCCGTAGTTTTAACGAATTACGTTTTCTTTGCAGATGCGGATAATCTTTTTCATCTTCCCCTTCTATCGGGATCCGGTTTTTTCTCAACAAAAAAATCGGGCGCTGACGCACCCGATTTTTCAGCTATTGAACTATGTTTATTTTTTCTGCAGCAGCAGATCTTACTCTCCCTGCTCCAGAGCAAGAGTTCTGGTAGTGAGATCGCATACTTCTGCCGGTCCGTAGTACTGGATAGCTCCCGGGAAGGTGTAGCAGGTATTTACTGCCCACTCATCTCTGTGTGCCTCAAAATATTTGAAGGGCTTTCCATCCAGCTCTACAAGGGCTTTGCGGATAACCGGCTTGTCCTCTCCGTGTCTTCTCTCAATGTTCATCATCTTGGTGATGGGCATACCGCCTGCAACCCACTCCTCAGCCGGCTTGGACAGATTGGAAACCTTGGAAAGGTATCCATTGTAGCCATACTGAATCAGCATGAATGCGTTGTATCCGAGAGAATAGCAGTAGTCGGCATCAAAGTTGGACGGGAATGCACATCTTCCTTCATATCCGAAGAAATGAGTCTGTACTGCATACTTTCCTACATAAGTTCCTGCTTCTTTTCTTGCTTTCAGCTTATCTCCTACCAGAGCAGCGAAAAGCTTCTCAGACTCGATCAGGGAAACCTGTACGTTGCCGTGCGGGTCTCTCTCCAGGAACAGCTGCTGCTGAATTGCCTGCGGAAGGATTGCGAATACTTCCATGGACTCTTTGCTAAGTCCCTTCTCAATAAATGCATACTTCTCTGCCCAGCTGGGAAGCGCGTTGAACGCGTCTGCCTTGCTGCCTGCAAGAAGCTCGTTGATCTCGCTGATCAGAGCGGAGAACTCGGGAACGAACTCTACTACGCCCTCCGGAATTACAACTACACCAAAGTTGTTTCCGGCTGCTGCTCTCTTCTCAACAGCATCTGCAATGTAATCTGCGATTTCAGACAGAGACTGCTTCTTAGCCTTTACTTCCTCGGAAATCAGGCAGATGTTCGGCTGGCACTCCAATGCGCACTCCAGTGCCACATGAGAAGCGGAACGTCCCATAACCTTGATGAAATGCCAGTACTTCTTGGCAGAGTTACAGTCTCTCTCGATGTTTCCTACCATCTCGCTGTAGGTCTTGGTTGCGGTATCAAAACCGAAGGAAATCTCGATATCTTCATTCTTCAGGTCACCGTCGATGGTCTTCGGGCATCCGATTACCTGTACGCCTGTCTTGTGTGCTGCCATGTACTCGGCAAGTACGCATGCGTTGGTATTGGAATCATCGCCGCCGATGATTACGATAGCTGTAATGCCATGCTTCTTGCACACTTCTGTTGCAATTGCAAACTGCTCTTCTGTCTCCAGCTTGGTTCTTCCGGAACCGATGATATCGAATCCGCCGGTATTTCTGTACTGATCAATATACTCATCATCAAAAACGATGAACTTGTCTTCAATCAGTCCGCTGGGGCCGCCCTTGAAACCAATCAGAACATTCTCTTTGTTGGTTGCTTTCAGAGCGTCATACAGACCGCATACTACATTATGTCCGCCAGGTGCCTGTCCGCCGGAAAGAATTACACCTACAACCTGTTTCTTGTCAGCAGAGGTGTTCTCTCCCTTTACAAATGTGATCTCCGGCTCGCCATAGGTATTCGGGAAAAGAGCCTTGATCTTCTCCTGATCTGCTACGCTGGTGGTAGCTTCTCCTTCTTTAACAGCGATCTCGGCAATGCCGTTTCTGAGCATTCCCGGAAGCTTCGGAACATACTGATATCTTGCTTTCTGAAGTGGTGAAAGATTCATAATCATACTCCTTTGTTCTTTATTATTTGCAGAGCTTCAGGCGCAGACTGCGCCTGAAATCCTGCTTTTCTGCTATTAATAAACTATCATCATTCAACGGTTTCGTCAACCTTTAGTCCATATTAAACTCCTTTGAGCGCCGATTTTCCTTGGTATTCCGGGCTTTTCCGGCTTTTCAATGTTCAGTTGTCCTATTC
>CALWGE010000090.1 GCA_944378225.1 uncultured Merdimonas sp.
TTGTCTCTTTCGAGAACTCTTTGCTGTCTCACGAGACAGCTTAGTTAATTTACCACATCTAAAAAGGATTGTCAACAGGTTTTTCGATTTTTTTCAACTTTTTTTCATTTCTTTTTTACTCTATATATTGCAGTCCTGTCGAAAAGGAGGACTGTGCGGCAGAACTCGATCCATATTCATATTTCCCGCCGCATACAGCCCGCATATCCTTCAATACGTAAACCTGGTGGAAAATGTCTGCTCTGTCTCCTGAAGAGGAATATCCGTACACGTTACACTTTCAATGCGAATATAAGAGGTGTGCTTCAATTCCAGAATAAGCTGCGAAATCAGAGATTCTCTCCCCTGCACTTCCATTTCCACGCGGCCGTCAGACAGGTTGCGTACCCAGCCGGTCAGTCCCAGACGCCGGGCGTAATAGGCTGACTGATATCGAAACCCGACCCCCTGCACACGACCGCCGAAATAAATATGTTTTCTTACCATTTTATCATTCCTCCGGATGTCTCTCGCTTTCTCCTTCAGACAGATTTACTTTTCCATCCAGCTCAAACCAGAACTCCACGCCATTATCATAGTTCTTCACGCCGCATTCCCGATGCAAAGACTCCATAATTGCCTTTACAATTGAAAGACCAATGCCGCTTCCTCCATACTCTCTGGTTCTCGCTTTATCTACTTTATAAAATTTTTGCCAGACTCTCTCTAAATCCTCCTCGGGAATCGGCCGCCCGGTATTAAACACTGATACACGGACTGTGTCCGGTTCCTTCACAATTTTTACTTCAATTACTTTTTCAAAATCACAATGGTTAATAGCATTGCTGATATAATTTGTTACTACTTCCTCTACCTTGAACTCATCCGCCCAGGCATCAATCTCCTCTGTTTCCCTGAAAATCAGATGAATTCCTTTCTGTTCCATGAGAATTTTTGAGGAATTCAGCACATTCTGCACCAGCGTTGTGATATCAAACCGTTCCATGGTCACCACGTCACTGCCACATTCCAGCTGGTTCAGGGACAGCAGATTCTTCACCATAGTATTCATCTTCCCTGCCTCATCCATGATGACCTCGCAATAAAAATCTCTGCTTTCAGGATCGTCGTTAATACACTCCTGTAAGCCTTCTGCATATCCCTGAATCAAAGCAATTGGAGTTTTCAGCTCATGGGAAACATTTGACAGAAATTCCTTCCGCATTTCATCAATCTTTGTTTTCTGTTCAATATCCCGTTTCAGCTCATTATTCGCTGTCTTCAACTCGGAAATTGTCTTTTCCAGTGCCTCTGACAACTGATTGATATGATGTCCGAGAACCCCCACCTCATTCTGTACCTCTGAGCTGAATTTTGCATTAAAATCCAGCTCCGTCATCCGTCTGGAGATATCCGTAAGTTCCAGAATCGGCTCCGAGATTCTCCTGGAGAGCCACCAAATCAGGACAGAGCTTACTGAGACTGCCACCAGAGCAATATAAAGGAAAAAGCGGTTAGAAATCGCTGCGCTTTCACGGATACTTTCCAGAGCTGTCTGCATAATAAACGGTTCCCCTGTATCCAGTGTTCCTACAATCTCCAGATAATCTGCCTGAGTCAGATAATCTCTGCTTTCCCGGAGAATATAATTTTCTCCCCGATTCAGTACGGTAATCTGCCGGCTCTCCACACCAAAAATATAATTGTACAGCTTCTGTCTGAGAATCTGATAGTCTCTGTTTGTGTAGATTCTGGGGGTTCCACTGCTGTCCATTACAAATACAGATATATTATCCGTACTGCAAATCAGATCCAGCTCTGAAATAAAACCTTCCTCATCTTCTCTTCCATCCCGGAAACCCTGATTCACCAAATCATAGGCGCTGATGACAACTTCTTTTTTATTATTCAGATAATATTTTTCAAGAAAAAAAGCATTCACCAGGCCACAGCAGAGAAAAGTTCCTGCCATAACACCGATAAATATGCCGGCCACCTGCCGTTTGATCGAATGCTTCATAATCACGCCTCAAACTTATAACCCATCCCCCAGATGGTTTTTATCATATCACCTTTGTCTCCCAGCTTGCTCCTGAGCTTCTTCACATGGGTGTCAATAGTCCTGGCATCGCCAAAATAATCATAGTTCCATACATTATTCAGAATCTTTTCTCTCGAAAGTGCAATCCCCTGATTTTCCATAAAATACGTCAGAAGTTCAAATTCTTTAAAGCTCAAATCCAGCGTTTTCCCTTCCAGGGACACAATATGGGCTGCCTTATCCAGTTCAATGCCACCGGCTTTTAATACATCGCCGCCCTCTCTTCCGCTGGTCCTCCGAAGAATCGCCTCCACTCTTGCCACAAGAATTTTGGGACTGAACGGCTTGGAAATGTATTCGTCCACTCCCAGTTCAAAGCCCTGCAGCTCGTCGCGTTCATCAGATTTTGCAGTCAGCATGATAATCGGTACCTTTGAATACGAACGAATTTCCCGGCAGGTCTGCCATCCATCCATCTTCGGCATCATTACATCCAGAATTACAAGTGCAATTCCCTCTGTTTCAAAAAAGATATCCAACGCTTCAGCTCCATCGCCCGCCTCCAGGACTTCAAAATTCTGTTTTGTCAGAAAATCCCGGACCAGTTTCCGCATCCTGCTTTCATCATCCACTACAAGAATTTTTAATCTGTCCATAAGGCATTTCCTCCTGTTCGTTCCGCATTTTTTATATGCCGTATACAATTATATCATTTGATTATAACAGAGAAATATGTTAGTTCTGTGAACAAAAGAGAAAAATATTCCTGAGCACAGTATTAGCAGCCAGAATAACCAGGCCAATCCAGACACATCCTCTCCAGAACTGCAGTGGAACCCGTTTTGTGCTCCGGCACAGACGCTCACGGGTTTCTTCCAGAATGTAGGCCGTATACAGGAAAACACTGTATGGGACAATAGGATGATACAGAAAGGACTGAATAAGATCTCTGCGCAGCAGCGCCAGTACTGACCTGGTACCTCCGCAGGCCGGGCACCAGATTCCCGTAGTCCGGTATATGACGCATCCCGGTATCACAATATATTCATGACCTGCGGTATAATAAAAAAACAGACCGGCTGCCAGGATTCCTCCGGCAGCCAGACTGACAATATAAGCATAATTCCTATTATTCATTTATTTCAGAAGCTGAATCTTTCCGATCAGCGGAACCGGCTTTTCTTCCTGATTAATAGCCGCAATCAGTCCCATAATCCAGCAGACCAGCATAAAGATTCCCCAAATTATACCGATGCAGGGAATTACACTCAGAAGGCTGAATAAGAAAATCACAAGTGCCTGATTCAGATGGAACTTTGCTCCTTCTTTGTCTCCTGCGCAGAACGCAATCACCAGACCGATCCATGTAATGTAAGCTACAATACTCGTTGTCTTTTTGTCCATATTCTTTTCCTCTCATTCACAACGTATTTTCAGTCATTCCCCCGACTGATGTCCTTATTGTACCTCTTTTTTCGACACAAGTCTACCTTTAATTTCACACATCTTTTTCTGACCAGCAGGATTTCGCACAATCACGACCACCGGCTTAGCCGGTGGTTTGCTCTGCCCCTATAAGGGGCTCTTCCCTGCTTGCGCCCGGAAGGCGCACTGAGAGGGTCCGCCTCTTGCACTGCTTTTCACAGGCTGGCCCTGAAGGGCCTGTCTCAGTGCCTTCTCCTTCCTGCGCATCCCCTTGGGATATGCTTATTGCTTCCGTTTCCGGCTTAGCCTTTTAGGCTTATTTCTTTCTGCCTTTTCTTACCGGCTCCCCCGTGAACGGGTCTATATATTCATTTAATGTCAGCTGATCATATTCCAAATCATTTTTCAACTGATTTTGAATATACTCCTGTATCTTTTTTGCATTTTTCCCTACCGTATCTACATAATACCCTCTGCACCAGAAATGACGGTTCCCATACTTATATTTTAAATTTGCATGCTTTTCAAATATCATGAGCGATGACTTTCCTTTTAAATATCCCATGATTTCTGATACGCTATATTTTGGTGGTATTCTCACTAACATATGGATATGGTCTTTACAGCATTCTGCTTCTATTATTTCAATTCCTTTTCTCTTGCATAACATGCTTAATATTTCTGCTACATCCGCTTTAATCTGTCCATATATTACCTGTCTACGATATTTTGGTGCAAAAACCAGATGATACTTGCATTCCCACGTTGTATGACTTAAACTATTCTTATCCATTTTGGATACCTCCTTGATAATATTCTGTGAGTTTTGCGGACCCACTTTTATATTATCACTGGAGGTTTTTTACTTGAAGCTAAAGCTATTCTCTCCACCTGCCTAGCAGGTGGTTTATTTTATCGCCATACAAGTAAAAAAGATGAGTAAATGCTTACAATACAAACATTTACTCATCTTTTCTTTTTTCTCTCTGCTGCTTTGACAGGTATACCCATCAGAGCAAAATCTGTTTTTTCAGCAAACAGGAAAACATTCACTCTCTGCTGAATTTTCCATTAATCCTCTACAGAAACGATCTCTTTTTTGTTGTAGCTTCCGCAGGCTTTGCAAACACGATGAGGCATCATCAGGGCTCCGCATTTGCTGCACTTTACCAGATTCATTGCGCTCATCTTCCAGTTTGCTCTTCTCTTATCTCTTCTTCCCTTGGAAGATTTATTCTTAGGACAAATAGACACAGGTT
>CALWGE010000091.1 GCA_944378225.1 uncultured Merdimonas sp.
TGAGTAACTATCAATAGGTGGCTCTGTTAGTCCGGACAGGTGGCTCTCGCCACACCGGACTGGCGGCTCCGCCGCACCGTAATATCCAGGGGTGGTATAACAAGTTTCCAGAAGGACAGATAGCAGATGCCATCCTGGATCGTATTGTTCATGATTCTTATCTGATAGAGATTCAGTATATTGATAAGGAGCATGATAAGTCCATGCGTGAGGTATATGGCATCAAAGAAAACAGTTAACGGTTCCGTCCCGGAACCATAGGAACATCAGCCCGGACTGGTTGGAACCAACCGCCGGTCTGGGCGGTTCCCGCCAACAGAATATTCATGAGAAAATTATGTCAACTAATATTGACAATATCATTCCTATACCACATAACCTTATCCGACAGAATCCTTGCTTCTCCTTAAAATAAAGAAAAAACAACAAGGAGGCCTGACCTATGGAACAGGGAAAAAACAGGCAGTCGCTCTGATGCGTTATTCAGCGATTGCTCCACTTATTACAGGCACACAGGAAGACTATGTTTACTGCACCTGACACCACTGTTGCCACTCTACTCGTTGTCAATCGCTCTGGTGTAATCCGCTTCAGCTCTTTCAGATAATTTGCCTGTCTCCAATACCGTCACTTTTCTTCCGTATTTTTTCCCATATTCTGCAGTTATCAGCGCACCGCTTCTGATGCCAGCTCCAAGTATATAAATTTGTTCTGACCAGGCAGCAATAATACGATTTCGCTTTGGAAAATTACTGCTGCGAGGAGGTGTTCCCGGTGCGTATTCAGAAATCAGCAGTCCCTGTTCTTCTATCTTTTTCATCAAGCTTATATGTTCACACGGATAGCATATATCAAGTCCGCATCCCTGTACGGAAACAGTATATCCACCGGCTTTCAGGCAGGCTGTATGAGCATAGGAATCAATCCCCTTTGCCATTCCACTTATAACTGGAATACCGCCTCTTGCCAGTTTATCAGCTAGTGCAACTGCAGCAGCTTTGCTTTCCTGACCACATCTTCTTGCTCCAACTATTGCAGAACCTATGGAATGTTGTCTGGCATTACCCTTGTAATACAGCAGCACAGGCATTTCTGCTATGCGTTTTGCATAGGAAGGATAACATGAATCATGGTAAGTCATTATTTTAATCCCATTCCTGTCACATGCCTGAAGTATCCTGTATGCATCGTCTAAATTTCGGGATGAAACAATTTTTTCAGCTTTTATCGGTCCAAGCCCGCCTACTTTCTGCAATTCTTTCACCTGCGCCCAATATATATTCTGAGGATTTCCAAATGCATCCAGCAGTGACCTCTGTAACATAACACCAATTCCGGATATTGTAGTCAGCCATATCCAGTATACCATCATATCACCACCATTTTACTGTTGCTCTTATCCAAATCTCTGCACTCCAACACCCCAATGATGTCCTCTTTACTCAAATTTTCTGCCCCTCGTAAATCTGCACTGGTTCTTGCTAATCTGAGCAATTTATGAATAACCCGGGCACTATAACCATACTTTTCACAATTCTCTTTCAATATTTCCGTTGTTTCACGATCCATGCTGCAATACTGTTGAATCATGGAAGTGGTCATTTGCGCATTACAGCTTATTGCGTCGTACTCCGCATATCTGTCTTGCTGTATGCGTCTGGCTTCTTCCACTCGTTTTCTCAACTGAGCCGAAGAAAATGCAGGTTCTGCATTTTCCAGCTGAAAATAATCCACCGGATGCACTTCCTTCTGGATATCAATCCGATCCATGATTGGTCCGGATATTTTTCCTCTGTATTTGATAATCTCATAATCTGTACACCTGCATTTCTTCCCTGGATAATATCCACAGGGACATGGATTCATCGCAGTAACGAACATAAAATTAGAAGGAAATGTATTTGTACTGTTCACTCTTGAAATAGAAACCTTTTTATCTTCCAAGGGCTGTCGCAAAGCATCCAACGTGCGCCGGGAAAACTCAGTAAGTTCATCGAGGAAAAGCACTCCATTATGAGCAAGGGAAACCTCTCCTGGCAGTGCATTGACGCCTCCTCCAATCAATGCATTCAATGACGCATTGTGATGAGGTGAACGAAAAGGGCGGTTTTTCACAAGTGATTTTTCGTTTGACAACAATCCGGATATGCTGTAGATTTTTGTTACTTCCAGTGCTTCTTTCTCTGTCATTTCCGGAAGTATTGTCGGTATTCTCTGAGCAATCATTGTCTTTCCGCACCCTGGTTCCCCTATCATGAGCATATTATGCCCACCGGCGGCTGCAAGCACTACTGCTTCTATCAATTCCCTGTGCCCTCTTACGTCGGAAAAATCCAGAATCTTATCTTCCTGAGTCTCTCCTTCCTTTTTATATCTGCCATCCTGTGTCGCCTCCGTAATCTTTCCTTCAAGAAATTTAATTACCTGAACCATATTCTCGAAGCCATGTACTTTAACATTTTGAACCAATTTCGCTTCCTGCATGTTCGAAACAGGCACAATGATATGTTTTACTTTCTCCTGTCCTGCCTGAATAATCATAGGGAGAATTCCCCTGCATGCTCTTAATTCGCCATTCAGTGAAAGTTCTCCTATAAACGCGTACTGATCCAAATTTTTTACGGCTATTGAATCTGTCTGATATAACAGGCCTATTGCCATAGCGAGATCAAAATGAGAGCCGCTTTTCTTTTTATCTCCCGGTGCAAGGCTTATAATAACTCTTTTCTTCGGAAAGTCATATCCGCTTTCATTTAGCGCAGCCTGAATACGCTCTGCCGCTTCTTTCACCGACTGATCCGGAAGCCCTATAATCGAGATCATTGGCTGTCCTTCCAGTGTGGTAACCTCAATATCCACCGCAAACCCATCTATCCCCTGTATTGCATAACTTCTTACCATGGTAGCCATAATTCATTTTCTCCCATATCCTGCTGTATTGCCAGTGCCTGTTCAGTTTTTACTAAAGATGTTGATTCAACAAACTCTCTATAACGTTGTTTCTTCGGTGTTCTAAAATACGATAATGTTTTTTCTGTGTTAATCATGGACAAACAAGCCATTCCTATCATAGTTCTGTAACTGCTCCACGGATAATCTTCCGGATACGATACTAATTTTGCTTTGACAGGATTTAAATGGATATACCTGCTTGTCTGTAAAAAATAACTGTCATCCCTCACAAGACATGACCTGTATCTTCCCTGAAACAAATGTCCGATTAGTCCGTACTTGTTATTATAATAGGCCGCATACAGCTGATTAATCCTTTTCATGATGATCCATATTTCTTTTTCTCCCGTTTCCAGGAGCATATGAAAATGATTTGTCATACAGCAGAATCCATGCAGTTCAAAATCATACCTTTTCATTGCATCTTCCACTAACTGAAGGAATACCTGATAATCTTCTTTATCCCGAAAGATATTTTGTCTGTAATTTCCCCTGGACATGATATGAAAAACTGCTCCCGGGTACCATATCCTCTCTTTTCTCCCCATGCTTATTATGATATTATCGTTTATGATAATATTTACTACTTTTTTTGCGGAGTGAAAGATCACTCCGCATCACCATGATTACTGCTATTTTTTCTCATCAACTATGTTAAAATCAATTCCTTTTCCTAACGCGCTTGCATACTTCATCAGCACAGGCAGAGTCGGAATACTTTTACAGCTTTCAATTCTTGCGATATTTGGCGTCAGCATCCCTGTCAGTTCCGCAATTTCCTGCTGGGAAATCCCTCTTTCTTTTCGTTCCTTCACCAGTTCCTCTATTAATACCTTTACTTTCTTTCTTGTCAGGCTGTCTATGTATGCTGCATATCGTTCCAGATATTCTTCCCTCTTATTCTTCAGAGTTTTTGCTTCCTCTAAGTATACCATGGTAATTCTCCCGCTTTTGAATACTTTTTACTATATTATCACAAACGATATTGTCTTTCAATACATTTTCCTGTTTGTTAACAATTTGTTTACTGCACCTGACACCACTATCCGCAATTTCCTGCCGGGAAATTCCTCGTTCTTTTCGTTCCTTCACCAGCTCCTCTACTAAATCCTTTACTTTCTTTCTTGTCAGGCTGTCCATGTATGCTGCATATCGTTCCAGGTATTCTTCCCTCTTATTCTTCAGAGATTTTGCTTCTTCCAGGTATGCCATGGCAACGCTCCCTCTTTTGAATGTTTTTAACTAAATTATCATAAACTATATTGTCTTTCAAGTTGTTTTCCTGTTTGTTAACAATTTGTTTACCGTACCTGACACCAATGTTTGTTCACGGTCCAGCTTCCGGTAGGCAGAGTATCCATCGCAGACGACAACTCCTGTGAATCCTTTCAGGAATTCCCGCGGATGGTCTGCTTTCCGGGTCTTCTGGTATTCATACAGGATAATGGGTGTATCCTTATATCCCTTTCCCGTCCGGTAGACCCACATGTAACTCTTGCTATTCGCCGGACGCCCATCTTTCGATACCTTGACCGGAGTCTCATCGGCCTGCAGCACATGGAAGCGGTACATCCTGTTATGAAGGTAATCATAAAGGGGCCCCAGATACCGGTCGGCACACTGGATCACCCAGTTTGCCGTCACCTGCCGGGTGCAAACAGCCACTTTCTGCGGACAGCAGGGCCGCATTTCCCGGACAGTCCGGGCCATATTAAACGGACAGCCTGGG
>CALWGE010000092.1 GCA_944378225.1 uncultured Merdimonas sp.
TTAATTTGCAAACCTCCGAAAAATCAAGGTAAAACGTAACTTTTACAATAAAAAAAGAAGGTAGTTTTGACACTACCCTGCCAGCACAGGAGGAATAAAATATGGCAATTAATTTTGGCCCGGCCAATGATTATAATGTTTTTGTATTTGATAATATAAGTCTCAGCAATACCGACGCTGAAGGACGGGTGGCTGCAGGAGGGGATGCCACACTGAGCAACTACGGCATAGGAGCCGGGATCTCCCCTCTGCCGCCAGCCGGTACAGATCCATCCTTCGTAGTCGGCGGAACATTGAATGTTTCCAATGGCTCCAATGCAAGCGGGAATACCGTAATCAGTCCAGACAGTACGGTAATTCAGTATACGATGGGGAACCCCAATGGTTCTCTTATCATTGATACTCCCATCTCTTTCGCTGAAGCAGAACTTTATCTGAAATGTGCATCTCAGTTCTGGCGCTCTCTGGAACCCAACGGAACAGGAGAAGTTCTGTTCGGTCAGCTGAATCTGACCGGTACGGACAATGTCCTGAATATATTCCGGTTTGACAGCACTGATATTTACGATACAGGTTTATCATTAAATCAGCTGAACGGAATTAATATCATCGCTCCGACAGACTCCACTATTCTGATTAATGTTGACGGAGAAGACGTCCAGTATGGCAGTTATCAGATCTTCCGAAACGGCAATACGGCTTCCAGAGAAAATGCGAGAAAAATTCTGTGGAATTACGCCGACGCGCTTATCTGGTCTAACAGCACTACCGCAATTTACGGCTCTGTACTGGCTCCTTTCGCCACAGCCAACACGACTTACAGCCAGATAAACGGCAACATTATCTTTGACAGTTATTTCGGAAATGCAGAAAGCCACAATGAACTGTTTCTTGGGGAACTGCCGGATCCTACAGACTGTCTTGTGACAGCCAGCACAACAACCTCAGCCACTGCAAGTACTACAACCAGCACGACAACCACTTCTTCTACTTCTACCACTACGACCACTGTTTCCGCAAGCACTACAACCACAGTTACAACCGCTTTCCCGTCGACTACCACCACAACTACTGTGGCTCCTGTCACACTGGTGGCGCGCAGTCAGGCGGTATCGGATTTATTTGAATCCGTCGCTCTGCAGCAGGCGGCCTTATCTCATATTTTAAATGCAGAAGGCGAAAAACTTCAGAAAATCTTTTCTTTTGAAGAAATCTCTCCTGATACCGTTCTGCAGGCAAATAAATCGGTGGAAGGTATGATTCACTCCATCGCAAATCTGGAAACAGTCCTGGAACAGAAGCTGGCACTGTTTGAAGACTGTATCTGTAAAAACGATTAATCTGCAGCTTCTGTTTCCAGCATATTTTCTGTATTCTGACTCCGGTCCGCGGCCCGGCAAAGATGTGCCGGACTGCGAATCAGAGTCACAAATCCCTGTCAGAAAGAAGGTCCGTATTTTCTATGAAGGTTGCGATTCTTACTATGTTCTGTGGTTTATCCAGTACCTATTCCCTGGTAAATGTGGTTGCGGATCAGATTCGCATGCTGCTCCGGTGCGGGATTTCCGTCAAGGTACTGGTGAGCGAAACCTGCCCGAACAGCGAACGAAAAGACATATTTCTGCATCCATCTGTGGAATGGGTAAAAATCGTCAATACCCGCAGAGGGATTCCTTTCACATGGCACGATTACAGCAGTGGTACAGGCCGCGTACATAGTACATTTTTCGAAGAGGCTGACGCCATTGCAAAAGATCTGATAAAAAATCTGGCCGACACAGACGTCTGTATCCTGCATGATATTCTGTATCAGGGATGGCATCTGGTGCATAACATAGCAATCCGGCAAGCCCGGAAAGAGCTGCCCCGCCTGCGGTTTCTGGCATTTACACATTCTCTTCCCGCCAGTCGTCCTGCCAAACTGGAATATCCGTTTTCCGCGAGATTCACAGATATGCCTGACACCCGGTTTATTTATCCAACACAATCCGGCATCCCTGCGCTCGCCAGACAGTACGATGTTCCGGAAGAAAAATGTGCCGTCGTGTCCAATACCATTCCCCTGCTTCAGACTATGAGTCAGGCTGTGCAGCAGCTCGCAGATTCTGTGGATTTAATGACACCGGAAATTCTGGTTGTCTATCCCGCCAGACTGACACCGGGAAAACGTCCCGATAAGGTGGCTGCGCTGGCAGGCTCCATAAAATCTTCTGCCGGAAAAACCATTCGTGTGATCTTCTGCGACTTCCCAAGCGCTGATATTCTCTCCGGACTCTACAAGCAAATGATCCGTACAGAAGGGAAAAAATTCGGACTCTGTGAGGATGATCTTGTGTTCACCTCTGATCTGGGATTTCCAGAAGGTTTTCCGCGACAGGCTGTTTTTGAGTTATTTCAGCTGTCCAACCTTTTTATCTGTCCCTCCTATTCCGAATCCTTTGGTCTGACTGTTCTGGAAGCAGGAAGCAGAGGAAATTTTCTGGTTCTGAACGAAGCAGTACCCGCTCTGAAAGAGCTGGGCGAACAGCTGGGTGCCTATCTGATGCGTTGGGATGCCAGAAATTTCGGTTACGACACCCATGAGAAATATCATCCCTCGGAAAAGGTTTATTACGAGGAACATGGAAGCCTCATTGCGCGGCTGATGCAGGAAGATCATAGTCTGAACGTCAAAACTGTCATCCGGAACAGCTACAATCCCCAGAGAATCTGCCAGAAACAGCTTCTTCCTCTGCTGAATGAATCCCGGACCGAAGAATAAGAAGTACGGCCTTGAGGCCGTACTTCTTATTCTCCCTCATCTGTTTTCCCTGATTTTACAGGGTTTTCAGAATATCTGAAATAATTTTCACCACTTTTTTAACCCTGATTGCCCCATCAGTCGAGAAGCCATCTCAGGACATTTTTCTTCTGAATCCCATCATAATTCATTTCTGCAAACACTTCATCCAGGGTAAGCAGATACTTGGGATAATTATCTTTGATCTGCCGCAAAGGCGCCAGTTCCCGCGTCAGAACCTGATCATCCAGGGTCGTCTGTGCCACCTGATAGTAAGCAGGCTGCCCGTCCTTAAGTACTACGAAATCCACTTCCCCATCCGTCCCATATTGTCCCACATATACTTCCGCATACCGCCGTTTCAGCTCCAGGTATACGATATTCTCTAAAATATGACCGATATCTGAATCCTGACTGCGTACCAGCATACTCCGCATCGCAACATCACAGACATAATATTTGTTCATGGAAGCCAGCAGTTTCTTTCCCTTGATATTATAGCGCCTGGCCTCGTAAAACAGAAGGCTGTCAGTAAGTCCCCGTATATAGCGGTCCACTGTCTTCGGATCAATTTTCATACGCTGGGAAGTCATAGTCCCTGCGATTGTGGCAGGAGAAGTGCGGTTTCCAATATTATGCATCATAAAGCGTGTGATAGCCTCCAGCATATTAACATCTGCTACCCGAAGACGCTTGACAATATCATTGAGCAGAATTGTGTTATAAATGCCACTCATATACTCTCTTGCCTCCTGCTCTTCATATCCGTAGCGCAGCACATACGGGAAGGAACCGCAGCGAAGATAACTCTCAAATTTCTCAGCAGTAGATGTTCCATCTTCCTCCAGACCGGCGCAGTATTCCTGAAACGAAAGGGGCATCATGGAAAGTTCCACATAACGTCCCGTCAACAGAGTGGCCAGCTCGCCGGAAAGCAGATATCCGTTGGATCCTGTCAGATATAAATCGCAGTTTTCCCGCAGAAACAGACTGTCTACTGCCTTCTCATAATTGTGAACGTGCTGAATTTCATCCAGAAAAATATAGTTCATCTGATCCGGAAGCAGACGCTCTTTGATATAACAATACAGCTTTTTATAGTCCGTTAAATCCTCGAATTCCAGATCCTCAAAGTTAATGGCAAGAATCTGAGCTTTTCCTACACCATTTTGGAGGAGATAATCCTGATAAATAGAAAACAACGTAGATTTTCCGCAACGGCGGACACCTGTGACAACCTTTATGATTTGCTGATCCTTCCACTTAATCAGCCAGTCGAGATAATGTTTCCGTTCTAATCGCTTCATCTTAAACCTCCTATATTATGCAGTATATCCGATCAGCAAAGAAAATACAACAAAAATGGAATAGATTCCATTTTTGTTGTATTTTCTTATGTGGCAGGATTAAATTCCATATTCTTAGGAAAAATTTTAACTGGTCACAGGACAAAAAAACAGGAATAGAAAAACCCCGGAAACCACATGGTTCCGGGGCTTTTGAACAATTTTGATAAAATTATCTCTTGGAGAACTGCGGTGCGCGACGTGCTGCCTTCAGACCGTACTTCTTACGCTCTTTCATTCTCGGGTCACGTGTCAGGTAACCTGCCTTCTTCAGGATCGGACGGTAGTCCGGGTCAGCCTGAAGCAGAGCTCTTGCGATACCATGACGGATAGCTCCTGCCTGTCCGGTGTAGCCACCGCCGCGAACGTTTACCAGAACGTCAAACTTATCTGCTGTCTCGGTCGCTGCCAGAGGCTGGCGAACGATAACCTTCAGGGTTTCCAGTCCGAGATACTCGTCGATGTCTCTTTTATTAATCGTAACCTTTCCTGTACCGGGTACCAGGTACACTCTGGCGATAGATTTCTTTCTTCT
>CALWGE010000093.1 GCA_944378225.1 uncultured Merdimonas sp.
AAGGGCGAAGACGGGTGGAGCGGCACAGGATGCTTCGCGCGGGCAAAGGATTTGAAACAAAAGAGCGATATGTGGAGTTGAAAGGGCTGGAGCGGCCCGAACGGGGAGTGGCCCTTCTGGAATGCCTGTCCAATCTGACAGCCAATGAGATGTTTGAGCCGGAAGGAGCGGGGGACAATACCGTGGAAAGCATTCTTGCAGGAGTTCAGGCTCTTGCAGAGAAGACAGAGCATCTGGTTATTGTCACGAATGATGTCTTTTCTGACGGAATTACATATGATGAAGTAACGGCGCTGTATCAGGAACGGCTGGGAAAGATTAACCGCTGTCTTTCTCAGAAGGCGGACCAGGTAACAGAGGTAGTCTGCGGGATTCCCATACAGCTTAAGAGAAAGGGAAATATTGTGTTATGAGACGGCTTTGGAACAGCTTCAAAATCGCTTTTGCGATGTACTCAAAGATTCCCATGCCGAAAGCGGACTGGGAAAAAGAAAATATGCGTTATATGATGTGCTTCTTTCCGCTGATAGGAATTGTGATTGGAGCAGTCATGGCTGGCTGGAGCTGGCTTGCCGGGTATCTTGAGGCAGGGACGATCTTAAGAAGCGCTGTATATGTATTGATTCCTGTGGCAGTGACAGGAGGAATTCATCTGGATGGTCTTCTGGATACGGCAGATGCGCTTTCCTCCTATCAGCCAAGGGAGCGAAAACTGGAGATTCTGAAAGATTCCAATGCGGGAGCGTTTGCGGTTATTGCAGCCTGCTGTTATTTTCTGGCTGCTTTTGGAGTCTGGAGTGAGCTTGACAGAAATCAGGTGTTGGTGCTGGCCGGAGGCTTTGTGCTTTCCCGCTCTATGAGCGGACTGGGAGTAGCCTCCTTCCCCTGCGCAAAAAAGACAGGGACGCTTGCCATGTTTTCCGACGCAGTCCAGGAGAGGGTTGTGATGTTCTGTCTGTATGTGCTGCTGTTCCTGGCGGCAGGCTGGATGTGTGTTCTGGATCCGAAGCTTGGCACAGCGGCTGTGGTGAGCGGGTGGCTGGTGTTTTTCTGGTATTACCGCATGTCCATGAAAGAATTTGGCGGTATTACCGGTGATCTGGCAGGTTTTTTTGTACAGATGTGCGAACTTGTGATGGCGCTTTGTGTCTGGGCGGCAGGAAAACTATAGATACAGGAAAGGAATACGGAGAAAAAATGATACTGGTTATCGGAGGCGCTTTTCAGGGGAAAAAAGAATATGTGAAAAAAAAGTTTTCCCTGACAGATCAGGATTTTGCAGACGGAAATTTATGCAGTGAGGAAGAGTTATATAAGGCAAAGGCCGTTCTGCATTTTCATGAATATGTCCGGCGCAGTCTGCAGGCAGGGCACAGCAGAGAGGAGCTGAGCACATTTACAGAGCGCCTGTGCCGGAAAAATTCACGTCTGATAGTAGTCTGCAATGAGCTTGGAAGCGGAGTAGTGCCTGTGGAGGCTTTCGACCGGAACTGGAGAGAAACCACAGGCCGTCTCTGCTGCCGTCTGGCTGCCGCGGCTGAGGAAGTTCACAGGGTAAACTGTGGGATCGGGACGGTGATCAAAGGATGATGGAACTTTATCTGATTCGGCATGGAAAAACTTTTGGAAACACCCTGGGGCGCTATATAGGAACGACAGATGAGGAGCTGTGTACAGAGGGACGGGAATCGCTTGTGCAGCTTCGGAACTCTGCGCTGCAGGGTATCCGGAGACCCGATTTTGTTTTTGCAAGTCCCCTGAAACGTTGTCTGCAGACGGCGCGGATTCTGTTCCCTGAAGTTCCGGTTGAAATACGCGGCGGTTTCCGGGAATGTGATTTCGGTGAATTTGAAAACAGGAACTATCAGGAACTGTCAGGAAATCCGGCCTATCAGGCGTGGATAGACAGCGGCGGGAAACTTCCGTTTCCGGGAGGAGAGAGCCGGCAAGGGTTTGAGGAGCGCTGCCGCAGGGAATTCCGGCGCACACTTTTTGATATGCGGTGTTATGCAGAGAAACGGCGGACAGAGCCGATTTGGAATAACGGGGGCTGTACTGAAAAGAGACAGGCTGCGGCACAGAATCTGTGCCTTGCATTTATAGTACACGGGGGCACCATTATGAGTATTCTGTCAGCCTATGGGGATTGTGGCAGTACGGCTTCAGACGGTGAAGAAAAAACAGATAATTTTTACCGCTGGCAGGTAAAAAATGCAGAGGGTTTTCGCGCTCTGTGGGATGAAAGGGACAAAGGAGGAATTCAGCTTTATGGCATTTCACATATCAGCCCTGCTTCTGGGGATCCTGCTTGATCTTATATTGGGAGATCCGCGATGGCTGTATCATCCGGTATGCCTGATTGGAACTCTTATTTCACGGACGGAAAAAAGTCTGCGTTCAGTATTTCCGGCGACACAGAAAGGAGAGCTGGCAGGCGGAGTTGTTCTGACAGTGATTGTGACAGCAGTGTCTGCGGGCATTCCGGCTCTGATCCTGTTTCTGGCCGGGAAGCTGTCTGTATGGCTTGTCTTTGCTCTGGAGGTATTCTGGAGTTTTCAGATACTGGCTGCAAAATCTCTCAAAACAGAAAGCATGAAGGTATATGAAGCTTTGAAAGAAGGAAATCTGGAAAAGGCCCGTAAAGCCGTTTCCATGATTGTGGGACGAGATACTCAGAATCTGACGGAAGAAGGGGTGGCAAAAGCAGCAGTGGAAACTGTGGCGGAAAATTTTTCGGATGGCGTTATGGCCCCGCTTCTTTTTCTTGCGGTGGGCGGTCCGACTCTGGGATTCTTTTATAAAGCCGTCAATACTCTGGATTCCATGGTGGGATATAAAAATGACAGATATTTATATTTTGGCCGTTTTTCGGCAAAGCTGGATGATGTGCTGAACTTTATTCCTTCACGGATAAGCGCATTACTGCTGGTGGCGGCAAGTCCGTTTGCCGGCCTGGATGCCAGGGGAGCGTGTCGGATTTTCCGGCGTGACCGGAGAAATCACGCAAGTCCCAATTCAGCTCAGACGGAATCAGCTGCCGCAGGGGCTCTGGGCGTCCAGCTGGCGGGAAATGCATATTATTTTGGAAAACTTTATGAGAAACCGACTATCGGAGATGCGGGCCGTCGGGTGGACTTTGAGGATATCCGCAGGGTAAACCGACTGATGTACACAGCTGTCGGTATCGCAGCTCTGCTGGCGCTGGCTGTGGTAACCCTGGTTTTGCTCTGTAACTGATATATGGAAAATAATGTTTTGGTCGTCGGAAGGAGACGGAAAATGAAAAAATCGTGTATGCATATTTACTGTGGAGACGGAAAAGGAAAATCCACTGCTGTTATGGGGCTTGTACTCAGGGCGGCAGGAAGCGGAAAAAAAGTAATCCTTACTCAGTTTCTGAAAGATGGAAAATCTTCGGAACTGAATATATTAAGAGAATTGCCTCAGGTAACCGTTCTTACCTGTCCCAGACAGTTTGGATTTTTCTGGAATATGACGGAAGAGCAGAAGGAAGAAGCAAGAAAGGCATATCAGGAGCTTTTTGAAGAAGCAGTCCGTACAGCGGAAGAACAGAAGGCGTTTTTGCTTGTTATGGATGAATTTATGGCGGCTTATAATCATGAAATGATAAATCAGTCCAGAGCATTGGAATTTTTGAAAAACCGTCCGGCAGAGCTTGAAGTAGCGCTGACCGGGCGCGATCCGGCTCAGGAACTTCTGGAACTGGCCGATTATGTATCGGAAATCCGTAAAGTGAAACATCCCTTTGATCAGGGACTTAAAGCAAGAAAAGGAATTGAATTATAAATACGGATTTTAAATAACGGTTGGGAAAGGGAGAGTGTACAGGAATATACAGACTTGTGAGAGAATATGGAAGGTAAAGAAATACCGCAGGCAGAGACAGAAAATCGACGCCTGCGGTCTGACGGGAATTTTTCAGGGATTTTGACCGTATTCACGAATCAGATACTGAGTAAAAATGGCGATTAAGTCCCTGGGGTAGGGAACCCTGGTAGCCCAGCCGGGACTGCCGGTCATCTGGACCAGAAGATGTTCCCCACCGTTTTTCATCATAACATCACGAATAGTACGGATATCTCTTTCCACACTGGAAATGCTGGTCTGAAATTCGCAGGCGACTGTGATATAAATTTCTTTCTGAATACTCTGCAGTCGTTCCGGATTCTGAACGGCCAGCTCCACAGAACGGATAAAATACTGATATCCGTAGTAATAACTGAAGACGCCTGTCGTGTGGAGCATTGACTGGAGCTTCTGTTTCATTGTGTAAAAGTCCCCCTCACATACTTTTGTAAATTTTTGTTATCTGAAATTATATACTTAAATGGATAAAATTAACAGATAAGGCTCGAGAATAGACAAAACCCGACAAAAGTCGACAAAAATAAACGGACTTTTTTTGAGATTAAAAAAATACTTGACAAAAGTTATGTTGTTGTGATATAAATATTAAGCACGTTTGAAATAGGGGATTGGTCAAATGGCATGACAGGGGTCTCCAAAACCCTTAGTGGGAGTTCGATTCTCTCATCCCCTGCT
>CALWGE010000094.1 GCA_944378225.1 uncultured Merdimonas sp.
CGTACCCTCTCCCCTGACGCAGTCCCAGCTCGCGCACCAGGCTGGGGGGCTTGCAGCTGATATAAACAATTCGGTCCACGCCAAAGTCAATGATCTTCTGCAGCGCTTTGGGATGGATGCCGTCGCGGGGCGGGTCAAGGACAATCAGGTCCGGCTTGTCAGAGAGTTCGTCCACCACCTTCAGCACATCGCCGGCGATGAAGGAGCAGTTGGTAAGTCCGTTCAGCTGCGCGTTCACCCGGGCAGCCTCCACGGCCTCTTCCACAATCTCCACACCCACAACCTTGCGGGCCACCGGAGCCAGAATCTGAGCAATGGTACCCGTACCGCTGTAGAGATCGAAGATTACACGATCCCTGGTTTCTCCCACATAAGAGCGGGCAGTGTCATAGAGAACCTCCGCACCCAGAGAGTTGGTCTGGAAGAAAGAAAAAGGAGAAATCTTGAAACGAAGGCCCAGAAGCTCCTCATAAAAATAATCTCTTCCGTAAAGGATGTCAGTGCGGTCGCTCTGAACCACATCCGCCAGACTGTCATTCCATGTGTGGAGAATACCCACAATTTCGCCTTCCAGCGGAAGGGTGCGCAGCCGCTCCGTCCATTCCTCGTCTGATACCTGCTCCTGAGTGGTAGTCACCAGGTCTACGAGAATTTCACCGGTATGAACTCCTTTCCTCACCAGAAGATGGCGCAGGTAGCCGGTGTGACGCAGCTTGTGGTAAAAGGGCAGACCGGTTTCCTGAAAATATTCCAGCACACAGGCCAGAATTTTCCGGTAATCCTCATCCACAATCTGACACTCTGTAGTGGTAACAATGTCATAAAAGCTGCCGCGTCTGTGCATGCCGAGAGCCAAAGGACCGTCTTTTTCCTCATCGCCAAAAGAAAATTCCATTTTATTGCGGTAAGCCAGACGGCGGGGACTCTCCTTTACCCCTTCAAAAATATAGGGAGCTGTTATGGCTCCGTCCAGGAGCTCCCGAAGCTGTCCCTCCTTCAGTCGAAGCTGCTCCTCATAGGGCAGATTCTGAAAGGTACATCCGCCGCAGAAGGCAAAGTGAGGACAGACCGGTTCCGTCTCGGCAGGAGACGGAGTCAGAACCTCCAGAAGCTGTCCCTCACAGGTTCCTTTCCTGAGCTTTTTGACCCGGTAACGAATCTTCTGTCCTGGCAGGGTATGCTTTACCACAATACGGCGGTCTTCCGCCTGTACAATTCCCTTATTGGGAAATTCGGTCTTTTCTACGATTCCTTCGTAAATTTCTCCTTTTTTCATATACACTCCTACTATTATCTTTTCACTGTTGTATTTGTGCGGATTTCCGTAAGCTCCGTATTTTGCAGCCTGTACGGATGATTTCCCCGAATTACTTCTTATCGTCATCCCGATCCTTGGGCCAACGGAACAATACCTGCCCCACAAGGGCGGCTCCCCCGAAAATAAAAATCAGCATGAGAAGGTAAGCATACAGGCTGGTGGCCCGGAAGAAAAAGCGGATATTGGAAATGATGGAGGCCAATATAATGACTATACCAAGTACAGTCAATATCTTTGCTCCCGGAGAATCCACATTGAGAAACAACCAGATAATTCCGGCGATGAACGGCACGACCACAAGTCCTGCCCCTATATGATACCCCCAGAGGTGAAAACCAAAATGGGTACTGACCGTTACGTTTGACATAAACCAGTACAATCCTGCCGCCAGCATTATCAGACCGATCACAAACTGCGCCAGCGGACTGCGTCTTTTTCTCATTTCAACCCTCCCTTTTCCCATAAAAAGACGCCCCAAAACATCTCACGTCTTGAGGCGCCCTTTTCTCGTCAGGTGCTACTCTTCTTCTCCATCCTCAAAGAAGTCATCATCGAAATCATCGTCAAAATCATCATCAAATTCTTCCGGATAAGACGGAGTCAGGAAGCGGTACACAGCGTACGCAATTCCGGCTACTGCCGCTACAGCACCGATAATCGCAAGAATCCAGAGCAATGTGTTCTTATTCTTCTCGTCCTCTTCCTTTTTATGAATCAGTTCGTTCAGTCTGGTCGCTGCCAGAAAATCTTCCATCTTGTTCATGGCTCATACTTCCTTTCTGCGTCATTGAATATCCACGCCTGTTAATTGTTCATATTATACCACAAGCTGTCCGAAATTACTATCATTTCCTAAATCTTTTTCAGTTTTGCAAAGGACGCAAACAGTTTTTTCACGCCGGCCGTATCAAAATTCACCCGGACTTCATAGTCCTTACGTCCTTCTGTGATTTCCAGAACGGTGCCTTCCCCGAACCGCAGATGACGGACACGGTCTCCTTCCCTGTAATCCAGGCGCTCGGCCTTCGTAACTGTAACAGGCGCCGTCTCAAAAGGTTTGGTGCGAAAATCTCTCCTGGCCTCCAGAAAAGCCTCTCTGCGCTTTTCTTTGCGCATTTCCCATTCTTCCTTGGCACGTTTGCCGGGAGATTCGCTCTTGCTGTCCAGATATTCCTCCGGTATTTCACGGATAAAGCGGGAGACCTGATTATACTGAACTTCTCCGCGGATCATGCGCTGCCTTGCCGCCGTCAGCGTCAGTTCTCTTTTGGCCCGCGTAATTCCCACATAACAGAGACGTCTCTCTTCTTCAATTTCCTCTTTGGGATTATCAGCCATGATGGAAAGATAACCGGGAAAGAGTCCTTCCTCCATACCTGCCATATAGACACAGGGAAATTCCAGACCTTTGGCGCTGTGCAGAGTCATAAGCACCACCCGGTTACTGTCTTCCTCCAGATTATCAATATCCGCCACCAGAGCTACCTCTTCCAGAAAACCGCTCAAAGACGGCTCTTCGGCATTATCCTCATAATCCTTCACTTTACTGATAAACTCATCTATATTCTCAATTCTGGCACGGGATTCTTCCGTGTCCTCCAGCTCCAGTTCTCTGACATAGCCTGTCTCTTCTATGATCATCTCCAGCAGATCACTGACCCCCGCATTCTCCATCCTGGCCCGCAAAGTCTGAATCAGAACAGTAAACGGCAGAATCTTTGCGCTCCCCCGTCCGATTCCGGGAATATTCTCTGCCTGAAGAAGGGCATCATAAAAGCCGAGACCATAGGCTGCAGCATAATCGCTCACCCGGGCCAGAGTCGTGGCGCCGATCCCCCGTTTCGGTACGTTAATAATACGACGCACCGCCAGCTCATCCCGCCCGTTGTCTATTGTCTTCAGATACGCCAGCAAATCCTTAATCTCTTTTCGGGCATAGAAATTCACGCCGCCAATCAATTTATAGGGAATATTGGCATAAATCAGTTTCTCTTCGAAAAGGCGGGACTGTGCGTTTGTTCTGTACAGAATCGCATGATCCCTGTACTCGCCTTCCTCCTTCTGAATGTGACTGCGAATATTTCCGATAATATACTCCGCTTCTTCAAATCCGTTCTGGAACTGACGGAAATGCACCGGGACTCCGTCGCCGTTTTCCGTCCACAGGCGTTTGTCCTTACGACCTGCATTGTTTCGAATTACATCATTGGCCGCATTCAGAATATTTCCTGTGGAGCGGTAGTTCTGCTCCAGCTTAATCACCTTTGCGTCCGGAAATACCTGCTCAAAATCCAGAATATTCCGGATATTGGCTCCCCGGAACCGGTAAATAGACTGATCATCATCTCCCACCACGCAGAGATTCCTGTACTTGGCTGCCAGCAGACTCACCAGACGAAACTGAGCTGTATTCGTATCCTGATACTCATCCACCATGATATAGCGGAACCGCTCCTGATAATTATCCAGTACATCCGGGCAGTTCTGGAACAATTCAATGGTTTTCATGAGCAAATCATCAAAATCCAGCGCGTTATTACGGCGAAGCTGTGCCTGATACTCCCGGTAGGCTGCCGCTGTCCGCTGGGCATGGTAATCTGCTCCCGCATTCAGGGCCATCTCTTCCGGACTGATAAGCTCATCTTTTGCCCGTGAAATGGCTGCCAGAATGGAGCGCTCCTTAAATATTTTTGTATCTATCTCCAGTTTTTTGCAGACATCTTTCATGACAGACTTCTGATCATCGGTATCGTAAATGGAAAAAGAAGTATCAAAACCCAGTCTGTCAATGAAACGCCGGAGAATCCGTACACACATAGAATGAAAGGTGCTGACCCAGATACTGTCACTTCCATGGCCTACAATCTGATTGATGCGCTCCCTCATCTCTCCCGCAGCCTTGTTGGTGAAGGTAATGGCCAGAATATTCCAGGGATTCACGCCCTGTTCCACAAGATATGCCGCCCGATGCGTAAGTACCCGGGTCTTTCCGGAGCCGGCTCCTGCCAAAATCAGAAGCGGTCCTTCTGTATGAAGCACCGCTTCCTGCTGCTCCGGATTTAACGTAAC
>CALWGE010000095.1 GCA_944378225.1 uncultured Merdimonas sp.
TCAAAAGTTCTTCTTCCCTGTGGCTGAGGTAGTATCTTGATTCTCGGAATGACATTGATACATCCTCTTTCATCAAGATTCCGCTCAGATTTGCTGGAAGCTCCATGAGATTTGCCGATGGCTCCCGGAGCCGATTAAGCATCCTCTGGCAAAAAGCTTTATTTTTCTGTGTATTGTCCGCCTCCAGCATTATCCGTGCATAGGCCTTTGCATCCTTCATATTGTTTTCACACACAGCGCGTAGTAAATGCATCTCATTCTGATTCATTAGTTTTTTTCTCCTCATTTTTTACTTTTCGCCCCAAAAAGGTACTCTTCCATGCTCACCAATTCGCCCGAAGGGAGCATCACCCTGACTCCATACCAATATTCGCCTGCGGAATCAACAAAGTAGTCGAAATATCTTCTGATATCCTTTGTGTCCAGATCCATGAAGCCTTCGAAGTGGCTCCCTATATACTTTGTGGTTCTATTCTCGGCTTTGTGTCCGGGCATGTTTTCAATGCTCCAGGCATTTTCCTTGGCATTCATCTCTTCTGATGCGTCAATCATAAAGAATTCAGTCGCTACAGGAGTGGTGAATGAAGGGGTAGTTTGTTTTTTACTGACATTTCTGGCTTTTTCCAATTCCATATTCTCTCCTTTCTGTGAACGTCTGTCATATATTTCAGAAAGAATATGCTATTTTGTGTGCCGTAAAAAAAATTCCCGCCGGGCCCAACTTTCTGGATCCGGCGGTTCACCTTCATTCTAATTTGATCTTAATTGGCTGCTCAATTCTTCCATTACATCATCCCATCTTTCGGAATTTAACATCTGTACACATTTCTTGATTTTACTTGCTGTTTTTTCATCATATATCCGGTAGAAAAAAGCGGCTGAAACTCCTTTTAAGTTTCCATGAAAGTCCAAGTATCCTTTTTCTTCGATGCCACAGCGAACGGTATCTTCAGGTTCTGTAAAGTGATGCTGTCTTTCGGCTATATTCATTATCAATTCGAAAGGGTTTTCGAAAAATCCAAAGAACCTGAAATAGATGCCTTCATTGTCAAGGAGCTGCTTCTTTCTCTGCTCATTCTCCTCCAGTACCCATGAATCATCAGGCTCACGACGATTGAACATAAAATACTCTTTGCCGTCTTTCAGCATATAGGTGGGATACATATAACAATCACCCGTAAATAAACTGTTATCATAATATCTCTCTTTTTCTACAAATTCGATCATGCCTATTTCCTCCTCAGTAAATACGGGCATTCAGAAACCTCAGAGGTTCCTGATGACATCAAAGTAATGCTGAACCTCATCAGATTTCAGTCTTTCGGTCACCTTTTGCACTGTGTATTCACCACAGTTGTAAGATCTGCCGTAGTCCAAATTCCTTTTTTTAATCGCTTCAACATCCTTCTCCATGAGGGCACGGAAAGGCGTAAATACATTATTTACGGGATAGATCTCATATTCAGAACCAAAGTCATCCCATGAATACGCCGAAAAATCAAATTCCCTTAACTGAGGATATTTATCATAGAGAAGGGACAGTATAATCTTGTCGTGGCACAAGCTTCCCTGATACTGATTTGGGATGCGATATATATCCCTGCGGACGTATTCAGTTTCAAGGAGTTGATTCCCATATCTGTCTCGCTTGTGTTCCAACACTTTCCTGGTTCCGATAAATTCTGCGTTTTCACAAAAACATCTTCTACCGACAGGAACAGGACATTCTTCCGTCAATACTCTTTCAGTTGCGTATTCTGCGGTGGCACGGATGATGTCCTCCTCAGGAAACCATTGGTTCAGGAAGTTGAAGCAGATGATGTATCTTTTGACCATATCAGCAAACGCCGGGGTATGAGCCTTTTCCTCTCTTTTCTGTCTTTCCATTGCCGCCTGCATCTCTTCAAGTTCCGAATACTTCTTATCTTTCAGGTCTGCTTCGGTGAGCTGATAAAAGCCTGTCATTTCCATAAAATTGATACTGCTAAACATTTTGTCCTCCTTTGAATTTTATCAACTGTTACACGGAGAATATGCTGGATGCGATGCGTAGATAAAAAAAGGATGCCACATCACCTGCGGCACCCTTTCTGTTAAAACGAATAGTCAATTACCAAATATTCTCTACTATCTTCCACAGGAATATAGCAAGAACCATGTCCATAGTCCTCTCCGTCCATTTTCTGGTCGATATATCTGCCGTCCGATTGTTTCTCTCCATATGGTTCAAAGGATTGCCAAAAACCTGTGACCATAAAATCCTCAAACCCATTTTCCACTGCCCAGAATTCAAGATCCTCGAAAAGCGCGTCTGCCAGATTTGAATACCTTGTATATTGGACGGCTTTCTCTGCTACTTCTTTAGGTGCTCTCATTTTTCTCCTCCAATATAGCCCCGCCTTTCACGGACGGGGCTGTATGATTCAACGTTCCTTTAAATATTTGCTGATTCCACCGAGCATCGTGTACTTTTTCGCGCTTCCTGCGCTTTCCACGATAAGGGTAGGGGCGCTGCTGACATTGTACTTCCTGCACATGTCCTCATTTCCTTCCGCATCCACCAGGATATAAGGGATATCCTTTAACATTTCCTTCGCCGCATTGCAGTTCGGGCATGTCCGGGTGGTGACCAGGTATAAGACTTCCCCGGTATTGGCCCCATCCGCTTCCTCAGCCATTCCGATGGCACCATCAGGGACTGTTTCCGCACAGTTTCCACCTGCATCCAGTCCTCTTCTGCGGAAGGAAGATTTGCCCATGTCATACTCTGTCCTGTCCTTAAACTCCTGCATCTTTCCAATATTCCAGTTCTGGACGGGTCTGTAGTAGCCAGTGATGCGGCTCCAGACTTCCGTCACCTTTCCGCACTTCGGACAGGTCTTCTGTTCCCCGGCAAGGTAGCCGTGCTCAGGACAGATGGAATAAGTAGGTGACAGGGTGTAATACGGAAGCTTATAATTCTCCGCGATCGTCCTTACGAGATTTGCCGCCGCCTTCCAGTCAGGAAGCTTTTCCCCCAGGAATCCATGGAATACAGTCCCGGAGGTATAAAGCGTCTGGAGGTCATCCTGGATGTCCAGCGCATCAAAGATATCCGTGGTGTATCCAACAGGCAGGTGGGAAGAATTCGTATAGTACGGGGTTCCATCCTGTCCTGCGGTGATGATATCGGGATACTTTTCCTTATCATGTTTTGCGAGCCTGTACGCGGTACTCTCCGCAGGCGTCGCCTCAAGATTGAACAGATCACCGTACTGCTCCTGATAATCAGAAAGCCGTTCCCTCATGTGGTTCAGGACTTCTTTGGTGAATTCCTGCGTTTCAGCATGGGTCAGGTCCTTATGCAGCCACTTCGCATTTAAGCCGGTTTCATTCATACCGACAAGCCCGATCGTCGAGAAGTGATTATGGAAGCTGCCAAGATACCGTTTGGTATACGGATACAGTCCATCTTCCAGGAGTTTTGTGATCACGCGGCGTTTCGTATCCAGCGATCTGGCCGAAATATCCATGATCCGGTCGAGCCGCCTGAAAAAATCGTCCCTATCTTTGGAAAGGTACGCGATCCGCGGCATATTAATTGTAACAACGCCTACGCTTCCGGTGCTCTCTCCTGAGCCGAAATAGCCGCCGCTCTTTTTGCGCAGTTCCCTCAACGACAGGCGCAGCCTGCAGCACAT
>CALWGE010000096.1 GCA_944378225.1 uncultured Merdimonas sp.
ACACAATGGCCAAGTGTCGGATAGGAACGGCAAAATTTTTTGCACTTCTATTGCTTCTTTATCACACATAAGCAAATTTTCGGGAAATAAAGCGCTCAGCCGCTTTTGCAGGAGGAAGAAAGAAATGGAATTTCAGTTTTCAGAGAGAGCACAGAAGATTGAAGAGGGAATCTTCTCGATTCTTGATCATAAAAAGTCAGAACTTATGGCAGCAGGACGCAAGGTTTATAATTTTTCAGTAGGAACCCCCGATTTTCAACCTCAGCCGCATATCATGAAGGCAATGTCTGAGGCCGCACTTGATCCGGAAAATTATAAATATGCAATTACAGATCGGGAAGAGCTGCTTGCAGCCATGCGGAATTTCTATCAGAACAGGTTTGGCGTAGAACTTGCCAGGGATGAGATTATGTCTCTGTACGGCTCTCAGGAGGGCATGGCCCATATTGCCATTGCACTCTGTGATCCCGGAGATGTGGTGTTGGTACCTAATCCCGGTTATCCGGTATTTTCCCTGGGGCCGGAACTGGTAGGAGCGCAGATTGAGACATATCCATTGTATGCAGAAAATCAGTTCCTTCCGGATTTTTCCGATATTCCGGAGGAGACGGCCCGAAAAGCACGATTTATGATTGTGTCCTATCCGGCGAATCCTGTGTGTTCGGTGGCAGACGGAACGTTCTATGAAAAACTGATTGCGTTTGCACGGAAGTATGAAATCATCGTTCTTCATGATAATGCATATTCGGATATTATTTATGGAGGACGGGAGGGCCAGTCTTTCCTTTCCTATCCGGGTGCCAGAGAGGTGGGCATTGAATTTTACTCCCTTTCCAAGAGTTATAACATGACAGGACTCCGAATTTCCTTCGCAGTAGGAAATCGTGAGATTATCCGGGAATTCCGAAAGGTGCGTTCTCAGATCGATTACGGCACTTCGCTTCTGGTACAGAAGTCGGCTGTGGCGGCTCTTACGGGTCCCCAGGAAGCTGTCAGGGAGCAATGCCGGGAGTATGAAAAAAGGAATCAGGCGCTGTGCGGAGGGCTGCGTTCCATCGGCTGGAATGTACCTGACAGTCAGGGAACTATGTTTGTCTGGGCCCCCTTACCGGATGGATATAAAAACAGTGAAGCCTTTACATTGGAACTGATGGAAAAGACAGGAATGATAGTGACGCCGGGAAGTGCCTTTGGAGATCTGGGCGAAGGATATGTACGTATGGCACTGGTGCTTCCTGTGCCTGTGATAGAGGAAGCTGTGGAAAAAATAAAGGAAAGCGGAATTCTTGCAGCGGGAGAAAAACGATGACTTTTGTACAGGATATGACGGAGTTTATCTTTGTGGAACACGAGCCGAAACAATCAGATATTATTTTCATACCCGGAGGAGACAGAGGGGAGCTGGCTGTGACAGCGGCCAGACTGTTTCGGGAAGGATATGCCCCCTGGGTTCTGCCGTCCGGCAGATACAGTAAACCTGTAGGCCGCTGCCTGATTCCGGGATATGAAACGGAATGGGAATTCCTGAGGGATATTCTTGTAAAAGAAGGCGTTCCGCCGGAAAAGATACTGAAAGAAAAACAGGCGACCTATACTTATGAAAATGCCATTTACTCCCGCAGAGTTACGGACGCCGCAGGACTTACAGTGAAACGGGCTATTTTATGTCCGCAGGCCTGTCATGCCAGGAGAGCTCTTCTTTATTATAAAATTCTTTATCCTGAGACAGAGTTCCTGGTTTGTCCTACAGTAACGCGTGGTATCAGCCGGGATAACTGGTTTATGGATGGTGAAAAAATTGATGTGGTTCTTGGAGAACTGGAACGCTGCGGAAGTCAGTTTCATGAGATACTGAGAGAATATGCGGAAAAACAGCAGGAGGAGAGAAAATGCAAATAAGAGATGTTTGTGAGCTGGTAAAACAGGCAAAACCCCTGATATATAACAGGGATATGGCAGAGCAGATTAAAGTAAAAGGACCGGCAGATTATGTAACTCAGGTGGATACGAACGTTCAGAAATTTCTTTCGGAAAAGCTTTATGAATTAAATCCCCATATTCAGTTTCTGGGAGAAGAGGAAGGTCTTCACGCTATGACCGCAGATACCTTCTGGATTCTGGATCCGGTAGACGGAACTACAAACCTGATCCACGATTATCAGCACAGTACAATATCTCTGGGTCTTTATGAAAAAGGCGAGATTATAATGGGAATTATTTATGATCCTTTCAGGGAAGAGATGTTTTACGCTGAAAAAGGAAAGGGAAGTTTTCGAAACGGAGAACCGATCCATACTGCTCTGGCAGATAAACTGGAAGATACGATTGTGGCTGTCGGAACAGCGCCTTACCAGAAACAGTTTGCACATGAAAATTTCGAGAGATTTGAACGTGTTTTTATGAAGTGTCAGGATATTCGAAGGACGGGGTCCGCTGCCATGGATCTGGCTTATGTGGCATGCGGGCGCATAGGAGGCTTCTTTGAATCCAGACTTCAGCCATGGGATTTTGCGGCCGGGATGCTGATTGTAGCTGAGGCCGGCGGAAAAGTGACGCGATTTGACGGAACTGCGGTGAAGCCCACAGAACCGGGAAGTATTCTGGCCAGCAACGGTAAGGTTCACGAAGAACTGGAAAAACTGCTGTAAAACCTTGTATATAAAAAGGAACAGATTTCCGAAAATAAAGGAATCTGTTCCTTTTTGACTGATATAATGCATGCTGTAACCGGGAAGATATTTTTATTCCGGATATACCAGTCTGTCTTCTGTGATGTGGTACAGGACTTCATCCAGATATTTTTTTGCCAGATATTTGGCCATTGGAAGATTCATATCCAGATAGTTGCCGCAGTCCCGTGGACTGGCTCCGGGAACTTCCCCTTCGTAATCCCGGATAAACTCCCACATTTCAATCATCAGAGGGATGATATCTTTTGATTCAAGATCTCCGGAGAGCAGGAGATAGAACCCGGTACGGCAGCCCATGGGACCAAAGTACAGAACGCGGGGACTCCAGACGGGATGATTTCGAAGAAAAGTCGCACCCAGATGCTCAATTGTATGAACCTCGGCAGTATTCATAACAGGCTCCTCATTCGGGCTGGTGAGCCGCAGATCAAAAGTGGTTACAGAAGTGCTGCCCACAGAATCTTTGCGTGATACATAAACGCCCGGCTGGAGAAGCAGATGATTAATAGTAAAGCTTGTTATTTTTTCCATGACAGTATTCCTCCTGCTGTCAGTGTATCATATTTTTGCGGGAAGTCAAATTTCTCAATCAATTCTGTATAGAAATTTTTAAAACAGAAGCTGCACGCAAAGGACAGAAGTAACAGGCGCTTTGCGAAAGCTCCGGCTTGAGGCGGCAGGCAGAGTATGGTAAGATGAAAGAAAAATGGAAACAGTAAGGTAGTGTAAAGTAGCCTATGAAAAAATGGAGTTAAAAAAATTGACTCCATTGGAACCTTGAAAATTGCAGATATGA
>CALWGE010000097.1 GCA_944378225.1 uncultured Merdimonas sp.
TATAAATTCTGTCCAATATAGCCAGCAGATTCCTGCCAGCTGCATGCGCTTCTCTGGCTTCACTCATGGTGAGTGGCATGTCTGATGTGAGCTCGAGTTTCCTTCGAATCAGGAACAGAGAATGCTCAGCCTCTTCCCGAAGGCGCCTTTCATACTCCGACATTTTTTCCTGTTGCTTTTCTTCCTGCTGCACCTGGTCTTCTGCATCCGCCAGTTCAAGCTCCGCTTCAGTATTTACTACTGCTCCCTGGCTTTCTGTTGCGACGTCGCAACAGGTTTCCGGCTCCTCTGCTGGTTCTCCATTTCCCTCCGAGACCGTTTCTCTCTCCGTCGCTGCTTCGACTTCCTGGCCTCCAGTGTCCTGCTGCCCCTCCGGCTCTGCTCCAGCTCCTTCAGAATCTCCTGTACGCTCTTCTGTTCCATCTTCCTCTCCTTTTTTTGTTATTGGTTCCGGCTTTCCTGCCTGTTGTTCCGTTTTTTCACCCGAACCATAAAATTCTTCCCACACATTTTCCGGGTTTTCTGAATATGCATTCAAATATATTTCCTGTATTTCTCTCAGAAATTCGGTCCATGTCATTGATACCGGCTCTGGAGCTCCCATCACTTTATACTTCACTCCCTGCTGCCAATCATACATGAACAGGAATACCAATCCTTTTCTGTGTGTACAGTAACTTCCCGGATTTACTATATCTGCAGCTTCTTTCAGACGTTCTTCTGTTGCCATAAGCATTCCCATGGCTTTTATCAGGCGCTCTTTTTTCTCTTCGTCTTTAAAAAAATCAATAATACATTTTTGCAGCGGTGTATAAGATACCGAAGGCTCTTGATCTGTGTTTTGCTGATGACAAAATCTATTATCTTCTTCCTGCTGCTCCCGATCTTCTATATCCTCTGAATTGTTCTCCGATACAGTATTTACTATATCTCCCGGCATTTCTGTTGCGACGTCGCAACAGCCTTCCGGTTGTTCCTTGGTTTCCGATTCCAGATACTCCTCCGGTACCTCCTGCCGGTTAAATTCTTTCAGTTCCCGGATCTCTCGTACCGTAGTCTTCTCAGTAATCAGCGTACAGTCCGCATCCGGAAGAGTAAGCATCTCTGACAGCTTGCTGCTGCCGATATTCCGATACTCTTCCCTGAGTTCCAAGGAATTTCCACCCTCAGAAAATTTCTCGTTAATGGCAATAAAACGGCTTACCGTAGACTTGCTCAGTCCATATTCCTTCTGCGCAAATTCAAAGACATCCGCTGCTCCATCGTACATCCCGGAATTCCGGATCTGTTTCAGCCTGTATCCGATATGTACAAAGTTTCCGGCTGTCTCCTGAAGCTTCTGTCTAATGTCCTCTTTCCAGCTCATCCACTCCGTGAGTGTAATCTGTGTATATTCTTCCATGGTCTTCACCCTTTCCTACGCCGTAGCCAGAATTCTGATTTTTTCTTCTACCCGGTCACCTTTCAGCCATTGCTCATATCTGTTGATCCATCTTTTCATATTGTCTTCATCCGGTTTCTTATTGTATTTTCCATGCCACTGCAGAATCTGATTGCTTTCTGCATCTATTTCAATCGTAATATATGGCTCTTCCGGTTTTTCCCGGAATCTCAGCAGCAATATATAGCCTATTCCTTTATCATGATTCTTGAGATAATCATTTCCACCCACACAGTGATGCAGGATCTGGCCCTCCCTCACAATCTCACCAGCAGATCTGGCCGGTCTGATGATATATTCACTATCTTCGTAGTAATACCGTTTTCTCAACTTTTTGTACCGCTTTCGGATCATTGGATATTTTTCTTCTACTTCCTGCTGCCTTTTACTCATTTCTTCTCTGTTTTTCTCCAACACCATTTTATTATGCGAAGCTTCCAAGTCCCGTGGATACTGATAGACAGAATTGTGAAGATCATACCCCAGCTCTTCCCGCATATTCAGATAATCCACATAGGTCCTGGCTGTCTGATATAATTGATGAACCGCTTTGTTACATCCCGAACCAAATTCACATCCTGCATATTTTTTTATCCGGTTCAAAAATTTCTGCATCGTCATATATTTCAATGGAATCCTGATATCCAGTCTCCTTTCTCCGCTCTCCAACTCAGTCAGTTTCCGGATCTGCTCCTCTGTCCATGGTTTTCCCCACCGTTTTTCTTTCTGTAGAATATCCAAGAGAGTGGTGTCTCCCAATTCATTCATGAGCATTTTTATTCTCTCTTTCCTGATTCCCAGAAATCGATCCATTCTGTTAGAGTCCGCATCCACTACAATCCCGTAATTGTACCGTACCAGTCTTTTTACAATCTGGATCATATGCATCTTTACCAGCATTTCAATCTGCGGCGTCTGGATATAGCGTTCCAGATAATCTATCACCTGCACATCCCCTGCTGCCATCTGGAATTTTTCCAATGCACTGTACTTCAAAAAGCTTTCTTTCATCGCATCCCATGTTTCCGGCATCACTGCCGCTTCCCGGATAGTAATATTTGCATTTCCCGACAGATTGCAGTCATCCCAGAAATCTTTCCCGCTGTAGTAACTGTGTTTGTGATAATCTATCTGCAGCTTTTTCCCGGGTTCAAAATATGCTCTGGCAATTTCTATCCCATCCATTCGTTCATACGCTCCCTGCATTACCATTCCTGTGTCATCCACGAGCATTTCCAGCTGCCACTCTTTTTGCACATCAATGTACCTGATAATCATGCCTGTCTCTTTATACCGCTGGCCAATAAAAATATATTTCTTTTGGGTTTCCACGGTCTTTGCTCTTCCTGCTGCAAAAAATTTCACACCAGCTCCGCATATAGGACATCTTCCAGAATATCCATGTCTGGGTTCCTCCATTACGCTTTCAAACTGGCTTTCGTAGGAAATACCTGCCTTCCACCTCTTATCTGCGACGTTTCCACAGGCAGAGCAGGCTATCTTTGC
>CALWGE010000098.1 GCA_944378225.1 uncultured Merdimonas sp.
GGCTCTCTGTTTTGCTGTCAGTGCTTTTCTGGCTCCTTTTGTGAGCGCAGTTCCCTATGCAGCCACCGCGCCTGCTCTGATTGCCGTAGGAATCATGATGACTTCTTCTTTTCAGGAAATCAACTGGTCCGACTTCGATGAAGCCGTTCCCGCATTCTTTGCCTGCCTGTTCATGACTCTGTGCTACAGCATTTCCGACGGTATTGCTTTCGGTTTCATCACTTACTGCCTGGTAAAAATCTGCCGGAAAGAAGCAAAAAAAGTGCACCCCATTCTCTGGGGCGCATCTCTTCTGTTTCTTCTGAACTTTGTTCTGCTGACCCTGATTTAGGGTCGGCAGGGCAAAACACTATCTTTCGGAATCACCATCTGCATCAGCAGTCCTGTATCATCCTGCATATGCTCTGACGTGACCGCCTAACTCTCCTGCACTTTTTCAAACCGGTAATGCTGACGGATATCAGGATATTTTTCCCGATCTACTTCACTCATAAACATGGCATAAGGTCTGGCACAGATTTTAAAAGGGGCATACAACGCCTGATATATTACCAGTCGTTCCCCTGTCTCTGTGTGCCAGGCAAAGGCAAGTACCTTGTAAAGATATTCAGAGGTATCAGCCGACACCCATTCCCGCTTAAAATGCCGTACAATATCTCCCACCCGGATGTCTCTTTCATGATTCTCTTCTTCCAAAATTTCCGGTTCTGTATCCAGTTCCTGATATTCGTCTCTGTCCAGAGATACAGGAATTCCTGATTTCCCGGCGATGTGCACACCACCATACCAGGAACCTGTCACCTCAAAGATGTCCCCGATTTCATATTCAGGGCTGTATGTATCATTCTTTTTTACAATCCGTATTCTGCTCATTCGCTTATTCCTGCCTTTCACTCTCCCAGAGCGCCGTAAAAATCCACGGCTTCCTGAATTTCCTTCTCTGTAGGATGTCCCTTGGAAATGCCTCCCACCAGCCGAAACGGTCCATAGGTATCAAAGCCCGGACACCCATAAACGCCCAGTACCTGACACCCTTTTCCTTCCACAGTTTTTTGGATATGTGACGCATAACGCCCCGTATCCTTCCCGCAGGTATAGAGGAAAAAAACTTTCTTTCCTTCCGGAAGGCGCTCATTGGCAAACGCTTCCATATCAGGATAAAATTTTGCAAACGCAATGCCCGAAGCAAGTCCAATCCTGTCATACGTATTCAGATCCATCTTCACTGCTTCAGATATTTCTGCCGTATCCACAGGAAATGCTTCAGCGATGGCATCCACCAGCTTTCTTGTATTCCCATGATGAGTGGATTCATATATAATCAAAGTCTTTCGGCCCATTTTTCATCCTCTTTTCTGCAGATATTCTTCTATCCGGTATCTTTTTCTGCCTTCTGTCTCTTTTCCATACTGAATAGCTTCCTGCGGGCATTCATGAATACAGCGCAGACACTGAAAACACTTCTTTCCCCAAACCGGTTTTCCGTCTGTCATCCGGATTGTCTCAGCCGGACAGCGCTCAGCACACCACCCGCAGCCGCAGCAAGCATCCGTGACATAAAAGGGCTTTGTAGTTCGTGCAAATCTGTTGAACCCCGGATTAATCAGAGAAGATTTTAAAACTGCGAACGACCCTTCCTGTACCCGGTATGTCCGAATTCGTTCTCTTACTTCCTCCGAAATGCTCTTCAATTCCCTCTCTGCTGCCGCAAACTTGCTGCAGGCAGTTTTTTCATCATCCACATCTGAGCCGATAATATAATTATTGGGCATTACCAGACTATAGCTGCTGTCCAGTCCGGCAATGCGTGAAAGTTTTTTCATAGCCTTTCCCGCATCGGCGCCGCAGGTGCAGACTCCATACGTAAATCCCGCCTTTCTTTCCAGACGCTTTACAAAATCAAGCATGGGTTCAGGCACTCCCCATGCATAAATCGGGAAAACCAGTCCTGTCTGCCTGTCATCCGCAGATTCCGGAATTTCCTTTGCCTCTGAAATGCTGCAGCAGACATCTCCTGTGTATTCCGCCAGTTTCTCTGCCGCCCACCGGGAGTTTCCTGTTCCGCTGAAATAATAAATCATTTCCTGCTCCTTCTCTTCTATACAGAGTCCTTTCTCACGTTCTGTCTCATGACATGACAGGGCGAACCATATGCAATTACATTATCAGGAATATCTCCTGTCACAATACTTCCTGCTCCGATTACCACATTATCTCCAATCGTCACACCCGGCAAAATAATTGCGCCGCCTCCTATCCAGACATTATCTCCAATAATGACAGGCGCCGCCTGTGTCCTGCAGAAGGCAAAGCTGCCATCCTCCTGAGGAAGTCCAAACCTGTCTTCCGCATGGTGCGGATGAAAAGCCGTATAAATCTGTACATTGGGAGCAATCAGTGCATTATCTCCTATAACAATCCTGTTATCGTCCAAAAATGTACAGTTCATATTCACTTCGCAGTTATTTCCAAAATAGATATTATTCCCATAATCTACATAAAAAGGAGCTGTAATCCACAGATTCTTCCCTCTTCCACCCAAAAGTTCTGTCAGAATTTTTTCTTTCATTTCCATATCTGCAGAATCTGTCCTGTTATAATCCCGCATCAAATCCTTTGCCTTGTGCCACCGGGCCAGTAATTCCGGATCTCCACAGTCATAAAGCTGTCCGGCAAGCATTTTTTCCCGTTCTGTCATAGTCTCTCCTTTCACAAGTCCCGACATTCTTTTGATATCAGAATCAGTTTACCCGATTTCACAAAGGAGTACAACACAATAATTTCTGAAGGAATTTTATTACGTTGTAAATACAAACCGAAGGAGCTGTCGCATCAATGATTAGAAAATCATAGGTGCGGCAGCATCTTTTTGCCGTTTTTTAAGGCGAAATATTC
>CALWGE010000099.1 GCA_944378225.1 uncultured Merdimonas sp.
CCTCCTGCCCCGCCATCCCCACCGATGTGGCGTAGGAATAAATATACGCGCCGATTTCCAGTCCCGCCTCTCTGGCCTTCTGGGCATTCACAGGGAAATAGGGATCTACCGTCCCCCGGAAACGGGTGCCCAGCATGGCAAAGGACACATCATCTGCAGCCACCTTTTCCCAGTCAATATCCATCTTCCAGTAAGAGACATCCACGCCTCTGGCAATCGCTCCATTAATGGGGGTACCGTCTGCCATCTGATAAGCCCCGCCAGCCCCCCGCTCCCACTCTGCTGCTGCCGCCGCAAAAGGCTGGCAAAGCAGGCAGAAGCACAGCAGGCCTGCACCAGCTCTGCCTGTAATGTTCTTTATCTGCCTCATCATTTCATTCTTCAACTCCCTTTTTATCTGTAAAAGCATTGCTTTCGTAATAGTTTAGCAGAAAAAAGACAGCCCTGGCAATAACGCAGGACTGTCATATTCTTACGATTTCTTGACACTCCCCATAGCTAAAGCAAGGGGATTCTTGCTTCAACCACTACTGCATTGGCTTATACCAAAAGGTATTGCAATGACTTACACAGTGTCCACAAGCTAGATTATACTGTTCCCGTATGCCCTACGGTGCAGTCTTATATATGTTTATGCCGACTGCATTTGCACTCCTTTATTCAAGATATTCATGCTTGCATTGGTATCCCTGTTATGTGCGGTATGGCATTCTGGACACTCCCATACACGAACCGCCAGATTTTTTACCAGCGGATTTTTATATCCACAACAAGAACACGTTTGACTGCTTGGGTACATTGTGGGCACTTTTACAATGTCATTCCCATACCAGACAGATTTATAGAACAACATATCAAAGAACTTAGACCACGATGCAGAACCTATATGCTGTGCTAATTTATGATTACGCATCATATTTTTTACTTTCAATTCTTCTATGCAAATAGTTTGGTTTTCACGTATTAGCATAGTGGATTGTTTCTGTAAAAAATCATTTCTCTGATTGGTAATCTTTTCATGTATTAAAGCAACCTTAACACGCTGTTTATTGCGATTGTTTGAACCTTTTTCTTTGCGTGACAGTTTCCGTTGTTCACGTATGAGCTTACGCATTGATTTTTCAAGGTATTTAGGGTTGGATACTACATTTCCGTTACTGTCGGAATAGAACTCTTTAATACCCACATCAATGCCAATCTTACCGCCTTTATTACTCATTGGCTGTGGTTCAAATTCCACATTCAGAACAGCAAAATATTTATTCGTCGGTGTATGCTCAATGGTTACGTTATTGATTTTTCCCACTCCCATAGACTGACGGATTTTCACCAATCCCAACTTGGGAAGTTTTATATATTTCCCCACAATGCGAATGTTATCGCCCTGATTGATTGTTCTGTAGGACTGGTGGCGGTTATGCTTGCTTTTAAATACCGGATGGGATGCACGTTTCTGAAAGAAGTTTACAAAACCTCTGTCAAGATCACGCAAGGACTGTTGTAAAGCAATAGAATCTACCTCTTTAAGAAATGCAAAATCATCACTTTTCTTTAAGTCTGTCAGCATTGCAGAAGTCTGTGAATAGCCGATTTTATTACCATTCTGATAGGCTTGGTTACGCATAGCAAGACCTTTGTTGTAGATTAGTCTGCAACAACCTAAAGTCTGATTGATGATATTTTGCTGTTCCCTGTTTGGGTAGATTCTGAATTTAATACCTTTTTGCATTATCCTAACTTATCCTTTTGCCTTTGTGAGGTTTTCTGATTTTCGATGTACTGCTTAATGACTTCCAGTGGAGCACCGCCCACTGTAGACACAAAATAGCTGTTTGTCCAAAGTGTCGGCATTCTTGTTTTTAAAAATGGATATTCACTTCTCAATACTTTGGAAGTATATCCTTTTAATGATTTAACTGCTTTATGAATACCAAACTGAGGGTCCACTTCCATAAGTATGTGTACATGATCCGGCATAATTTCCATTTCCATGATATCTACAGAAATATTTGCAGCATACTCAAGGAGAAGTTCCTTTAATCTGGTATCTATTCCATTTGTTAAGATTTTGCGTCTATACTTAGGACACCACACAACATGGTATTTACAAGAATAGACTACATTGTTATTGGATTTATATGTAATATTCATATATGTATTATATATCATTTCCAAATCTAATACAAGGATATTTTGTTCCATCTTCAATTACTTGCGTAAATTCGATGGAAGTGTCTTATATCCCCATAGCTAAAGCAAGGGGTTTTACGACACACTGGATAAACACTTTGGCCGGGCATTTAAAGGGGCTGAAGGATTTCCATAAGCTCTTCTCTGGTCGCCAGCGCGCTTTTAATGCTTCCCTCCGAAATAATCTCATCCGAAAGCTGGGCCTTCATCTCCTGAAGCTTTAAGATCTTCTCCTCCAGGGTATCCTTCACAATCAGCTTGTACACCGTGACCACCTGCTTCTGCCCGATGCGGTGCGCCCGGTCGGTAGCCTGATTCTGAGCCGCCAGATTCCACCAGGGATCATAATGAATGACCCCCGAGGCAG
>CALWGE010000100.1 GCA_944378225.1 uncultured Merdimonas sp.
GGTGATCTGTCCCATCTTCTTTCGCTGAAATATGATTTACATTAGCGGATCTATTCGAAAACGCGCGCCCTCCTAGATCAAATGCTATTACTGTGCCGCCTGCACTTGCTATATCATCCACTATCATTGAAATGCGCGTCGACTTACCGCTCCCACTGATCCCGAATAAAGCGATATGCTCATTCGGTGATAAATCAGAAATCTTCACTCTGATATTCTCCTGCACATAACCGATTGTCATTGCCATTTTCAAACTCCTCCTTTTCCATTTCATTATTTTTCTTAGCTAACTCCGCAATTTCTTCAAGCTCCATTCCTGCATCTGACATCAGCTCTTGCCTTAATAATCGCAAAAATCTCATTCTTATTTCCTTCCCTGTCTGACTATTAAAGCAGCTCTTTTTCACCGTGAAATTTCGCTTTTGTATTTCATTGCAGACAAGAATGCCGCTTTCATATAGTTCAGCTTTTATCTGTTGAAAAGATACTGTTTTCTGAAGCGGAAGGCAAATTTTCTTTAGGAATGACTCCGTAAAATAATAGTAATCTGCATCATACCAGATGGTTTCGGTACTATCACCTTTGATTGCATAAAGTTCTAAAATCTCAACATCATTTTCCCCCACATAGTCAACTACGCATTTCCGAACCGCTTCTGAGACATCACACATTCCGATAAGGTCATCCATACTCTCAAGTTCTGATTCTAATACTGAGCAATACTCCTGCATCCACGCTTCGCTTGTATCTTCATCATTGCTTTCTCTAATAACCATTTGCCACACTTTTCCAGTCAGAATAATAACTTCGAAACAACGCTGATTAGCACTCTCAATTTGGGAATTTTTTAGAACTCTTGTCGTTTTCACATTCTGAATCTCATAACTCAAGTGTTCGATATGAGATTTAACATTTGTCTCCATTTTTTCATACAGTGCCCTAAAATCCCGTATATCCTTCCCGGTAAGCTTTATACGAAAGATGTATGCATTTTCCGTTAGGAACTCTGGAACTACACCGCCTACGATAACCACTGGTACAAAATCCTTTGCAAAAAGGAATTCGATTAGTTTCTCTTCTTTATCATACTTCCGGTATAGATGAAGACCCATTTCAAAATTAAACGGCTTCTCCGTTTTACTACTATAATGAAGTATGTTTCTAGAATCCACAGTTGTCAGAATAGCATCTGCTATTTCTTGCGCATGTCGATCATCATCTGCGACAAGGACAATCCCTTTTTCCAGATCATATCCGTACTTCTGAAAGATGAAACGGCAAAAGGAAAAAGCTTCTATAAACTGTAGGATTGCGAAGTTCTTCGTTACTTCAAACATTCTAACAACTCCTCCCATGTCCACTTTTCATCGAAAAATTTGATTTCTCCTGCTTCATTGATATACCACTCCCTCCGATCTGAAACGACAAAACTGTCTTTCCGTTGTGTAATCAGTAAAGTGATCATTTGAGTCGCATATATTTTTTTCATTGCCAATGTAGGAGCAAATATCTGACAACCAATTTTTGCGAGCTTTTTCAATACATAGGTACCACTTCCACACTTCTCGGGATCTAGAAAAACATATCGTATAGAATTGTTAAGGTCACCGAAAAACATATAGATTTCTTGTGTTTGATTTTTCAGTCGCCGAAAAGTGGCAATTTCCGGAAAGAAAAAGTTCGTTACAATCCGTGGATTTACATCTATCCGTAGGTTCTGCGTCTGTACTTCTACCACTCCCTGCTCGTTGATTGCGATAACTTCTGTCTGTGACTTTTTCAGCTCTCTCTCATTTTCCCTGACCAGATTTCTCTGCATTTCAAACTGCCCACGCAACGCCTGATGATTCCGCTGTTTGCAAAAATCCTCCTCGATTCTGGCTTCCGCCTTTATTTTTTCCAAAATTTGTGTTTCTGTAAAATTATCCATTGCTTTTCTCCTTTCGTCCGCCCAATTTTTTTAATCCAAAGTTGAATTTTTTACAAAAACTCCCGGGAAATACGCTCCTTTTCGAAAAAATCTTTCTCTGGATATTTTTTTCTTGGGCAAAGCCATCGTTTTCGGTTACAATATCATTATTGAATGAAATGTATACGTTGTCCTCTCCCAAATTTTTTTACCATTTTTTTGAACAGGAGATTTTCTATGAAATGCAATGAAGAAATAAATATCTGCGGAAGTAGCCTTTGCAGTGAAACAAAAATTGTAAAATATATTATGGATACTGGCATTATGTCCAAAAATACCGTTTATAAATGGTTAAAAATACTTAAACGTTGTTTATATTATTGCTCATCTAATCTTTCTAATCCTATGTTTTTAGATTTAGCTAAAGATGAACTTCATATATCAACTGAGCTTATCTATATTCACACTTTAATGTACAAATTTGTTTGTAAAGAGCAGGAGTATATAAAATTTTCTCCTTTGACATCTATTGAACAGAGAAATAAAATTTCACAATTTACTTGGAAAGTACCTGTTGATTTCATGCCTTATTTAGCCTCATATTGGTGTGGTATAAAAAAAGTTGACAGCTTATTCTCAAGGATTTCATAATAAAACCAAGAGAATAAGGAGGTATTC
>CALWGE010000101.1 GCA_944378225.1 uncultured Merdimonas sp.
ATCGAACGGGAAAATATTCTGGTCCAGACTATGGAAGGCCGCAAGCAGAAAGCCCGTGAAGGAAAGTGGAATGGTGGACAGGCTCCATTTGGTTACAATCTTGATAAGGAGAACGACACCATAACCATCGATCCAGCGGATGCAGAAGTGGTAAGGATCATCTTCCAGAAATATGTTCATGAAGATATGGGGCTGGACTCCATCTGCAATTATCTGAATCAGCATGGTTATACCAAGAAGAAAACACGGGCTCAGGAAAACAATTATTTCACCAGAACCTTCCTGGCGCGAATCCTTGATAATCCGGTCTATGTCGGGAAGATTGCTTATGGTAAGAGTACAACGGAAAAGGTTAAGGGAACCAGAGATCAGTATCATAGGGTAAAGGTTGATAATCCTTTGATTGCTGAAGGCAAGCACGATGCTATCATTAGTGATGAGTTGTGGGAAGCTGCTCAGGCAAAGCGGAAAGAAATGGGAGTAAAGTGGAACAAGACTCACAGCCTTGACCATGAGCATATCCTTTCAGGTATAGTCAAGTGTCCGATCTGTGGGACGGGTCTTGCAGGAACCGTCCGAAGGCGAAAGAACAAAAAGAGTGGCGAGTACAAGGATGATTTCTATTACAGGTGCCTTCACAGAAAGAAGATTGATGATGACCATTTCTGCAACTACAAACCTTCACTGAACCAGGATGAGCTGAATCATCAGATAGAAGCAGTCATCAGCGATATGGTCAATGATGAAAGCTTCATGGGCTTCATACAGGAAAAACTGGGGCAGAAGGTTGATGTCAGCCAGCTAGAAGCCGAAAGAGAGAAGCTTCGAGGGCAGGTCAGACAATTATCCGGTGCAAAGAAAAAGCTGACTGATATGTTAGATGCTCTGGATGTGAACGACAGGCACTATGATCGAAAGTATCAGGATATGCAGGACAGGCTGGATAACCTGTATGATAAGATCAGCGAGGTCGAGGATGCCATTCAGGATATAACTGATAAAATCAATGCAGTGTACGGAGAGCATCTGACGGCACAGGAACTTTACAAGGTCTTAGAACACTTTGACGATATCTACTTCAAAATGTCAGACCTTGAAAAGAAGGAGTTCTTCCAGAACTTCATAGAAAGTATAACGATATATCCGGACAAAAAGACAAACGAGCGCATCGTAGATGAGATCGACTTCAAGTTCCCGATATATTATGATGGTAAAGAGGGTAGAGCAATTCGGTTGCTCAATGAAACAACAGTCGAGACGGTTGTACTTTTATCCCACAAATCCCCGGACAGTGTTATTAATGTAAAGGTAGAATTTGGAGAAGGCGATGATAAGATATCGTTGGATGCGATTGCAGAACGGGCGAAGAAATATCAGCCGAAACCGAAAATCACATATAAGATGATACAGGAATATGTAGAGAAGAAGTATGGATTTAAGGTACATACAGCTTATATTGCGGAGGTGAAAAGGTCTCTGGGACTGACAATGAATGATGCGCCTAATGCGACAGGGGAATTGAAGCAGCCGGGAAAACGTCCGCCGAAAGAAAAGGCAGAAGCGATCATGGAGGCGCTAAAGCATTTTGAGGTAATCTAAATGGATGAAAATATTTACCAGATTGCAGAGCAGATAGTCCAATTACATCAGAAAGCCTATGAGGTTTATCTGCCATTGGTTGAAGATGTGTGCAATAGAACTGCGTCAGAAGATGAATTGTCACATTTGTTAGATTATTTATTGGACTTTGCGTGTGATGAAAAAATGTAGGATTGTATAAAAAAGTGTGTAGAAGATATTTGTATGTATACCCTGTTTGTATTAAGGATTATATTGCAGCATATCGGGAAATGTGGGAAGATGAAGATAGTTATACAGTAGAATTTTCTTAAAGCGAAAAAGAATTAAGTGTTTCAAAAAGATTATAATGTGATCGCAGGAGGAGTAATGGGGAAAATAATTAAAGATACAATTCATGCAAACGGGATAGATATTGGAATTTATACGCAGGATTTTGAAAATGAATTTATTTCATTGACAGATATTGCCCGGTATAAGAGTGATGATCCAACAGCAGTTATTCAAAATTGGATGAGAAACCGAGATGTAATAGAATTTCTGGGTTTATGGGAAAGGCTACATAATTCAGATTTTAAACCCCTCGAATTCGAGGGGTTTAAAAAGCAGGCTGGAGCGAATGCTTTTACAATGTCACCAAAGGAGTATATTGACCCGTTTACGGGTGAGCCAGTAAAAAGCAACAGATAAAAAAGAGTCCGTAAGGACTCGGTAGGTGAATGACGTTGCGGCTGGCTAACCAATTCGATGAGTCTTTAGACTCCAGTGCCAGTAATCAGCCCTTATGGGGCGTGAGCATCCTCCCGGCTAAGCCGGTGGTTCTGATTATGCTTCATCAGAAGCAGATGCAGCAAGGCGGATTGAGTACAATGTGAAGTGTAGTCAGAGCATGCTATAGCGTTTCTTCTGTGCAAAGGGACGCTAACGCCGGAATGTCTGTGACTGTCAATCTGCCGCGGGTAGTGGCCAAAATTCCCCTGCTGCGCAAGTGAGTCAGTTTCCGCGTGATCTGCACACGGCTCATACCGAGAATGTCTGCGATATCTTCCTGTGTCATTTCGACGGTTAAC
>CALWGE010000102.1 GCA_944378225.1 uncultured Merdimonas sp.
TCGTATTAATAATGCCGGAGGTGATAAACACGCCGCCTTTCTTTAAATGCACGGGGATCTCCTTCTGCAGAAGGATAATCACCGGCGCCAGAATGTTGGCCGCCACAATATCGTACTTCCCGTAACCGGCCCAGTCCTGCACCTGCTGTTCATCCAGGATATTTCCCTGGATCACATGGAACCGGTCCTCCGGGATCTGATTGGAGGCCAGATTTTCCCCCACGGCGGTGATGGCATTTTCATCCAGATCTGTTCCCCAGACCTCCTTAGCCCCCAGCTTTAAGGCGGCAATACCCAGGATGCCGCTTCCCGTTCCCACATCCAGCACCAGGCTCTCGCCGGTCACATATTTCTGCAGCTGGCGGATGCACAGCTGGGTGGTCTCATGCATTCCTGTGCCGAAGGCCGTGCCCGGGTCAATCTGAATCAGCAGCTTATCCTTATGCTCCTGGGGGATCTCCTCCCAGGTGGGCTTAATCAGGATATTGTCCACCGTAAAGGGCTTAAAATACTGCTTCCAATTATTAATCCAGTCCTTGTCCTCCGTCTCCGAGGCCTGGATGGTCCTGGCTCCCAGATCCACAAATACCGCCAGCTCATCAAGGCCTTCCTCCACCCGGGCCAGCATCGTCTCCGTGTCCTCATCCTCGTCCAGGTAAAAGCTTATCCGCGCCGTGCCGTCATCCGGCCCCAGCTCCGGCAGAATGTCAATAAACATCCCCTTGGTTTCCTTTTCCGTCAGGGGCACCTTGTCCTCAATCTCGATTCCCTCAATGCCGATCTCGTCCAGCATGCTGCTGATCAGATCCTCCGCTTCCACGGTGGTGGTCAGCGTAAATTTCTTCCATTTCATGTTCATTTCCTCCTTAATTTACAGCATCCCGCCAGATCAAGCCTATGTACAGGCCTTGGCCGAAACCGATTTGCCTCCGGTTCCTGGCCGAAAAAGGCTGGCAGGACAAGGCCCCGCCTGTAAAATTGCATTTCCCATCATAGCACAGTTTCTCCAGGCTTTCAAGCACCGGCGCCGGCTCAAAAAATTTTCAAAAAAAATTAAAAAAGTCTGCAATAAAATTCCCGTCTCGTGCATTAATCTATTGAACGGATGAAGATGCTCTATGTGAAAGCATCCTTCCAGGGCAAAAACAAACCAAAAACAAATTCCTATTGCATTACACCCATCACACCGCCCAGGAGGATTTCTTTCCATAGACAGCTTCAAAATTACAAACCTAATTGGCAATTAGGATTTGTGAATCCATGAAAATGGAGTGCGACGCAGCCTGGTGACGAGGCGCTAAGCACTCCATTTTCATTTTTCTATTTTTCCAGGTTTACCGATGAGACTCTGCCTCGGCATCCTGCCGCTTTTCCTGATTCTCCTCTAAGCGTCTGAGCACCGCGCCAAACTGCTTCAGGGTCTCAAAGAAAACATCCCGCTCCTTCTCAACAAGGCAATTCAAATCCTCCTTAAGCTTTTCCCGGGCAATGCTCTTTTCGTGGCGGATAAGCCTCTCGCCCTCCTCTGTCAGGCGTACAATCACCAGCTTCCGGTTGGTCTCGCTGTGAAAACGCTCAATATATCCGGCATCCACCAGAGCCGACACCATGCGGGTGGCCTGCTCCTTAGAACAGCCCACACTGGCTGCCGCCTGGGACATGGTGAGGCTCCGCCCCCGTGACAGCTCCATCATCAGATAAAACTGATATTTCGTAAACCGTACGCCATGGTAATCCAGAGATTGCAGAATCAGCTTCTGCGACGCCAGAAAAATCTCAAACAGCTTCTGTATGCCATCCTCGCTGGTCCACCGTTCCATAAATCTGTTTCCTCCGTCCCGTTTGCCCTTCTTATGCATGTTGATCTGAAAACGCGCAATCTGCGCTTCTCTAGGCTCATTATACTGATAATCATATCAGAAGTCAACCATTGCCGAATGATAAAGGTTGACTTTTATCAATAAAGCGTGTATAACTATAAATATGAAAAATGCATAGTTTTACCAATTTTCAGCAATTCTCTGTTCCCGAATACTTACCATGAACATCCTGCTGCCGGACAGACGGCATACATTCAGGGATGCCAGGCGCACCCCTCAGGCTTTTGTGGGTTGGATTTGGGGACAATTCATTACGCAATCAAGGAGGTAACTTATGGCAGATAACAGACAATACGTAGAAGATTTCGCAAAATCCAATCTGGATCTTTGCCTTGCCAACAACTACATCGATCCGGAACTGTTTGGGAAGTACGGCGTAAAGCGCGGACTGCGTGACAAAAACGGTGCAGGCGTTCTGGCCGGTCTGACAAACATTTCCATGGTTCAGTCCAAGAAGGAAGTGGACGGCAAGATGGTTCCCTGCGAAGGCCGCCTGCTCTACCGCGGCTACGATATCAATGACCTGGTAAAGGGCTTCCTTAATTCCTCTCCCAAGCATTACGGCTTCGAAGAAATCGCCTATCTTCTCTTATTTGGAGACCTTCCTACCTCCTCTCAGTTAGCAAATTTCCATGATGCCCTGAACAAAAGCAGCTTTCTTCCTACCAATTTCGTCCGTGACGTGATCATGAAGGCTCCGGGCAAGGACATCATGAATTCCATTACCAAGAGCGTGCTGACCCTGGCTTCCTATGATGACCGGACGGCCGACACCTCTCTGCCCAACGTGCTGCGTCAGTGCATGATGTTAATCAGCACCTTCCCCATGCTGGCCGTGTACGGCTACCAGGCCTACAATCACTACGAAT
>CALWGE010000103.1 GCA_944378225.1 uncultured Merdimonas sp.
CCGTGGTTTTGCCGCCGCCAGAAGGTCCCACCAAAGCGGTGACTTCGCCCTGTTTTGCAGTAAAGGAAACATCTTTCAGTACGGTTTCCCCTGTGTTGTAAGCAAAGCCTACATGGTCGAATGTAATATCATAGCCTTTATTGGAAAGCCTGTGCTCTCCCTGCTGAATCGGATGATCCAGGATTTCATTCATGCGCGCGATATTGGTGCGGGTACTGATGACTGCCGCCAGATTTTGCAGCGCCCCTTGCAGAGGGTCGTAAAGCCGTGAGACAACCAACAAGAACATAAAGAAAGTCAGGATATCGAGATTGCCTCCTACCAACAGGATAGAGCCCACGAGTGCAGCCGTAGCAATTCCCAGCTTTAATACCAATGACGCGGACACCACAAAGGCAGCCAGTCCAAATTCATTGAGAATGGAGCGGTGTTCCACGGCGCGTATTTTCTTTTCCAGCCCTTTCAGATATTCCTGCTCGGCATTGTTGGCCTTTAGGTCGCGCACGGTTTCAATGCATTCCTGAATCCCGTCCGCGCAGGCCATTTTTACATCCATCGCTTTTTGATTAAGCCGTTCCTGCACCTTTGCGGAGAAGCCTACAATGGCAAAAGCAACCGGCAGTACCCACAGCGCCGCCAGCGCCATGCGCCAGTCAAAGATCAAAAGGCTGATGGAAATGAAAACGGTGGAGATGATGGAGCCTGCCAACTCGGGAATGAAGTGGGAAAAGCTCTGCTCCAAAAAGGTGCAGTCAGCCATGATGGTGCTGGTCAGGTCCGCCAAATCTTTTTTTCCAAAGAAGGACAGCGGGATCTTCCGCAGCCGTTCAGCCAGCGTAATCCGCCGAATGCCGCTTTCTGTATAAGTGGCAAAGTAGGTGGCGTTGTACTGAATGTAAGTAGTGAGCAAGATCAAGCCAATGCACACCCCGCAGCCTACGATGTAAAAAGCGAATTTTTTACCGGGAATACGGCCATTCATTAAATCGCCTACTAAAACATACAAAAGACCCACCGGAAACATAAAGGAAAGATTTTGAAAAACACAGGCCAGACAGCCTTTCACCAAATCCTTAGCCCCCTGCTCGGAAAGGGCATATCGTTTTTGCAGTCTTTTTATCACTTTATTGTACCTCCTTTGCAACCTTCCACTGAACAGAAGTTTGATAGTCCTGCCACATGCGGCTGAATACGCCGCCTTTTTCCAAAAGCTTTTGACTTTTGCCGCTTTCTGTGATCTGCCCGTCCTCAATGACATAGATTTGGTCAACGCCAGCCACGGTAGAGAGCCGGTGGGCAATCATAATCACCGTTTTCCCCTGTGACAGCTTGGAGAAGGCAGCCTGTACCCGGGATTCATTATCCGGGTCGGCAAAGGCGGTGGCCTCGTCTAAAATGACAATCGGAGCATTTTTTAGCATAACGCGGGCGATGGCAATCCGCTGCTGCTCACCTCCTGAAAGGTAAACTCCCTTTGTACCGATCACAGTGTCTGCCCCTTGGGGCAGCTTTTCCAGAATATCGTCGCACTGTGCGTTATGCAGAGCTGCCATGATTTCTTCCCGTGCAGCGTTCGGCTTCCCATGCGTACGTTTTCCAAAATCGAGGCTTTGATGAGGTGGCTGTTTTGGAATACAAAGGAAACAGTATTCATAAGTTCCTCTTTCGCGATGTTTTTCACATCGACACCGCCAATCTTCACCTGCCCGTTCTGCGGGTCAAAGAACCGGCAGATCAAATTGGCAAGCGTGGTCTTGCCGCCGCCGGAAGGCCCCACAAAAGCTACGGTCTGCCCCGCGGGAATGGATAGGGAAATATCCTTGATGACCTGGTTTCTTCCATCATAGCTGAAATGAACATGGTTAAGCTGTACCGAAGCGCCGTTTGGGTGTTCCGGCTGTTTTGGTTCTGCAAGCGGCTTCATGTTCAATACGCTGTCGATTCTCTGCAGGGCATCATCCACGATCATAGCGTTTTCGCTCTGAAACATGATCCGTGTAAGCGTGACAGAAATAATCGGTGTAATGATGATATAAAACATCAGATCCAGCAGAAAATCCTTGGTAACACCGCCTCCTGTAAAAATCAGCGCACCGGCAATCAGCGCGGCAAAAACTCCGTTAATAGCCGCTGTGTAGAACATCATGGGTGCGCGAAGCTGCTTGGTATAGGCAATCACCCACACTTTGTACCTGTCAATGGAATCTTTAAACTTTTTGAAAGAAAAGATGGTCTGCCCGAAAGTTTTCACAACGGGAATCCCTCGTACATACTCCACTGCTTCATTGGACATGTCATCGAGGGCATTTTGGTATTCTTTCATTTTCTCCTGCATAGCCTTTCCGGTCATTGCCATCATAATCAGAAATCCCAGTACAACCGGAACAAGGCTTAAAAGTCCCAGCCGCCAGTCGAACACCAGCAGCAGGACCAAAAGACCGCAGGGTGTCGCAATGGCATTGGCACGGTCGGGAAGCTGGTGCGCCAGATAGGTTTCGGTGGCGGCGCTGGATTCGTTGACGATTTTGCGCAGTTTGCCGCTGCCGAAACTTTCTGCAAACCCCAGCGGCAGCTTGACAATATGTTCCATCATTTGCAGGCGCAGGTTGGTAGCAATGCGGAACGCCCCTTTGTGGGAACACATCAACCCTCCTATGTAGACCAGCACCGCGATCACTGCAAACAGTACCGCCATCCAGCCGTTATAGGTCAAATGCTGCGCCCGGCTAAAGTCCGGCGCAGCCGCCAACACTTCCTGCATGACCTTCCAAATATAGTAGAAAGGCACTAACGCT
>CALWGE010000104.1 GCA_944378225.1 uncultured Merdimonas sp.
CCTGAAGCCAAACGTATAGCCTCCTCCATATTTTTTACTATGGTCGTTCTATCTACAGTATCTGAAAATGCCATTTCTTTTGTTTGAAAAACATCAAGTTTCACATCTTGCAAATATCTTTTAATATTTTTAATGAGAATAATAAACTCATATTCCGTTCCTCCAATACCTGGATTTGCCACTTCAATCATTGAGAAATCATCTGTGTGGATTTTTGAATTGTCTAAATATATACCAAGCCTCATATTATCACCCGTTCTCTTGATAAATCTCATCATACCTTTTCCCGACATTATGAATATCATAAGAACTCATATTTACTTCCGTCTTAGGTACGAAATTATTTTCAACATAGTCAATAATTCGATTCGCCCACATATCCGCACCTTCTGATAAGTTTAGGAATTCACATCTCCCCAAATCAGCTTCTCTCGGAACTGCCGTAGAAGCAAAGCAATACAAACCCATGGCTTGCGCCTCGATCATTACAATTCCAAGGCCTTCATAGTTTGACGGAAACAATAGAATATCCATTCTTGTAAGCAGATCTGGGATGTCAATATCATGACGGTAAAAGGAAATAGAATCATCTAATTCTAGATCAATTACTTTTGTTCTAAGCTTATTTTCATCATCACCGTATCCAACAAAATACAATCTATCGTGGGGTCGTACTTTATGAAGTTCATAAAATATATCTATAACAAAATCCTGATTTTTTTGGTAAGAAAATCGTCCAATGCTTACATAGTTTATTGTTCCGCTGCCATTTAATGGATTATGCCGCTCATCTACTTTATACGCAAATCTATCTAAATCTATTGCATTAAATACCACTTCGGCCTCATTATTTCCAAAAAGCCAATTACACGCTGCCTCGGAGCATCCTATTCTTTTAGTCGCATATTTATTGAGCATATAGATGCATAACTTACGATAAAGTGTTCGCACCCAGTTCTCTCGGCTTGTTGGATTCGCTGTTAAATGACTATGTGCTATGCGATTTTGAACTCCTCCATTCTTGGCTGCGTATAAACAGGCTCCAACAATGGAGTGATTGTGTACAGCCACATATGGGCCATTATCCTTTAAGATTTTCTTTACTCCAAAGTAACAATTCCATGATTGCTTTAGCATTTCTATATAACTACGTATACCCGTTGCATGAAAATCATAACTTATGCAAAAAACTTTTCCTTGCTGTTCAACCTCTTTTTTATAATAGTTATCATCATCTGAGAATGTTAACACATCAAACTGATATTTTTCTCCCAAAATGCGAATAATTGACATAATAACAGTTTGCATGCCCCCATTCCCTAAGCCATTACCAGAAATCATCAAAACCTTAGGTTTCACTTTAATTGCTCCTTGCTATTAATATTCTTCGACTTTATTTATTTGTTCTGAAGTTAGTATTGTGTGTGCTGCTGCTAACAATGCAATATAATAAGCAGTGTCACAAGTGATTTCACTAATGCCAGAAATAAAGTAGACAATTATTGTTGCCGTAAAAATGCTATATAGAATCTTATTATCTGTTTTTATTGAAAAAACAGATAATGCCATGCTCAAAAACGCAACTAGACCAACTATCCCGTAATTTACCAAAATGGCTAAGAACTGATTATGTGTCGCACCTGTTTCATGTACTCCAACGGTAAAGGTAAGGCCGTTATTTAATCCCATTCCAATAATCCAGTCACTCCCACGAAGTTGATTCAATACGCTCCCCCATATCATAGTCCTACCATTAAGTGTTAAATCCTCTCCCAGTATATCTACAATCAACCAAGAAAATCTCTCTTGAATATTAAATATCATAACAAGAAAACATATAATAACTGGCGCTATAAAAATAAATTTATTAATGCTACGATATGCATCAGCATACTTTTGAGCCAATATGATAATTATAGCCATAAAAGCTATTGATACTAAACCAGTTGACACCCACTCCAAAAATATGAAAGATACCAGTGATACAAAACCCACAGCCAGCATAGTCTTGCTGAATCGATTTTTGTAATAACAGTTTACCAAAAAAATTGCAATTGCAATATAGGCTACATCATTAATCCTAGTACGAATTCCCATGAAATATATGACTTCCCCAAATCCTCTTGCAATTGTAGATCCGTTTAGAAGCCAGGATACCATATTTGCGCATACTATGAAACACAATAACACTGCAAGGCAATTAATTGCTGATTTACAATCTCTTTTTAAGTAACGTTGAACAAGAATGGTCACAGCAATCCAAGGATAGACTTTTGAAAACCACAGATACACACTCTGTCCATTTGCTATAACAGAAACCAATGTAGCAATCATATAAACGCAAAACCAGAAATTGAATGACCATAGCTGTATTTTTAGGCCAGTTATTTTTAGGCTTTTTAAAAGCGTAAGTATAGCATATGCAAAAGCTGCCCATTTAGCATATTTCACAAGAGTATTTAATCCTGCTATGTATTCAACTGTATAAGGAATGAATATTACTAATAAGCATATTGCATCTAATATATTCGTTTTACTAACGTAAAACGAATCATGATTTCTTTCCATATCATTTCCTCTTAAAAATAACTCTACTAAAACTCAAATCCATAAATTTTAATATAACCGCACAAACAGTAATTGACAAACAGGCTATAAAAAATGCTCCCACAAAAGTATCTGGCACAATCATTTTCTTCAAAATTGGCACCTGAACTAAATAAATATGCCATGACATCGATGCTATCATTGAAGTGATCTTTCGAATTTTCTCAGAGATTCTGCTTTTCATGAAAACCTCTTTTTGACTTATCCAAAGATAAACTAGCACCCCAGCTATTAGTGCAATATG
>CALWGE010000105.1 GCA_944378225.1 uncultured Merdimonas sp.
TACTTCTTTCCTAGATTATCCCAATCGGGTTTCATTATCGATGGTCTTATTAGACCTATCTCGGATAAAAAAATATCCGTTACCGAATAATTGGATGGTATTGGATAAAATGCATCATATTCAATGACACATGGAGTATTTATGAGATGGTCTAATTGTATTAATTCTTCATCACATAGTTTCTTCATATATGTATGATCTTCTGCTGCATGTGGTGTATATACATGAACAAATTGTGATGATAATGCAACTTGATTAAAGTTCTTCTTATTTATAATTCTAAATCTCGGTCGTTCAGATCCTTCAGGTATTTCTAATAATTGAACTATCTGACATTCATAAAAGAAAAGATTCTGAAGTAATTCATCTCTTTTCTTCACAATCTCTTCCATCTTTGCTTCTGATAGATGAAATTTATCTATCATATACAATAAACGTTCTGTATTATCAAGAGGTATTTCATTATATTTCTCAACATATTCTGCTGCTTTCTGCTTTCTATTTTTCTTTATAATTATCACCTCTTTTATATAAAAATTGGGTATGGGTCTAAATACACCCATACCCTAATGTTTCGTAAAATGTAATTTTAGAAAAAGAATCCTGTAGATTTTTCATATAATGATTGTATCCTATTTGAAATATCCTGTTCTATTAATGACCAAATATTTGGTATAATATGTTTATATTTATTGAGTTTAAGTATAATATACATATCGATTTCTCTTATAAAATCTGGTTCATTAATATTTATACCGCATGTATTTGCAATATAATCAACAAGACAAAGATTTCTACAGAATGCTGCCGGATTATTATCTTTTGTGATAGACAATGCAGAATATAAATCTTTGAGAGTGATATCTACATCAACTTCTGTAGGAAGACCGTCTATAGTCCATGCACCCTCCTTACCTTTTGTAATGTTAAGATCTGTAATTAATCCCATATTACAGTTAAAAAGTCCTCTATAAAATGCTCTTACCAGAAATGGAGACACATACCCTGATACTCCATCTTCTGACTGTTTGGGTGCAGCTAAACAAATAAGATGACAAAGTGGTACATAAATATTCATGAACCAACTTAGTTTATCTCCATCAGGAGTTCTAAGTTTCATTGTAATATTATAAGACTTGGTAAAGGTACTATCCTGCCAAATCTCTGGGAATAAAAGTTTGCCTCCCATTGCAATAGTACCAAACTGTTTGCCGATATCTTTCAATAACTGATTATCATTCAGATACTTCTTCGATATTTCATCTACAGTTTGCATCGTCTTTTCAAGAGCTTCATCTTTATTAAAACCACTCGGAAGACCAGCATTTCCAAGAATAAATTGTAGTTCTCTAGCTATATCTGACATTGAATTTGCAGCAGATGATAATTGAGATTCTCCAGATGAGTTTGAGAATGATTCATTTACTGTATTTACTGAATCTATATAAAAAGCTATATATTGTTTTTTCGATAATATGCCTTTAAATCCGTCATTACCAGCATCCATCCAATTGACATCTTTAAGTTTTTTCCAACTTCCAGTTACATTAACTTCACAATCTTCTATTCCTAAAAAGATTGCTCCAGAGGTTATCATTTGATTTACACATCCATAATAGTTCACATAATCAAAATCAAATGAGTAAAATCTTTGTGCCGTTTTTGATGACAAATCATCCAGATCGATTGGATTGACTTTATCAAAATATTTCATGATTACATTAGCTGCACTTTCTTTATCTTTCCAGGCTCTCATAAAGTTAACTTTTCCTGGTGTTACAAGCATTAAAGGCATTCTTGATATAATCTTTTCTCCATATGTAATACCATATGAACATTCGTCAAGTCTCTGATCTACAGAAGACATAAACTGATATGGTATACCATATATACCATTAAGATTTTTAGTAGTATAATTTGTTATAGATTCGAATGATTCTTCTGTTGAATTGGCATAATTTTCAACAGCTTCTTCCAATGATACATAATTAGGTGCTGGTTGAGTAGTTGTAGTCGTTGTAGTAGGTCCTCCTGTTATAGTCATCCAATCTCCGCTAGACCAACCATTGTATCCATCTATATAGTACCAGCCATTACACTCTTTAGATGCGTGGTGTGTGGAACCATCCGGTAATTGACCGATGATGGCCCCAGATAAAGATGGTGCATTTCGTACTCTAAGTATTACTCCTGTATTTGTACGTACTGTTATTTTCCAACTTCCTTGTATTTCAGCCATCATATCACCGTCCTTTCATTATAATTAATCAAATGTTGAGGAGACCCGTTTCCACAGGTCTCCTCGATAATACTAGATAGCTGCTATACGTTGTGCTTCAGCAATCAACTTATCTAACTCAGGACTCGATCCATCTGCTATTCCAGTTGACTTGAGAATATTCATCATAGACATTCTTCTAGTATTTAATTCTTGTTGTTTCTGTTCTGTATTACTCTTTCCTTTAAGAGCTCTTTCTTCTTCGGAAATTTTAACAAGTTCTGTCAGTATAGTCACTACAGTCGAAAGCATAGCAGTATTTTCTACTTCTTTTGCTAACAACTTCAGTATTGCAGCCAGATATGCCTGTACTTTGTTTCCGCTAGACTTAGCTTTGGTCTGAGCAATTACAGTTTCTGAACTAGATCTGCTACTGCTAGATGTATTTGGAATTCCAGTAGGTACACTACCCTGTTCCATATATCCATCTATTTCCATTCCAGTTCCTGCAGCATACATTCCTGCTGGTATTTCTATATCTTTAGTCATACCTGCTGTATATCTGCTACGACGTACAAATCCTCCATTCTGAGTAAGTTTCTGATTAGATGATTTGTATGTATTATCAATTTTAATAGTCTTCTTAGGATCGATAGCACGGGAAGATCTATATCTGGATAATCCAGAACCTTTACCAGCTAAGCTACGATACTGTTCAGGTATAGAGTTCTTATCGTATCCATCTCTAAATCCTACCCATCTTCTTACCATTCTGAATCGTCCCTGGTCATCAAGAGGTTGAATGGTAGGTCCAGGTGTAGTACCATTAGCTCCACCACCATGTCCAATCATCTGACCATTTCCAGCATACATCTCTACGTGACCATTATACAGAATAAGATCACCAGGCTGCATCTGTGATTCATCGAAGTTCGATGTTACCGTATAGGTATCGCTATCAGTTTCCTGAGCACCAGTCCATGAACCAGGATCTACCCCCAATACATTCTTGTATGCCCATTGTACTGTAGAAGAACAGTCTCCACTTCCATTATCAGGATTTCTCGATGACTGTGAATATGCAAGCTGACCTTCCACAGATTTCATTTTCTCAACAAGTGCTCCTTGCAAAGAACTTGCTGATCCAACTGATCCTCCAGAAGATCCGGAAGAATCTTTC
>CALWGE010000106.1 GCA_944378225.1 uncultured Merdimonas sp.
TTCTTTTATTTTTTCTGTTTTGCTCATATTATCTCTCCTATTTAATATTTAAAATTTTACCATATTTACATTTTTTGCAATCGTTTTTGTCTACCATGGCATTTTTTACATAGCAACACCAAATTGATTGCATTTGCATATCCATTATATGTGGACAACCATTTTTACTTTCTTTCATAATTATTTTACCTCCTGTTCTTCTATATGAATTTCTAAATAATTATCCCAATTCTCTTGATATCCTCCTCTAAATAATCTTGTCATATTATGTTTATCAGTTAATGAAATATCATTACATTCTTTATCAATTCCAAAATCATATTCTTTTATATTTTCTTCTATTTCTTTTAAATATCTTTCTTTTGCCTCTCCTATATTGCTATATACCCCTAAAATTCCTAGTACATTACTTCCTGTATATCCTAATTGATAAACTACATAAATTTTCATAATTAATCTCTCCTTTCTATTTTATAAGTAATTATCGTATGACAAAGTTACTTAATTCTTAAATCTAATATTTGATTTTCTAATTTACAATATTTGTCTATTATTTTGTTATAATAACCTTTAGTTTCTTCACTCAATTTTGTGTTCTTTAAAAAATTTGCCACATAATAATTCATAGCATTTACTATAAAGCAACTTTCTTGGTAATTTATTCTATCATCATAGTATTTATCTGTTCTCATAAAAAACACCTCCTAAATAAAATATCTATTTCCTATTCCTCCATTTACTCTATCATCAAACCAATGCCATATTTTTTCTTTTTCTGCTCCCTTATCCCAATTATAAAAATTTTCTTCAATTGTTGTGCCTGCTTCATTTACTGGTATATCACCTAATTGTTCCCACATAATATCTAGTGTGTTATTATATTCTTCTTCTGTTATATAAGAATAAGTTTTTAAAAATTGTTCTCTTGTTAACCATAATAAATCTCTTATTTTTTCTTTATCATCTATAAAATTCATAAAACACCCCCTAAACATCTAAACATATTTCTATTATTTCATCATCAAATATTTCATCATTTTGTATTTCTTTCCAATGTTCCACCACAATATCTGCTAATCTTGCTAAGTCTATATCTACATCTGCGTCTATCCATAAATCATAACAATAATTTACAATTTTCCATTCTTCTTCTCTGGTATCTTGTGACATATTTATTGTAGATAGTAAAAATAATTTTACTATATCTATTTTTTGCTCCTCTACATTTTCTAACATTTCATAATATTTTTCCATTTTTTTCGCCCCTCCTATTTCTCAAATTTTACATTTTCTTCAAATTGTGCCACATAACATTTATCTAATTTCCAGTTATTTATAAATCTTAATGAACAGGAATTATTATATATTTTTTCTAAAATATCTAGTATATATAATTCATATCCCATATCATATGCCTCTTGTTCATCGTTTTCATCTTCCAGTATATAAATTTTATGGCAACCGTCATAAGCAATTCCTTTGCCCTTAATTTCTTTACCATTTACTTTCATTCTTTTACCTCCCAATTTAAATAGCCAAAATTAAAAGCTCCCATTGGATTATAGGAAACTTTTATTACTGTACTATCATTTTCTTTTTTTAATTTTAATAAAAAATCTTGTATTAAACTTATTTGATTTATTTTTTCATCAACATCTGTTTCATTGCTATTTATTTGTGCAATTAATTGGCACATAAAACACTTTTTAATATCTAAAACTTTGCCGATTACATCTTCATCATCATATATAACATTATAATTATATATATCACTATTAGGTGTTTGCGTATAATCGTTCATTACTGCTCAACTCCTTTACAATTTTAAATTTTATACTTCTTTTCCCATACATTGCTTTTTCTATTTCTTTGTACTCTTTTTCTGCCTCCTTACATTCTTTTTTTGTTTTACAACACGCAAATATTTTGCCATTTCCATATAATGTAAACATATTATATCTCCTCCTTAAATCCTAGCATTTTTAGTTCCTCAATTTTTTCATCTATTAATTTACTTGTTACCACTTTATCTGCTCCTATTGTAAAATTGCCGACCTTATATGTCTTGTTATCATAATCAATTTTTAATTGCCTTTTTGTATATCCATATTTATTTTTACAACTCCAAATTGCTTTTTTCATAAATTAATTCCTCCTTTTTCTTTTTTTGTTTCCACTAAAATTTCTAATTCAGTCATATTAATTCCCCTCCATTTCTTTTTTAGTCATTTTATTAAATCCTAGTTGATATAAAAATTCATTTATATGTCTTGCTGTTGTTTGACTAAACCAACCATTTATAATTGTATTACAATTTTCTACTTTTGCTATACTTGTATCATAACTCTGCAAATATAATGCCCCGTTATATTTTAGTACTTTTGCTTTTTTATAAAAACTTGCTCTATTATCATATTTTGCCTGTAAATATTCTATAAATTCTCCATATTCTTTTACATTTGCTTGTTCTCTATCATTTATATAATCCATAATTAATTCCCCCTTTTATTTATTTCTTCTATTTTTTTCATTGTTTCTTCTCTTGTTGCAAATTTAAATATCTTGCCATTTTCTCTGTAACATCTTCCAAGTAGTCCACCAAAAGTCATATTATCTGCTAACTTATAAGTTATGCCCGTCTTATCTATTATTATTTTGCCTACTACTGTTTTATGAGGTTGTAAGATTTCTCCATTTTTAACTATTGTATAAATATCTTGACCTACTTTATATTTTAAATTTATTGTAGCCATTTTAATCATTCCTTTCATTTAATAAGTATTTATCGTATGACACTTATTCTTGCTCAAAAATATCGTAAGTTATATCACCTGTTTCTTCATTGTAATTTACTATATAATATACAACTTCGTGTTCTTCTTTTTCTTTTCCATAAATATGTTTTGCCTTTAAATCTTCATAATATGGTATATGTTCATCCATTTGCCCCCAATAGGTTGTTTCGCTTTCCATTCTAGTTTCTATATCCCCACAATATTCTTCAAATTCTTCTATTGTAAGATTTTTTAATATTCTTTTCATAATATATTACCTCCTAAATTTATTTTATTATATTAATTTGTATTTTCTGTGTTT
>CALWGE010000107.1 GCA_944378225.1 uncultured Merdimonas sp.
CCTTATATATTCCTTTAAATACTTTTACTAAATCTTTTAAATCGTTTGCATCCATGTCTGTATCTAATTTTAAGTTTCTTTGGAATTTCTTGGTTTCAATAGCTTTTTCAAATAAAGACATTGGAACTTCTTTAACAACATCACTGTACATTTGAATAAATCTTCTATAACTGTCATATGCAAATCTTTCATTTTTTGCTGCTAATGTTTCAACAGTTTGGTCATTTATACCTAAATTTAATATAGAATCCATCATTCCTGGCATAGAAACTCTAGCACCTGATCTTATAGATACTAATAATGGATTTTCTTTATCTCCAAATACCTTTCCTGTCATCTTTTCTAGCTCATTTAAGGCCATCATTATTTGATTTTCTAATTCTTCTGATAATTGTTGATTGTCTTCATAATATTTATTACAAGCACTTGTCGTTATAGTAAATCCTGGTGGTACTGGCATACCTATATTAGACATTTCTGCTAGATTAGCGCCTTTTCCTCCCAGTAAATCTCTCATTTGTGCATTTCCTTCTTTAAAAAGATATACATATTTTTCTTCCATTATATCTTCCTCCATTATCTTTCGTTTTCAAAAATATTATATATTAATTAATTTAACAATTCAATTGATTTTTCAATATTAGTTTAAATATATATTTTGCTTGTTTTATGTAAATATGATATAATGTTTTCAGACTTTTGTAAAGGAGTGTTAAAATGACACACGGACAAATCTGCTTTCAGCATGAGTACTGCACTAATTGCCCCATACGGCGTGAGTGTACGGTACGTACGATATTTTACTCTGATGAGGAGTATGAGGAGTGGAGAAGCCAAACACTTAAGATTTCCGAGCGAATTGCTAAGACTATGGGCTATCCACATTGGATGACTTCTTCTAGTCTTGGAATTGGTATCCAAATGATGGATAAACGCCGTGCTCAAGAGCTCAAGGAACACCCCTCCTATTCTCCCATCTAATCACTTCCATCTGGCAGCTAATGTCAGAAATCTAAGAAAGGAAAAGGTTAGAGTTTCTCTTTTGATTCTCTAGCCTTTTCCTTTTAATTATATTTTTAACTTTATTCTTCTACAGGAAATTTATCAATCTTACTAGTAAAATATTGCATTATAAGTTTTGCATCTCTTGCATTTATTTTTCCATCTCCGCTTACTTCGGCTCTTTTTTGTTCTTCTTCTGTTAATTGTATTTTACTAGTAAAATGTTGCATTACTAACTTTGCGTCTCTTGCATTTATTTTTCCATCTCCATCTACATCTCCTAGTATGTAGTCTATTACTGTTATTGTTGTTGTTGCTTTAAATCCGTCAACTTCTGCCGTAATTGTTGACTCTCCTAAAGCCTTAGCTGTTATTGTTCCATTACTGTCTATTGATATAATATTAGGATTGCTACTTGTCCATTCCACTTTTCCTTCAATAATTGCTTCTGATGGTGTTTTTATTAGATTTAGTGTTCTACTGCTTCCAATAACTATTTTTGAAGACTGTGGAAGTGATATATCAGTTAAAATTTTATCTAATGAGAAAAAATTTATAGGATATTTTATAATATATGTATTTCCTGCATTGTCTGCTAATCCATGTACTTCGACTTCTACACTTTTTCCATGTTTAAATGCATTTTCTCCTTCTGTTAAATAACTTTTAAGTTCGCTTGGAATACTAAAGAAATATGCATTAGACATTGAGTCCCAATATAAACTAAAATCATTATTTAAAGATGAATATTCTTTTCCATTTGCTTTAATTACTATATATCTTGTACCAGATATGTTTAGATTTGTATCTTGTATTTGTACAGACCACATTGCACTACTGCTCATTGATTCAACTGGGAAATTTCCTGGTGATGGCCAAGCATAATATGGGTCTGGATTGCTTATTTCATTTGAATTAAATACATTAACAACTCCATAACCTTCTGCATATCCAAAAGAAACTGATTCAGCTTGTGGATCTAGCATACTTAATCTATGACCAACATTTGGCTCTACATTTGAAGTATCATCTACATAACCTTTTATTGTATATGCCATTAGTCTTCCTGCACTTATATTAGCTGAATTTCCAATTCCTGCTCCTGTTGCTGCTCTTGCCTGTGTATAGAAATCTTGATCCATATCAGAAGGTTTTGGTGGGAAATGGCTAAATACACTTGATGCCAAAAGAACAGCTCCTTTTTGAGATTGTTCCATATATTGAGTATTTTGCTTAATACTATTTAACCCTGCTACCCATCTAAAATAATTTATTTGATTTATAGTATCTATTTTAACTTGTTCTTGTAATGAACCTGCTTTATATGGTGCTGTAACTGATGGTTCTGTTTCATATAAATCTTGTGATTTATTTACTATCGCTAATTCATCATACTTATTTTTTATTTCTGCTTTAGTATGAGTTAATGCTGTATGATCAGTAATTTCAATATTTTGTTTAGATTCAGTAAAATCAGATGTGCTTAGTTCTAATGCATATATTCCGCCTTCATTTCTGTTATAGTATTCTACTAATATTTTATCACTATTAGTTTTATATACTCCTATTATCATTTTTTCTTCGCCTAATGATAACGTTTTTTCTATTTGGTATGTATGCCAATTAACAATATATATCATACCATTGTCTTTTTCTCCTATATATGCATAAGTATCATCAGATGTTGTTAAATCTGATAATGTTAAGTAGCTTCCATCAAATTGAACATTCTTCTTTAAGATATATTCTACTCCTGCTTCATTATCTGCATTATAGTCTATCTCATAAAACTCGCCATATTGAGAATATCCATGTGTTTTTGATTCATCTAAAAATCTCCAATCAATTCCACCCATTTGTCTCATTAAATA
>CALWGE010000108.1 GCA_944378225.1 uncultured Merdimonas sp.
ATTCCTTGTACATTTAAGGCTGGTATTTCTGTAGTAGTACCAATTCTAAATGCTCCATAGTTGGTTAATTTTTTAGAAACTGTATATGTTTTTCCTCCTGTTATTGGAATATAAAGAGTTTGGGATTTTGCACCACCGTTTCCAATATTTCCAGAAGAATCTACATATGCTCCTGAAATAGTATTAACATTATCTTTATCAAATAAATTTACATTACTTCCTACTGTTTCTATCTTGCTTGGGTATTCTGGAGAAGGCATTGCTCCGTATTGTTCAAAATCACTTTGGTCTGTATTAGCCCATATTTTTACTACTGCATTTTCAAAAACAGCATCTTGATGTATCCATAAACTAGATTTTTTTGTATCTTCTGATGGAGTATAATTAGTAAAATTACTTTTATTTAACCATGTTGTACCATTAAAACTTAAAAATACATTAGAGCCAGTTATATTTCCACTTACTAATTCAAACTTTTCATAATAAGTAGTACCATTTTTTAATGTTATTTCCTCAAAATTTAAACTAAATCCTCCTGTTCCATTTATTGTTAATGTTCCATCTGCATTTACTGTTACTTTACTGTTTTGCTCTACATTAAAATTTAATAGATTATTTCCTTCTCTTGTCTCTTGCTTGCTTCCTCCGTTTAATCTTTGTTATTTTCGCTTTCTTATTCCCAGTAGTATCTATAGTTATATTATTACCTGTATAAATTTCCCCCATACAAATCTCTCCTTACTCTATGTTAATTATAACATAAAAGAATAGTAATATAAATACTATTCTTTATAATTCTCTGGGAAAACAATCCTTAAAGCTTCATCTACAGAATGTGCAAATCCTGCTAATGCTCCACTTTCTTGCATTGCTTTTATAAACTTTTCTTGTTCTTTACTTTCTTTTCCGAACTGGTGTTTTACATTCTAAGTAAAAAGCTCTTCCATCTGGTTTATGCCCCCTTAAATCTGATTCACCTTTTACACCTATATTAATCATATCTCCATATTGAGTATAAAATAATCCTACTTGTGAACGGAATACTTTGCATCCTTTTTTCGATAATTCTAATCTTATTTTATCTGATATTAATGTTTCTCTTTTTCCCATATTATTACTCCCAAGGTTCTTATGAAATCTTTTTCAAACCTTTTTTCTAAATTAGTATAATATCTTGTATTATGTCTACCAGCTCTAAATCTTTCATCAATTTCATTTTCTGTTTTAAATAATAATACATCTTCATTTATCTGAATTTCTTTACGATTTAAATTTGCTTTAGCATCAATATCATTAATTTTTAAATGATTCACTACATATTTAAACCAATATTTTAGAGAATTTATATTTTTAAATACCAATACTTTTTCCATTATTTATCTCCTCATTTATTTATTTAAATGTAATCTTTTAGCTTGAAAAAAAGCCCAACCTGGTTTATATCCTAACATTTTTCCCATTTCTACTAATTCAAAAAAACTTTTACATTCTTCTGGTTTTTTATAATTTCTAACTCTTTCTGCTGTCCTATTCATTATTTCTTGTCTTTTTCTTTCTTTTTCTGCTTCTATTTTCTTCAGTTCAATCTCTTTTATATTCTTTATCTCTATAGAACTCATTTGATATTCTGCACCACAAAACGGACAAACTGGAGCTGTTTCAAAAGTAGAAAAACATTCTGGACAAACTCTAATTTTTAAAGTGCCATCATCATTTTCATTACAATATTCTTTAACTTTTGTTGTTAAACTCCATTCTCTTTCTTGTGTTGGTAATCCGTGTCTTTGTATATTATTTACATAATCTATTATTATAGCTTTTTTATTTTCATTAGGTGTTAAGCATCTCATTGCTTGTTGTATATATAAAGTTAAAGACAATGTTGGTCTAAGTAATAAACCAGCTTCAGCTGAAGGTAATGTTATTCCTTCACTTATTAAATTACAATTACATAATATTTTAAATTTATTATTCTTAAAATCTTGTAATATTTTTTCTCTTTCTTTTTCTGGTGTATGCGAATCCATATGCATTGCTGGTATACCTTTTGAATTAAACATCTCACATACTTCTTGACTATGCTGCACATTTACGCAATAAGCAATGGCTTGTTTTCCTTTTGCTAATTTATTATAATATTTATATATATCTCCATATATTTTTTTAGTTCCCATAGCTTTGCCTAATTCTTGATTATTAAAATCTCCTGCTGTTTTTTTGATTTTAGAAAAATCAATTTTTAGGTCAGGAGCATAATAATCATAATCAGATATATTTCCTCTTTGTATAAGTTCTTTTGCAGTTATTCCTGTTATTATTTTATCTGCTAAATTTAATGGTTTTCCATCAAGTCTTGCTGGAGTTGCTGTAAATAAAATTCTTAAACAATCATAATATGCACAAACTTTTTGATAACTTGAAGCTCCACTTAAATGTGCTTCGTCTATTATTATTAAATCTACAGGACCATTTTCTCCTAAATGATTTACTTCTGTAAATACTGATTCTATTCTAACATTTGGATTATTTTATTCTAATCCTTCAAATAATTCTTTATGTTGATTAATTAATGAGTTT
>CALWGE010000109.1 GCA_944378225.1 uncultured Merdimonas sp.
ACGGGTTATAGTAGAACCAGATATAGCCCCCGTCGCTTTCCTGTTTGATCAGCCGGCCGTTATCGTCATAATAGAAGCTGACCGTTTCGCCGCCCGACGTCTTTTGCACCCGCCGGCCGTTTACGTCATAGCTGTAGTTTACTACACTCGTTCCAAATACATAGAGATTGTTCATATTTTCTGATGGTCTCTACGTTATAGATTATTACATTTTTAAATTATTTTGTTATAACTGTGTATTATCGAACGTTTGATTATTTAATTTCCATAGCTTCAATAATAATTGTTCATCGGTCGAATTACAAGAAATCTGTGTAATCTCACACAGTTTAATACTTGATACTCCATCATAATATCCATAAGAATCAATTTGATTTATTTCACATAGATCATTACTTACAATTTCAACAAATCCGACCACATCATCATAGCCACTATCTAACAGTTCTATGGATACAATCCAATTTTTATCTTTAGCTAATAATAATACTGTTTGCATTAAATTTTTATTGTTTTTTATTTGATATTGTATTCCAGTATAATTACCCATTAATTTTTTCATTTTTTCAGAATACTGTCCATTTTGTTCTATACGATAAATATGATCTAACGGCTTTACCAATATACCATCATCCTGACCACCTGGTGTAAACATATGCATGGCAAAACATTGTTTATTTACATTCAAAATTGATCCAAATGTAAATTTAGATGTTTGTTCAGCATTGGTATAAATGGATACGTTTTGCCCTTTAGATTTAATTGTTTGTAACATTTCAAAAAACATCACTTTACTTCTCCTTTTATGAAAATACTATTGTAGCGCAATCCCATACAATCTTTCCTATAGGAGCGATCGCTCCATCATCAGCGACACCAACACCAGTGATATCATTTCCTATTAAATACACAATAGCAATTGTTCCAATAATCGCAGTTCCACCAGCCACTACTTTTTTCTCCCAATTAGTTGATGATCCTTCTGTAACTTCCTGATTTGGTCTCCTCTTATTTGAACGAGATTTGCGCCTAGCATCCCCTTTTTCCCCACCTTGATCTCTCCGTCTACGGCTCTCACCTTCTTCATGAGAATTTCTATTTGAAGGAGTTACGGTTCCTTTTTTATGATGTTCACTATATAATGCAATATTGGGCGACTGTTCCTGATTCTGAATCGTGTCAGAATCAGAAGCAGAAAGGGTTAAAAGCATTCCAACCAATAATATACCAAATCCAATCGCCGCAGAGAAAGATTCTCCCGAATCATCTTTATACATCACCGGATTATTTCCACAATATGCAAACATATTAAATCCGGTGATATCCTGCCCGGTGCTTACATAGCCGCCCGCATTCACAAACCTGCCGGTTACCGGATCATAGTAGCGGCTGTTCAGGTAGTACAGCCCGGATTCGGTATCGTAGTAATACCCCCGGTAGCGGATGGGATTTTGGTTTGCCACATGGTTCTGGTCGGTGATCGCATTGCCGTTTTCGTCGGTCACGCTGACAATGTCGCCCCATGCGTCGTAGACGTACCGCGCCGCAATATCCCCCTGCATGTTTACCAGCGCCACCACGTCGCCCTGCAGGTTCTTCAGGAAATAATAGTGCGTCCCGTGATAGCTCATGCTCGCCGCCGCGCCCGTCGGGTTGTAGTAGAACCAGATGTTGCCGCCGTCGTCTTCCTGCTTGATCAGCCGCCCGTGATCGTCATAATAGAAGTTGACCGTATCGCCGCCCGCCGTCTTTTTCACCCGCTGGCCGTTTACGTCATAGCTGGTGGTATTGCCCCGGGCGTCGGTCGTGCCGCCTGCACATATCACAACATCATGGTGGTGATATGTGCAGGCAAATCACACAACTCTGTTAATAGATCAAGGTAAATCCTTTAAAAGAATAGACGCAAATCTTGACGGCGCTATTTCTCTGGCAAGAACCGTTTTATTTTTTACGATTAAATCGCTCCTGCTTTTAAATTCTCCGCTGTACGTATATTCAATTTGCATAACGGAGTCTTTATTTAAGAAGCTATACGAGTATATTCCACTAGACATCAGAAACGTTAATTCAACAGACGGATCAATCAAGGCAACATCGTCAGCCGTACTAACGCCTGCTTTTAATGAATCAAAAGCACTGGCTTCTTTTGAAGATGGTAGATATGCAGTAAAATATACAAATGGGTTATCTTCCACAAGGTTTTGGTTGGATATGTGCAATTTTGACCAAAAGACATAGTAATATCCGCCCTGATCAACCGCATATACAGAATATCCTTCCGGTCTAATCACTTCGATAGGAAAATGCTGATTCACATCGTTAAAGTGTAAATTTTGAGAAGAGCCAGTGAAAACCAACTCGTTAGCATTTTTCCCTTCAAAATAATTATTCAAATCACTAATATCATATTTTTGAGTGAGAATTCTATCAATTTCATTCACTTTTGTATTCTTCTCCTTATCTTGGCATGAAACTAAAAATAGTGATAATATACATATCGCAAACAATAAAATATATTTTTTCATTGCGTATCCCACCCCACTTTCACAGCAAAATAAATAGTTTCATCTGTGTACAAGGGTTCACTTTCATAATACTCCCCATTAATAATAGCCATTCCTCTCCAAACATCTTGGGTTACCACACTTTGATCAACATATAATCCTGAATATGTGCTGCCAGATTTGTTATACCACCCATTTTCAGTTAATCGTATAAAGTGATAGTCGGTAGGGCCACATTTCATAGCAACTTTAAATTCATTAGCGTTTATGGAATCATTGATAGACGTCAATTCGCGAATATTATTGGGGCCAACATCTTTCTTTACCGCTTCAAAGGTTTTTCTCGTAGAGTCGCCGGGTTTGTACCCAGAAGGATTCGCCACGATTTGTTTTCCTAGAGCATTTCCATAACAGTTGTAAGAACCGGGACTTGCCGAACTCCTATTTAGATTCGGGGCAGTCGCCAAATCTTTACGTTTTGTGGATCCGCCTGAAGACGTAGGTTGTGATGTTTGTTGGGAACAACCGCTAAATGCGACTGCGCATACTGTAATTATTGCTACAACGCATAAAGCTGTAAACCAAAATTCTCCACTTGAATCTGCTCTGTTCACCGGATTATTTCCACAATATGCGAACATATTAAATCCGGTGATATCCTGCCCGGTGCTCACATAGCCATCCGCGTTAATAAACCTGCCGGTTACCGGGTCATAGTAGCGGCTGTTCAGGTAGTACAGCCCGGATTCTGTATCGTAGTAATACCCCCGGTAGCGGATGGGGTTCTGGTTTGCCACATGGTTCTGGTCGGTGATCGCATTGCCGTTTTCGTCGGTCACGCTCACAATGTCGCCCCATGCGTCGTAGACGTACCGCGCCGCAATATCCCCCTGCATGTTTACCAGCCCGATTACATCGCCCTGCAGGTTCTTCAGGAAATAATAGTGGGTCCCGTGATAGCTCATACTGGCCGCCGCGCCCGTCGGGTTGTAGTAGAACCAGATGTTGCCGCCGTCGTCTTCCTGCTTGATCAGCCGCCCGTGATC
>CALWGE010000110.1 GCA_944378225.1 uncultured Merdimonas sp.
TTTGAAATTTTACTTTAGAAAGGAGGGCCTATATGTTTAACGTAGGTGACAAAATAGTATATCCAATGCACGGAGCAGGTACAATTGATGCAATTGAGGAGAAAAACATATTAGGAGAAAAACAAAATTATTACATAATTAAAATGCCTGGAGAAGTCAAGGTAATGGTGCCAACTGATAAGGCAGAAGAAGTAGGAGTTAGAAATATAATAGGCAAAGAAGAAGCAGCAAAAGTTATGTCTGTACTAGGCGAAAATGAAACAGAAATGTCTCAGAACTGGAATAAAAGGTACAGAGACAATATGGACAAAATGAAGAGTGGAGACATATACGAAGTAGCAGATGTAGTTAGAAATTTAAGTTTCAAGCAAAAAGAAAAAGGCTTGTCAACAGGAGAAAAAAAGATGCTTAATAATGCTAAACAAATATTAGTAAGCGAATTAGTTTTAGCTGAACACGCATCACAAGAAGAGGTGGAAAAATTAGTAGATAACAAAATCAATATTTCTTTTGACGAATATAAATTACCTCAAGAAAATATTGATATCAACCAAAATATAGTAAGCAAGTTCATTCCATTTGATGGAACAGGAACAAGCGAAAACTTATAAAAGCAAGCACATAAGAAGTCGTATCTAAAAGATACGACTTTGTTGATGGCAAAAAGGAAAAAACTGTAATTTCATAAGAAGGAATTAAATACTTTATGTCGAATAAAATAAGTATATGGGAAAATATAGAAAGGTCAGAAAAAATTGTTAAGATATAGTGAAGAATTAATTGAAGAAATTAGAAGTAGCAATGATATAGTAGATGTAATTTCACAATATGTAATATTAAAAAGAAGCGGTAGAAACTTTTTTGGATTATGCCCATTCCATAAAGAAAAATCACCTTCTTTTTCTGTCTCACCAGATAAGCAAATTTTTCACTGCTTTGGTTGTGGAGTTGGTGGCAATGTTATTCACTTTGTAAGCAAAATAGAAAATTTAGACTTTAGAGAAACAATGGAATTACTTGCAAATAGAGCAAACATACAATTGCCAACATTACAAAGTAGCTATCAAGATAATAAAAGGGCTATGCTAAAGTCAAAAGTGTATGAGATAAACGAAATAGCTGCAAAATTTTATCACGAAAATTTATACAAACCCACATCAAAAGAAGCTCAAGAATATATTAAAAAGAGAAAATTGGATAATAGAACTTTAAAATCATTTTTAATAGGATACTCGGGAACATCTGATGAGCTATATAGGGTGCTAAAACAAAAAGGTTATACAGAAGAAGAAATTTTAGCATCAAGTATGGTATTAAAAAATGAAAACGGAAGATTTGCGGACAGATTTAGACGTAGACTAATGATTCCTATTCAAGATGCAAATGGAAAATTTATTGCATTTGGTGGAAGAGTACTAGACGACAGTAAGCCAAAATATATAAACTCTCCAGAAAATATAGTATATAGTAAGGGAAGAAATTTATTTGGATTAAATATAGCCAAAAAAGGAGATACTAAGAAAATAATAATTGTAGAAGGATATATGGACGCTATTTCTTTGTATCAAAGAGGAATCACAAATGTAGTTGCATCACTTGGAACAGCACTTACAGAACAGCAAGGAAGGTTGCTTAGAAAAAATAGTGAGCAAATAATAATAGGATATGATGCTGATGGAGCTGGACAAGCAGCTACATTAAGAGGATTAGAAATACTTCAAAATATGGGATGTGACATTAGAATTTTGCAAATTTATGGAGCAAAAGATCCAGACGAATTTGTTATAAAATACGGTCCAGAAAGATTTCAAAAATGTGTTGACTCTGCAATATCATTGGTTGAATTTAAAGTTAAAATTCTAAAACAAAATTTGAATATAGAAAATGTTAATGACAAAATAAAATTTTTAAATGAAATTGCCCAAATTTTGGCAAAAGTAGATAATGACATAGAAAAAGAAGTATACATAGATAAAATATCACAAGAATATAAAATATCAAAAGAAGCAATTTATGCAGAAGTAAATAAGTTAATATATAGCAGAAACAATACAAATTCTAAAAAGCATGTTGAAAAAGCACCTATAAAAAGCTTTTTAAGTTTTTAATATATAAAAGAATAATCTTCATTTTTGAGTTTCTATATCTGTGTAGAAATAAGGATTTTGCTATTAAAAGTTTTAATAGTAGAATATTGTTTGATCTGTCTTAAAAGTGCAGTCAAAGAGGCTCTGTACTCTTTAATAAAAGAAAATTGTATTTTGTTATTGTGATAGAGTTCAACACAATTTCGTTAAAAATCTGTATCATATTAATTTTTCTTTACTATAAACCACTTCGATCTATTTATAAATTATTTTGTTTATTTGATATAGAACCATCGCAATATTTTGGAATCAAAAACAGAACATTTCGAGATGTGGACAATCTTTGTAATCTGAGTGAACTAACAGGAGATATTGTTGAAATTTTGCAGAGTATATTAGCAAGTTTCTAGAAACTGTAGGAATAGTTAAAGTAGCAAATATTTTATAATTCTAGAGAAAAATTCAATAAAAAATATTTTTGCTTTTCACAAGCACAGAAAGGAATACAACATGGAAAAGCCACAATATATTAACTGGATAGTTGAGGAAGCCGGTATTGTAATTAAAGATGAAATACCATTAAGATGCTATAAAATTGATTATAAAGATGATGAAAGTGTTCTTGATGATTGGGCATTACATATTCGAAGAAATTATATAGAAGATGTTCAGCTTAAAGATGATGCTGATGATAATGAAATGACTGTTAAACAGTATTTGCATGATTATATCATTCCACAAAAAGGAGAAGACTTAGGTCCTACGGCACGTTCGGCGGATATAACAGAAATTTTGATTTCAGATTTATTAGAATTTATTCATCAATACTCTGTTCCAAGATATAAATTGAAGAATAGATCGGGAAAAAATAATTCACAACAAGGAACAGATGTCATTGCATATAAGTATAAAAATGAAGATAAGACACCTAATGATAAAGATGAGCTAGTAGCAGCGGAGGTGAAGGCGACGCTATCTAATGGAGAGTACTCACCAATCAAAAGTGCAATTATTGATTCAAGAAAAGATGAGCATCGTCTGGCCAGATCTGTAGATTATTGCAGAAAACGATTAAAAGAACTGGGGAAAATGACAGAGTCCGAAGAAGTCAAGAGGTTCTTATTTAAACCTGATAACAATTATCGTATTATATACTTGGCTGCTGGGGTTAGCAGTCGAGAAAATGTAGATAATATTATTGAATTGGATTTTTCAGGTGAGAAGATTAAGATTAGAAGTAATGAACTGATTTTTTATGTACATGGTAGAAAATTGATGGAATTAGCTCATAACATTTACGAGAGGTGTTGCAAATGATTTTTGAGAAAAATGCAAGACGAATGTTAAAATATCAAAAGGCAAAGGCGAAACTAGTAGAATATGATGTGCCAGAACAGGACTACCCTCGTTTTGCATTAAATTCTAATGAATTATCATATCCGACAACATATGTGCTATCAAGATATTCCGAATGTATAATTGAAAACAATGAGGATGAGTTAAGAGAACTGACCCCTTTTTTGAGCGCAACTGCAGAATATTATGATTCAGCTTTTAAGTCTAAAGATCGACAGGAATATGACTGGGATTTTTTATTATCAGGAGCGTCTGCATATTTTCTGAAGAATGATTTTGGAAGTGCTAAGGTGCTAGCAAAAAGAGCAAATGAGTTAATTAGTGATAAAAAATCTCCACAGAAATTGTTAGTGAATATTTATAATTACCTATTAGATGGGATATATTTGCCTTTTTTAAAGATTACAGGTAATTATGAACGCATCAATAATAATTTTTTGGATTATTTTAAAAAGGGTAAATCATTAGAAACCTTGAAAAAAATTTGTGGGTATATAGAAAAGAAATGTATAAAAACGGAGATCCTGACAGTATATTTTATGTGGATATATTAGTTGCGGTTATAATAGTTGCATGTAATAATTCATCATGGAGACTTTTGCCTGATTCCTCGGATATTTCTATTGAAGACTGGAAACCATATTTAAAAAGTAAAATGTCAATTAAGATGTTATGGCCAGCACAGCGCTTAATAGCAGAAAAGGGGTTATTGCGTGGAAAAAGTTCTATTGTGCAACTTCCAACTGGCGTGGGAAAGACAAGAAGTATTGAATTGATTATTCGAGCAGCTTTTTTGTCTGAACGAGCAGATACAGTTATAATAGTAGCGCCATTAAGAGCACTATGTAATGAAATCACAATGGATATGTATAAAGCTTTTGGAAGTGATGTTACAATAAATCAATTTTCAGATGTGCTTCAAAATGATTTTTGGAATTTGTTTTCTGAGGATATTAAACGGCAGATAATTATATGTACTCCAGAAAAATTAAACTACGTATTGCATCATGATCCATTTTTCTTAAATGCTATAGATTTGTTTGTGTTTGATGAAGGTCATATGTTTGACGATGGTGGGAGAAGTACAAACTATGAGTTGTTGGTAACACATATTCGTCAGAATAAAACAAGGGAACAACAAATGGTTTTATTATCTGCGGTATTACCCAATTCAAAAGAAATAGCGCAATGGTTGTTTGAGGATAGCGGTTGTTTAGCTACAGACAATAATATTGTTTCGACACCCAAATCAATTGGGTTTTCTTCTACTCAACGAGACATTCATTTCTTTTCTAATACTAAATTAGAAGAAGATTATTATATTTCTGATGCTAAATTAGAA
>CALWGE010000111.1 GCA_944378225.1 uncultured Merdimonas sp.
TTTTCTGTACCCTGATGGAGATAAATATTGGTTGCTGTTTAAATAATTTACAATTTCACTACTTCCATGCCCATTGGAATACATATCAAAAATTTTTTCTACAATACTTTGCACTTTTCTATCTACAACTAATTTGTTTTTTATACTAGGATGTTTTTTATAACCATATGCAGTTGTACTACAAAGATATTCTCCTTGCTTTTGTTTTTCTTTATAAACACTTCTAATTTTCTTTGAAATATCCTTTGCATACATATCATTCATAATTGCTTTAAAAGGTGTTATATCATTATTTGAGCTATCTAAATATGTATCTATACCATCTGTTATAGCAACATATCTAACATTGTTTTGGGGAAAATAATCTTCTATATAAAATCCAGTTTTAATGTAATCTCTGCCTAGTCGTGATAAGTCTTTTGTTATAACCATGTTAATAGTTCCATTTTCAATATCTTGTAACATTTTACTAAAGCTAGGTCTATCAAATGTTGTACCACTTACTCCATCATCAACATATTCTTTTACAAAACATAAATCATTCTCCTTTACATATCTTTGCAAAATATTTCTTTGATTACCGACACTTTCGCTTTCTTGTTTATCGCCATCTTCTCTAGATAATCTGATATACATTCCGACTTTAAAATCCTGGCTTTTTAAATCTAGCATCTGACCTCCTATCCGTAATCATCTATGTTTAAATTGTAACGTGCTCAAAATTATTTTGCAATAGTCAATAATAATTACTTTATTTGTATTTTTAAATTTTCTAAATAATCTTTAAAAATTAATCCTATTGTTTCTTTCACTTCCTTCTTTTCTTCTGTAAATATGCAATATGTATTAAACTCTAACTTATCTTTTGTATTTTTGATTTTTTCACACATACTTGCATCATCTCCTAACTGTTCTTAATAAAATTCTCTAATACAGAATATTAAAGAATATGGCTCATTATTACACTTAGAACAAGTGTGTTTGTCAATATACTGTTTATCTTGCAAACAAAAAAGACCTAATATATGTTTCATATATTAAATCTTTTCAAGCTACTTAGTTAACAATATTTTTACAAATTATTTTTATAAATCACATTTCATATTCTGTAATTTCACAATTACTTGATCCAAATCCTTGTAACATTCCATCTTTGGGTAATTCATTAAAATAAAAATATACTGCTCGTACGACTCCACCATGTGTTACTAAAAGAATATTTTTATCTTTATATTTCCCCTTTATGTCATCTAAGAAATCTTGTATTCTTTTAAATAAATCTTGTATACTTTCTAATCCTTCTACTTTATTATTAGAATAATAATTCCAATAATCAGTATAATAAAACTCTCCAAGTTCTTTACCTGTATATATTCCACAATCTCTTTCTTCAATTCTATTATCAAAAATTACAGGAATATTATTTATATTTATAATATTACAGGTATGTCTAGTTCTTAATAATGGTGAACAAATAATTAAATCAATATCTAAATTTCTAATAATTCCTTGCGCTTTTTTTGGCTTGTAATATTCCTGTTTCATTTATATCTTCATCTAATTTTCCATTATACTTTTTTTCAACATTACAATTTGTTAAGCCATGTCTAATTACATATAATTTCATTCATTTCCTCCTAGTTTTTTAAATAAATCTCTATAAATTTTGTCAACATTCAAATAATTTACTACTGTTATTTTATAATTATTTTCTATTAATTCATAAGATGTATCATTGTTGATAGTTGGACAACTAACTTCATTAGTTTCAAACCATTCATTATTAATCATATATGCTATAACACTAATATCCCAAATAACTCTTCTTTCTTGAATACCATGTACTCCATCATTATAAAATCTTTGACATAAATAGTCGCATAGTTCATTTTTTCCTTTTAAGAAATGCTCTAATTCATATATTGAAGTTCTTAAATTTGATGCTACATTTTTACAAGGTATAATAGTTAATTTTACCCTTGATTCAAAAACAGTTTTTACAGCTTGTACATCTTGTTTAAAATTAAACTCTTTATTATCTTTACTTAAAAAGCTATGTCCCCCAAGCCAAACAACTTCAATTTTATCAATTATTTTAGGCTCTTTCTTTATAGCAATAGCTACATTTGTTATTGCTCCTATTGCTAAAATATAGGTTTTGTCATTCTTATTTGCAATTTCAACAATTTTATTTACTGCATCATTTTCCTCATTATAGCCATTTACAACATAATCCGTTGAACCTTTAAACACTTTGTTAGTCCAGTTAAAATTTAACCAATTACATATCTTAATTACTTCATCATAACTTTTATTTGTTCCTTCTTCTATTGATATATTATTATCATGATAATATGGTGCTACTGTAATGGCTTCAATATTGAATTTGTCTTGTGATTTTAATAAATAAGATAAAGCAAATTGGTCATCACATTCATTGTATATATCTGTATCTAAAATAATATTTACTTTTTGTTTATCTTCTTTCTTATTTAATTTTGATATTCTTTCATATATTTCTTTCCATCTTGAAACTCTATCTAATGTTTGTTCTCCTTGATTATATCTTGTATTCATTGTATAAACTTTTATGCCATTACTTATTAAATCTAAACTTATTTTTGTGCTATCTTCAATCATTAAGTCAATATTATTTTCTAAACATACTTTGGTTTTTGCATGTTTATCATAGGCATCTGTAAGTATTAGTTTATCATAAATAATATCGTATTTAGCTAGCCATTCTTCAGTTAACTTATGAGGATTTGTATATTCTCCATTATTTCTTCCAGTTATAATATATATTTCATGTCCAGCGTTCCTTAATTTTTTTATGTAATAAGATGAATCTTCTAATGGCTTTAGCTTTTTTGCAAACTCCTCAATATTTGCATTATAAAAACTTTTTTCTTCTTCTTCTGTCCAATCAAACATTCCTTTTCTCAAATATTCTGGATTTTCATTTATAATTCCTGTATTTCTCAACTCTTTATCATGTTTTAAATATTCTTTTAATAATGTATCATCAAAATTAGATATGCAATTATCTATATCTATTCCTATCTTCATAACCTTTCACCTACTTTTTTATTATATTAGCATAAAAATAATTTTTTATCAATTATAGTATACCTCTTCTTTTATATAAACCCTCCATTCTAGCAGTAAAAATCCACTAAAAAACAGAATATTTCTTTAATATTGAAATACTCTGTAATACATATGATTACTGCATTTTATTAAATTATTAAAAAATCTTCGATTTTTAATAAAAGCATTGTGCAGAAAATTTCAAAGAAATTTTCGCACGCGAGCAAACACGGTACATATAAATACTTTGAAATGTTAATTTTAGTGGTCATGTACCTTTTGCTCTTAATGGTTGGTATATTTAAAAATCCACAGGTG
>CALWGE010000112.1 GCA_944378225.1 uncultured Merdimonas sp.
TATAGCCCTTTTCTCATAAAAAACCGGTAGATCGCCTCGATCTTTTCTGCCGTCTGGCGGTTGAGCACACAGAGAACATTCACATCTACCTGCTGCTTCTGCATCTTTTTTATGTTTTCGAAGACTTTTTCGAACGTACCGCTGCCATCTGAGGACAATCTGTTCTCATCATGTGTTTTCCGCACGCCGTCCAAAGATACTCCTACAAGAAAACGATTTTTTCGAAAAAAAGAAATCCATTCATCATCGATCCCATATCCGTTTGTTTGAATCGTATAAGAAACTTTTTGCCCGTTCTTTCTCTTTTCTTCCACAGTTTTTGCAAAGGTACGAAAAAATTCCAATCCGGCAAGCGTCGGTTCTCCTCCCTGAAATGCGAACACAACGTTTTGCGCACATGACAGCCCTTTTTCAATGATTGCTTCCATCACTTGCGGTTCCATTTTTCCCAGGTTTCCTTCTTTCCGGTGTGATGCCTCATCTCTGTAAAAGCAATAGCGGCACCGGAGATCACATGCGGAGGATGCCGGCTTTATCAAAATCTGAATCTGCTCCATCGTTCTTTATATCCTTTCCGTTTATAAGCCAAACCCCTGCTCTGCATCCTTGAATGACAGCGCAGGGGTTTGCCCCTCTTTTATGCTATTTAAATTTCATACCAAACGATTTCATTTGCATCCAGATCCAGATCAAAACTTGTGCCGTCTCCTTTGTACACCGTTGTGCTCTGCGGTTCATACGTATTGTTTACAACACAGTATTTTCCGTTTTTCACATAAGCGTGAACTTCCACGTTGAAGTTTGTGCTGAACCATTTGTGCAGGTTTTCCTCATCGTGGGAAGACCAAATGATGGAACGGTACAGAATACGGCTGTTTTCAAAACTGTACGGGAGACCGCTGATATATACACAGCGTCCTTTTCCGAACTCGTTGACAGCCAGCTGCACTTCCTGATCTCTTTGAACAAGGATCTGAGCTCCGTCAAGGGCATAGATATTTTTCTTTCCTTCGCCGAAATCAATGTCCTTTGTACAGTCTTCTTTGATAAAGTGATCGTGTTCATCCCAGTTGTATTTGTCCACATTTAATGTGAATCCAGTCTCTTTTTCCACACCCATGATGGTCGCAAGCTGGAAGAAATGTCCTTCGTACTGATGAGCTGCCGGTTCGCCTACTCCGATAAAACCGCCGCCATTGTACACGAACTTCTTGATGGCTGTGACAATCTTCTCGTCTGTCCAGTTGTCTCCGCCTGTGTATGCTGTGTCCGCATCCCCCACATTCAGGATCACATCGATGTCATCCAGAATCGCCGGATTTTCACGGATATCGTCAAAGCTTATAAATTTCACATCAAACGGAGCACCGCTGAGTGCCTCGATGACACCTGCGTAAGAGTAGTTCTGTTTGTAGTAGATCGCATGGTGTACCATATGATTCCCCCACGCGCGCATTTTACCCCAGCAGTTGAGCACTGCGACTTTTTTGATGCAGTACGGTGTGGTTCCTTTGATATTGTCATATAACGTACGGAACTCTTTACATACACTTTCCACATAATCGATAAATTCCGGGAATTCCATCGCAAGTTTCAGGTAACCGCCGTATCCGATACGGTCGATCGGTTTTCTTAAGATGGCACGTCTTGCCGTTACCCAGTTGACCTTTGCCTCCTTGACCGGATCCCCGCCTTCGTGGAACGTATCCGGGAAGAAATACGGAAGGAATCTTCCCTCTGTGTATTTTACGCCTTCAATGTCGCTGATCAGCCTGAGTGTGCAGCCGTTGCCCACACTTCCAACTACCGCGTCAAGTCCGATGCTCTTGAATTCATCCATGAACGGCTCCATTCCGATCCAGTGATCGCCAAGGAACATCATGGCTTCTTTACCGCACTCATGCGTGATATCCACCATCTCTTTTGCAAGCTTGGCCACTTCTCTTCTCTGGAAAGCCTGGAAATCCTGGAATTCCTTAGATGGGATACGGTATGTATTGTTCATATACCCCTGATCGATAATATATTCCGGACGGAACTTGTACCCCACTTCTTCCTCAAACTGCTCCAGGATATATGGACTTACAGATGCAGAGTATCCGTACCAGTCTACATATTTTTCTCTTGCCAACTCATCAAAAATCAGTGTGAACTGGTGGAAAAATGTCGTATAACGGATCACGTCGATATGCGGATTGTCTGCAATATATTTGCGCAGACGCTCCATAGAATATTTGTGCGTCTTCGGCTGGCGCACATCGAAAGTGATCTGCTTTTCAAAATTTGTCCATCCGTTTGTCACTGCATTATACATATGCACCGGATCCCACATGATATATGCAAGAAAACTTACCGTATAATCGTGAAATTCCTTCGCATTGTGGATCGTCACATCGCCTGTTTCAGCATTATAGCTCCACTTACCGACAGGAACAACTTCCCCTGTCGTACGATCGATCACTTCCCACCATCTTTTAATATCATCATGATCATTTACCTTCAGCATATCCGGATACAGATGGTTCATCAGATGGATAGACAGCTCGCTCTCCACCGCAGTGTAGAAAGGAGTCATGATATACATCTGCTGGATCTCATCCGGATTCGCTTTCGCCCAGGCATTATCCTTCCTCGTCGTATAATATGTAGAATAAACCTTGGCATCTACGTCCCTCAACTCTTCCGGATAATCAGTACCGTCACAGTCACGGATCGCATCCGCCCCCCAACGCTTAACCAATTCCAATGTCTCAGGAACAACATCGACATCTGTAGGTATTGTAACTCTTCCGCTCGTACACTCTTTCACGGTCATTCTCCTCTCTTTACATGTTCAACATCACTAAAATTGCTATACCAAGCTTACAAAAAAATATACAAACAGTCAATTTGCATATTGCTTTCATTTTTAGAAATCTTGCTATTTTTTGAAAACCAGTGAAAGAATCATATAAAAGATTCGTAAAAGATTCGTAAAAGATTCGGGGACGTGTTCCGATGCATCGGAACACGTCCCCGAATCTTTTA
>CALWGE010000113.1 GCA_944378225.1 uncultured Merdimonas sp.
TATGCCATTATGAAGGCGCACGAGTCAAACCGCTATAAGGTGGAAAACTCCGTCAAGCCCAAGTATGAAATCGACGAATATGACCTGCCTTCTATTGAAGAGGTATACGAGGAAATACAGTTCATAATGGCAACGCAGGGGTATAAGATGAATGTGGTAAATGTTGAGGACTCTGCGGAGAATTTATTTCATACGACTACAAATGGCATAAAGGCATATGCAACCTATGACGGTGAAGAATTTGTGGTATTAACAAATTCACAAATAGATTTCGCAAAAGATTGTCGCCTCGATAAACTGAACAAGCAGAGAGAAACGGCATTAAAAAATGGCGATATAGCCAAACGCGACGGCGGATATTTCCTTAACAAATCACTTACGTTCACCAGCCCGAGCAGCGCGGCTTGCTTTGTGCTTGGCGGAAGCCGTAACGGCTGGATTGAATGGAAAAATCAGGACGGCAAAACGATCGATGAAATTTATAGAAAAAATTGAGGAGAATAAATATGTTTCACATACTTTTAGGCAACACAAGCGATACTAACTTTTGGTCAGAAAATATAGGCGTTTTTATTTCTTCGGCAATTACCATAGTGGGTTTTGTTGTAACTTATTTCCTAACAAGGAAAAACTTGAAAGATGAAATTCAAAAAACAAAAGGGAACAAGGCGATTGAATTAATGCAGGAAGTTCCATACGAACTATTAGAATTTATTAATGGCTTAGGGAAATGGAGTGGACAAGACGCCCTAAATAAGCTCAATAAAGTGATATCTACAGTATGTGCCTATGGTAGTCCTTCGGCAGTAAAAATTTTAGAAGAATTTCAAAAAGAAATTTTTTATAAAGAGGATAAAGATACTAAAGTACTTTTAGCTTATTTAGGGTTATTAATATCTCAAATCAAGTTTGATATTACGGGTGAGATTATGAGTCCCGAGAGCTGGTTAATAATTAAGATTAAAGATTATTCTAGATTTCAGAAAGATATTATAAAAATAATCAACACTTTAGCCGATCAAAACAAACCAGACAAAAGATTTAAAATAGAGGGAGACAACAATGTCTGAACAAACCATACAAAACGCTATATATTCTGATCCTGTAACCATACTGGATAAATATACCTGCCTAAGTTTAGGGGCTACTACTATAAACGACCTTATTAAATCAAAACAATTAAAAAATCTAAAATTATCTAAAAATTTTGGTAAGAAGCCCGATGTTTTGATAGTAAATAAAAATCAAGAAGTCGTTATATTTGCGGAGTTCAAGAAGCCTGCTGAGTTTGACACGGAAGCAAAAATTAATAAAGCGATTGAACAAGAAATTGATACTGCACGGGCTGTTGGGGCAAAGATTTATGTTGTTTCTGATGGTACGTTATTTCTTTGGTTGAACCCTAAAACAGGGAATTACATAGTAGATGAAAATGGCAATAAAATAACAAGAGAAATCAAACCTAAAGAAGAGACGAAAAAACTTGCAGACTTTATAGATTTGGTTTCATTATCAATATCTGAAGAAAATGATAAAATACTTAAATTAGAAGATATTGACCCTACGGATTTAGCAAAGAAAATAGCTCGCATATTAAAAAGAATGACATTTGCCTCTTCTAAAATGTCATTATATACTTTTGTGGAGGTTTTCTTGTTTAAATATCTGAGTGATATAAATGTTTTAAAGGATGAAAACTCATTTGCTTATATTTATAAGTTATATAGCGAATCTGAAGAAAAGAGAAAAACAAACGCTGATATTTTAGGGGCTTATCTCGAAGGACCGAGAGAGCAAATGAAACTATTATTTCCTGCTGGCGAAGATGGTACATCTATTGTAAACGGAAAAATTTTTCATGCTGAAAAAGGAATTGATGGACATTATAAAGAAGAAGATGCTCACGCTATTTGCTTCAAAAACATAATGGATGAATTTGCTGATTATGAGAAGAAAAATGGCAAATTTATAAATATCAGTAAAGATTTTAAATCTAAATTATTTGAAACATTTATGAAAAACAGTGATGAGAAATCTGGGATGGGGCAGTTTTTCACACCGTTAAAAATCGTTCGAGAAATGGTAAATATGGTTACCGTTTCAAAAGGTGATAAGATTTGTGACCCCGCTGCCGGCGTTGGTAAATTTTTGCTTGAGGCAGCAATCAATCAACCATTTGAAATAAAGGACGGAAAAGTAGTTTCAAATGTCGAGTTGTTTGGCTTTGAAAAGCAAATGTCAGGTCAAGACGATATAACAACTATACTGGCAAAAGCGAATATGTTAATTTATTTCTCTAAACTATTTAAAGATAACAACAGTTTGGAAGATGTAAAAAACATAGCGAATAATTTATTAAATAAGGTTTTTTTCTCAAGCAAAACAGCATTGGGAACCTTAGAAAAGATTGAAGCGAATAAATACGATTTAATATTGGCTAATCCTCCATATTATCAGGATGCAACAATTTCAAAACTTGCTGCTGACACTGGGTTATATACCACTAAAGGTAATGGTGTGGAAGCTTTATTCTTGGAATGGATTATACGTTCTTTAAATTTTGGGGGGACTGCAAATATAGTTCTTCCTGATGGTATTTTCTCTAATTTAGGGAATGTCAATTTGAAGGCTTTTTTATTACAAAATTGCTTTATAGAAAGTATAATTTCTTTGCCTATTAACAGCTTTTTCAATACACCTAAAAAGACTTATATTCTTACATTAAAGAAGAAAACAAAGGAAGAAATAGATTTTAACACCAAACAGAATTATAAAATTTTTGTCTATCTTTGTAAAAGTATTGGGGAAACTCTTGATATTTATCGTTTTGACACTATAGATGATAATGATTTAAGAGAAGCGGTTAATAAATATAATTCGTATAAAAATTTACCTAATAGGAATAAAATTGATGAGCCGTTTAAAACTTGGTTTGAGTCGGATGGGAAGTTAAAATTACTTCCTATTGAGGATTTTCCTGCTAGCGAAAATTGGATTGTCGAGAAATTTTGGACTGATGAGGAGAAAATTTCTTTAGGATTAAAAGAAGCAGATAATGTCATGACACTTGACGAGTTTAAAACGTATTTAGATGAGATTGTGAACGATATAAATAGCTATAAGGAGGCTGTTGAATGTCTAAAACAATAGAAAAATATATATACGAATTATTTGAACCAGAAAATGGTAACCCGAAATATACGAAAACTTATTGTAGCGAGCATTCGGGGAACTATATTGTTTATACAGGGACTACTATTGGTGTTTTTGGTAAAGTAGATACTGCTGATTATTTAAAGCCGAATTTAACTTTTACTACCGACGGAGAAAAGGCAGGGACTTTAGAGTATATAACTGATGAAGGATACTGTATTGGCGGACACAGAACAATACTTAAACCGTTATATAATCAATTAGATTTGTTATATTTCAAATTTATA
>CALWGE010000114.1 GCA_944378225.1 uncultured Merdimonas sp.
GACTCTGTTTGTGAGGGTTCGAATCCTTCTTCGGCTGCCACCTGAAAAGCAGCTTTTCTTCGGAAAAGCTGCTTTTTCATTACTCTTTGCGGCTTTCAGAATTTCCAGATTTTTGATGTCTGTCAAATGTCTGTCAAACGGTTTTTCGAACCCATTTTTTCAGCGGTCAAACGGCCTGCTCTTTGCCCAAAAGTTTTGACATCGTATCGGCCATTTCACGCTTGGATTCTGCCAAAACATGACCGTATGTGTCCGCTGTGACCACATAACTGTGATGCCCCAGCCACTCCTGAACCTGCTTCAAAGTGGCGCCATTTTCGAGAAGCAAAGTTGCACAAGAATGTCTCAGATCGTGAAAACGGATTTTTCGAAGCCCATTTTTCCGTAAAAGGTCAGAAAAATATCTGGAAATATATTTGGGATTGGCAACATCTCCCATTGCATCTACACATACAAAGCCATCCCAAGCTCTGTTATAACTTGCCCCTCCCAGCATCCGTTGTTCAAGCTGTTTTTTCTTGAGCTGTCGTAAATAGACCGAAAGGTTTTGCGGAATTGGAAGGGTACGATAACTGGACTCGGTTTTGGTTTCGCCATAATACAAGTCCTTATACTTGTCGTGCATTTTCAGCGAACCGCGAATGCAAAGAACATTCCGTTCAAAATCGACGTCTTTCCATTGCAAGCCGCAGGCTTCACCCTCGCGCACACCCAGATACCCGGCAAGTAAAACCACCGTTTCAAACTTTGTCCCTTTCGCGCAAGCAAAGAGTTGCTGCAATTCTTCCGGGGTGTAATAACTGCCGCGGAACTTCTTGACCTTTGGAAGATCGACCTTGTCCGCCGGATTGGACGGGATCATGTCGAGCTTAACCGCGCGCTGCAATGCTTTTCGAATATTGGCATGATACCGATGCACGGTTTTAGCATTGACACCGTCTTTCTGCATTTTCATACGGTAAAACTCGTCTATGTGATAGGCTTTCAGCTCACTTAGACGAATTTTTTTGTCCTCAAACCACGGACAAATCCGGTTGTGTATCTGGCGATAATATTCTTCGTAGGTAGACTCGGAAATCTGGAATTTTACATCTTCCAACCATTGCTTCATATGCTCCGAAAAGAGAATATCGACATAGCCGTCAGTGACTTTTTCCTGCATTTCATCTAAAAACTGCTTCGCCATCACCTGAGCTTTTCGCTTATTTCCTTTCACGGGAAGGCCCGTTGTCCGACTTTTACGGTATCGTTTTCCGCACTGCGTCCACGAAACGGAAACATGATACATCCCGTTCTTCTCATACAAGGTAGCATTCATAACCTTTCATCACTCCTCCGATGAATGGCTACCTATCAACTCACCCTCATTATATAGCGCCTTTTCGATATATTCAACCAAAGAACGCTTATAAACCTTGATGGACTTGCCAATTCGGAACGAGGGGATTTGATCGTCTTGTATCAATTTGTAAGCTGTGCTTCTGCCAATGCGAAGCGCCGCCTGCAAATCATGGATTGTTAGAATATCAGGCAGGTTTACAAAGAAATCGTTCATACCCTCCCACCTCCAAAAAACCAATAAAACCATTTATATTATTGATGTTTTTCTCAAATTTACTTGGCGCACTTATTGCAATGCTTTATAATGAAATCAGGGAAAATCCCACATAAAGAAGGTGTAAAAATGAAAAAGCAACTTATTTCTGTTTTCTGCGCGGTCACTATGGCTTGTTCTATTCATGCTGCCGCCCTAACAGTTTTCACTGACGTTCACCCGGCAGATTGGTATTACGACGCTGTGAACCACGCTGTCTCAAACAACCTGTTCAACGGCACTTCGGCAACTACGTTTTCACCGTCCCAGCCCATGACGCGCGGCATGTTTGTCACCGTGCTTGGCCGTATGGCAGAAGTGGATACCGAAAACCATACCGGCACGTCCTTTTCAGACGTACCAGCAACCGTCTACTATGCACCCTATATTTCATGGGCAAGCGGCGAAGGTATCGTTTCCGGCGTCGGAAACGGCCGATTTTCCCCCGGACACGCCGGTCACACGCGAGCAAATTGCAAAAATGCTGTTCACCTACGCACAAAGCCTGCCCATCGACACGAGCACCGATTTCATTCCAGATAAATACTACGATTATTCAGATTACCGCACCGTTTCGCGGTATGCGTCCCAAGCTGTTGGCTGGTGCGTCAACAAAGGCATTATCAACGGTTCAAACGGTAAGATCAACCCGCAGGACACAGCCACCCGCGCCGAGGTGGCAACCATGCTGATGAACGCTGAACCCATTCTAAACGATAAAAGCAACACAAATGAGCCAGACAAACAACCGATACCGGATACCGAACCGGAGAATACTGCCAACAGCGAAAGCACGAGTGATGCCGAGATCATCACAGACGAAATAGAACAACGCCCAACCGGGCACTCTGCCGTGGACGCATACGACGGTTACTGGGATTACGACCTATCCAACGCCACCTTTGATGCCATCAATGATCTACGAGAACAAAACGGCTTAGAACGCCTGGCCTACTCTCTGCAAATACAAGAATGGGCAGATATACGATCAAAGGAATTGGTCGGCGCCTATGATGATAAACTATATGACGCACACATGCGCCCGGACGGCAGTGTTTTTGCTTCAGTCGGCAAAGGCTGCAATACTGAAAATGCACTGTTGACTACCCTTCCCGGCTATGCTCAAGAAAACCTGAATATGTGGTATGCTTCAACCGGACATAGGGAAAATATGCTGAACACCCGTTCCAAAACCGCTGCCGTATCTGCCTATGTGCGCGGCCAGAAAATTTACGTTATCCAACTTTTCAATATCCTTACCGTAGAAGAGCTGAACAATCTTTAATAAAGACAAATCCCCCGTTTTTGAAAACGGGGGATTTTCTTATTTTACTTCCGCTTAAATCCAGTATTCGTTGCCGTCCGCATCCAGCATATAATCATGCTCATGCGAGACCTCAGTCACCAGATCAACAGACGATGTGACGTCCGGGAAATACTGAATATTGCCGCTGTAACCCGTGGTATCCGGGCTGGTGTCGCGTCCGGTAAGCTGGCAGATCACCTTTGCAAACGTCAGTCTGGATACATCGCCGCTTACACCGGCGTTCGTACCCGTGACATACTTCACCAGCGCATTTAACTGCGCCGCGGTGGCCCAAATGCGCAAATAGCCATTTTCCGTGATGTCATAGTTCACTTCATAGTCTGTATCCTCGGTCATTTGCGTCGTGTCAAACACACTGGCAGGCAGCACACCGATGGAAACGAAATACTTCGCTTCCTCCGGGATGGTGTACTCATAGTCCGGCACCGTCACCGTGCCGCGTTCCAGCCAAGTGTTGCCGCCGTTGGCAATCAGGCGGTACGCCACGGTGCACGCTTCCTGCAAGGAAATGCGGTCGCCCGGCCGCCAGTTGCCGTCGCCGTAGCCATTGAATAGCTGATAATGAATATCCGTCACCGGTTCATCCACCGTGCTGACAATCTCAACCTCCGGCGACTGGCCGGTCGCATTGCCGTTATCGCCTGCGCCGGTCGCATAGTTGACATAGGTCTTGCCGCCCGCGTCCGCTTTGAACTGCACGGTCAGCTTGATTTCATGGAACGCGCCGGGCGCAATGTCGCCCAGCTCCAAGGCGAACACCTTGTTTGCAAAGCTCCACTTGTTATTCAGGACACCATCCACATAGACATTATCCTGCAGCACAGGCGTCACCATCGACGTATCCAGCGTGTCTTTCAGCACAACATTTTTCCACGGTTCCTTGCCGTTATTGCCAACTGTGATCGTGAAAGTCGCCGTTTTCTGCTCGTCGGCCGCGCCTTTGCTGACGTCCACCACCGTCTTGTCCACGTCCTTCGTGACATAGAAGCCGGTGGGGTCAGTAGGGTTTTGCGGCTCCACCTCTGGGACGGTCACGCCGTCGTCGGTCGCCGTACCGCTGCCGTTATCGCCGGACACGGTGACGCTGTTTTGCAGCGTCGTACCAGCCGCTTCATCAAGCACCTGTACGTCAAAGGTTACGGTCATACTCTCGCCTGCCGCAAGGTCGCCCACCAGCACGGACAGCGCATTGCCGCTCAGCTTGTGCAATGCAACCTTGCCATCCAGATACACATTGCCAATCAGACTCACGCCCGCCGGAAGCGTATCATACGCCACGACGTTTTTCCAAGGCGCAGTCGCATGATCGCCGTTCTTGACGATGATCTCATACGAGATTGTGTCGCCTACATTTGCTTCGGTCACGCTGGCCGTTTTAGTCACAACCGGGTCAGCTTCGCCCTCGTCGATCTGCACACCTGCGTCCGGCAGCGGCGTGGTATCCTCACCGTCATGCAGCACCGCCGTATTGACGATAAACTTACCCTGCATGCCCTCGTCCACCGTCACATCAAAAGTGTACACTACCTGCGTATCCGGCGCGATCGCGTAAGGCGTGAGCGTCAGCGTGCGCAACGCAGCGTCATAGGAATATTCCGTCGTCGCCTGCCCGTCCTTCTGGACATTGCCCGCGAAGGTTACGCCCTCCGGAATCACATCGAGCACGATCACATCCGTCCAGTCCGCGGTTGCCGTCGCGCCATTTTGCAGCGTAATCGTGTAGGTGATCGTATCGCCAACACGAGCCGTCGTCTTGTTGGCCGACTTCGCGCCCGCGCGACCATCGGCGCGACCTTCCTCGATGGTAACGCCATCGTCCGATGCGTCCTTGTCCGGCGTATTGCTGCCGGAAGCGACCGCCGTGTTCTCGATCGTCATACCGTAGGCGGAAGAATTGACGAGCACATCAAAGCAGACCGTCTTGGTCTGGCCGGGCGCGATACTGTCCAGCGGGACGATCAGCGTGCCGCTGGCGTTATCGTACTGATAGGCCGCCGCATAACTATCCACCGTGACGTTGCCGTAGAAGTTCAGACCGTCCGGAATAGCATCAGTCACCTTAGCATCGCGGATATTGACCTGTGCGCCAGCACCGTTGGATACTTGCACCGTGTAGGTCAGCTTGTCGCCCACCTTGGCCGTCGCCGTGTTGACCGACTTGGTGATCGTCAGGTCGGTGCGGCCGTCTGCGCCCACAACGCCATCGTCCTTGTCCTGCACCGGCTCGGTATTGTCCGCGGTCAGGGTGGCAAGGTTCTGGATGGTGGTGTTGTAGGCGTCCTCATTCACCGTCGCCACGAATGAAACCGTGCGGCTGGTGTCCGGGTCGATACTGCCGACGTTGACAGTCAGCAGGCGGCTCGCTTGCTCGTAGGTGTACGAACTGGTCGTACTGCCATCCACCATGACCGAGCCGTATTCAAACGTCAGACCGTCCGGGAGCACATCGGTCACCACCGCGTTCTGCACCGGCACAGTCGCGGTCTCGCTGTTGGATAGCGTCAGCGTGTAGGTGATCTTGTCGCCCACGCTGGCAGAGGACTTGTCCGCCGTCTTTTCGATGCTGGGACGGGCTTTGCCGTCGCCAATCGAAACACCGTCGTCCTTGCCCTCGGTATCCGGGATATTGTCGCCCGTCATAATGGCCGTGTTGTAGATCGTCTTGCCGTAGGCAGAATCATTGACCGTCACCGAAAACGTGACCGTCTTTTCCGTCGCCGGGGCGATCTTGTCCAGCGGCACGGTCAGGGTGTAGCTTGCATTGTCATACGAGTAACCGGCGGTTTTGCCGTCCACCTGCACGCTGCCGTCCACGAAATCCAGCCCAGCCGGAATCGTATCGGTCATGGCAGCGTTTTCGATCTCATAGACTGCACTTTCCGCGTTGCCGAGCGTGACCGTGTAGGTCAGCCTATCGCTGACTTTGGCTACGGGCTTGTCCGCTGCTTTGGTGACATAGGGTGCGGTGTCGCCCTTGTTGATATACACACCGTCGTCCGTATCCTCATATTTGCCGGTCTCGTTGCCGTCCTCGTCCTTGACGATACCGTTCTTGCCCTCGGCAACCGCGGTGTTGTAGATCGTCTGATTGTACATATCGTTGTTTACAGTCGCCTTGAACGTCACCGTGACCATCTGACCGGTAGCAATATCGCCCACCGACACAGACAGAACACCGTCCTTGAAGCTGTGTTCCGCGGACTTGCCATCGACATACACGCTGCTGTCTACGAACGTCAGGCCGTCCGGGATTGCGTCGGTCAGCATGACTTTCTTCCATGCGGACGAAGCGGCTTTATTGTTGGACAGCTTGACCGTATAGGTCAGGGTATCGCCAACATTCGCGGTTTTGACGTTCACCGTCTTTTCGATAGACGGAATCGCATCACCGTTCGTGTACTGATAGGTGACCGTGCGGATATAGCCGCGGTACTCGTAAGCCGGAATCGTCTTGGGTGCGGTCTCGGCCTTGCCTTCCGTCGTGACGGTCTCGGCAAGCTCCTTGCCGCTGGCATCCACAAACTTTTCGATGATGATATTGTACTTGCCGTCGCGGTAGGACAGGCCGTGCCATTCCTCCGCACTGTGCGAAACGGTCGCTTCCATCAGGTCACAATAGCCCCAATGGGTCTCGGGCAGATCGTTGTACGGGCATTGGATACCGAGCGCTTTCAGCTTATCCAGCGTCACACCGCGGTTAATCATACCGTTTACCAAACGCACAACTTCGACGCGACTGATCGGCTCGTCCGGCCGGAAACTGCCATCCGGGTAACCTTCCACCCATCCTGCGTTTGCGGCGGCATTGATATAGCTGTACGCCCAGTGGCCGACCGGGACATCATCAAAGACGTTGCCGCCCTCATAGTCCAACCCAGCCCACCGCGCGGCCATGACGGCGAACTCAGCGCGTGTCACCGGCTCGTCCGGCGAGAATTTGTGTTCGCCCGTGCCGTCCACAATGCCGCTGTTGTACAGCGTTTCCACTTCCTTGTAGAACCAATGACCGGTTTGCACGTCCTCGAACGTGCTGCTGGACATGCGACGCTGAAACGCCGGATAGTCGCCGTCATACAGACGATAGAACACGGTCGCGGCTTCCGCACGGGTCATGGGCGCGTCTGCGCGGACACTTTCGTCCGGGTAGCCGACAATATAGGTCAGGTCCTTGTGCGAGTAGACGTACTCGACGCTCTCGGTATAATCGACGTAAGTGTAATTCTCGATCTCCTGCGGCGACTTTTCTTCATGCGTGACGCGATAGGTTTCCGGCGCGGTGATCTCCTTGCCGTTTTCCGCGTCGAGGAACTTGGCCGTGACCTCGGCCAGCGTGCTTTCCGACGCGGCGAAGGCCGCGGACGGGAACGCCGACACCGCCAGCAGCAGCGCAAGCCCCATAGAGGTCACCCGCTTAAAGCGTTTTTTCAGAAATGCCATTTTCTCATCCCTTTCCGTTGTGATTTTGTTTTTGACTTACCGCATGGCTAACCCATGCGCTGAACAACACATGGGAACCACCTCCTTCGCAAAAGCCGTATAAATAACAAAACCGCGTGGCAAACCACACGGTACAGCTGGGCTACGCATCGAAACCCTCGATTTTCATTTGTCCGACAATATTGCGGTCTTGCAGCCACCAGCGGAATACATCTTCACCGGTTGTCCCAGCCCGCCACGAATTATCCAGCTTGCCGCGTGCAGCACGCATTTCCAGCATCTTATCAAATGCGCGGAGATAAGCGCGCTGATAGGTTGGATAACGTCCAAACTCACGCAGCCGCATTTTGCGTCCGGCCATCGGGCAGCCGATACAACCGACACG
>CALWGE010000115.1 GCA_944378225.1 uncultured Merdimonas sp.
ACTCCCTCACCAGAGAGTGGCTCGTTATCTTGTCCTTATACGGAGAGTACCGTGCCCATAAACACGGGTAACATGGATGAGGTGTCCACCACCAGGTAGACAAAGGGTCGGTCCAAGGTCACAACCATCTGTTCCTCTGGTTCCTCAGGTGCTCCCTCGCAATTGATTCCTACCGCAGTCGCAGCTCCACCTCGTGTTCCCTTTTCCTCTACCTCCATGAAAGCCTTGTGAAGAACCTCGTTAATATAGAGGTTTCCCTCAGGGCTGGTGCCCAGGCCGGTAAAATCTGCCTGTGCGCTGTCAAAGGGAAGGTCCATTCCCATCTCCTTCAGCACTTCCACAAGGTCCACTTCCATCTCACTTTCAAATTTGGGCATAGTCGCCACCACGGGCACGGATGTCGGGTTGTTCAGCAGCGCCTTCAATTGCTGGCCGTCCAAGCCCTCCACATAATCCAAAACAGAAATTCCCTTGTCCGGCAACAGCGCCACAAAGGCATATCGGCCTCCCTGATAGTACTTTATAAATCCCTGGGCCTGCTCGTCCCGGAGATAGAGCTCTTCCTCACTGTGCATCATGCTCACCTGCTGGACCTTTCCCCCCTGGTTGGTAAACGCCTGCTGCCACACATCCGAATCTTCATAGGGATCCTCCCACTCCCCCTCAAAGACCAGGGCGTTGACGAGGTACATCACCGCATCACGGGGAATCTCTTTCAATACTTCCTCCACCATGCCGTGGGTGTGCTCCTTCACCCACCGATTGATGTCGGTGACGGTGGTCTGGTCAAAGGGAGCCTCAAACACTCCCGCCCCATAGTAGTCTGCATTGATTTGCAAGAAATCCGAATTGGGAGTGATGCGTCCCCCTTCTGCAAACCAGATGGAGTTTGCCACGTACAGAGGGGAATCGTTCTCCTGGCCCAGACCCGTCAACGCCCCATTGAGCTGTTCCACACTCCCGCCCAGGATTTCCTCCATCTGAGTCCGTGTTTCCCCCCGGGCTCCATTGGCGGTCATGGCCAGGGCAGACAGCACCGACATGGGAGATACCAGGGTATTGTCTTCCCTATCGCAGGTAGTCTGGAGCAGTTTCACCGAGAAGTCATACATCCCCGTCCAGGTCTCCTTCTGGACCTGTACTTCCGTGGGAGTTCCAGCTTTCACTCCATCCATCAGATCAGTGGCATAGGTTCGGGTACACCCCATCAGGGTACTACACAGCAAACCTCCCGCCACCAGCAGGGCCAAACACCTCTTTTTCATACGGTTCTCCTCCTTTCTGTCATGGCACCATGGACTGCCATTCCATCTGCCAACACACCTCCGGCAACTCTGCCACCTGCACATAGCCATTCCCCATCAATCTCAGGTGCACCGTCACCCCATCCGCCTTGGTGAGGTATAGATGCCCCAAGCACTGCCCCATATCCGTCTCAGCGCTGGACAGGGCCGGGGCCTGCCCCAGGTCATCCACCCACGCCTCCAACTCCTCCAGTTGGGTAATTGGGGTCGTGTGCCTGTTTTCCCCCTGAACGTCCACTTCTTTCTGGAACTCTGCATGGGCAATGCCGTCAGACAGGTGGAACACTTCTTCCAACACATCCCCACCAGTGGACACGGTGATGTCGCAGTTGTTCCAGAACAGTTCCACTCCGTAGTCATATACCATGCACAGCAGGTACCGGGGATTGTATCCCTTCACCTCATAAAAAGGTCCCCCGATACTCCCTGTGCCCTCCAGATATTGGTCCTCTGGCGTCCACTCGTCAATGGTACCACTGGACTCTCCCAACTGCGTTCCCACCAAGTTCTGGCCCTGCTCCACCACATCCATTTGAGCATAGAGACGCCCCTGATAGATGAAAAATCCACTCATGTCTATCATGGTCTCCGTCTCCGCCTGGGGCAATTCCACCTCTAAGGGCGGCACATATATCCCCTGGGTACTGCCGCTCATTCCATTGGAGTTTGCCTCGGCGCCCTCCTTACTGGGCATCCCCATTCCACCCCGCAGCGCCCACGCCGCCACCCCGGCCACCAGACAGAGGCAGGCCGCCATGGGAATCCAGGTGTGTCGCTTCTTTTTCGGGGATATCCGCCGTAGCTCATCCACTTGCGCCAAGTAGTCCTCGTCCACCTCACCCAGCGCGTGGAGCAATTGTTCTCCCTTCATACCACAAACCCCTCCTGTTCCAAATAGGCTTTCAGTCGTTTTCGGATGCGGAAGAGCTGGCTCTTGGCCTGCCCCTCCCCCATGCCGCAGTAGCGGGCCACCTCCCACAGCGGGTCGAAGTAGTAGTACCGGCCCAGAAATAGCGCTCTGGCCTGGGGTGAGAGAGTCTCCAGAAACTGATTGAGCAGCTGCACCAACAGTTTCTCCTCCATGACCTGCTGGGGCGTCTCCCCGCTGGGCACACTCTCCTCCAGCTCCTCCACGCACACCTCATAGGTGGCTCCGCCCCGCTTCTGGCTGGTGCGGCGGCGCAGATAGTCAATGGCCCCGTGCCGAGTCAGACGGCCCAGGTAGATGGACAGTTTGCTGGGCCGCTGGGGCGGCATAGACTGCCACGCCCTGAAATAAGTGTCGCTGACCACCTCTTCGCTGTCCTCCCGGTCATACAAAATCTGCTGGGCAATACGGCTGAGGTACCCGTGATACTTCTCTCGGCTGTGCTCCAGGGCCGATTCGTCCCGCTTCCAGTACAGCTCCACAATCTCCTGGTCCTCCATCTGGCTCCCTCCCTTCTCGGTGCCCTTCACTTGATATCCCGTAAAACACAGGGGTTGGTTGCGGTGTGTTTCTATTTTTCATGATATCAAATTTGGCCTAGCTAAAGCAACGCCCCGGCCAGGTACGAAACGTACCCGGCCGGGGGCGTAATCTCTCTTTACACTTTTTCCCGCATCAGTCCATGCTGATTACAGCAGAGGTACAGATACCCGGACCGCTGGAGGCGGAAGCGGCAGGCCGCATTCCCCTCCGGGTAGAGTTTTACCATCTGGAATCCATCCGAGGTGACGTAGGCCAGGAAGGAAATATAGTGTTTCTTGGTCATGGGGTGGTCCACGGTCAGGTACACCTCATCCTCCACCACCTCTCGGGTGATGGAATGGTCCTCGTCCACCTCCTCTGCCTCCAGCGGAGGCAGAGTGACACCACAGCAACTCACCACTGTCTCTCCCATGGTGTGGATGACGTTGCCACAGATGGGGCAGACGTACAGCTTGGAGCGGAGCATGTTGGCCGAGCGGTTGCCATTGCACATGGTGTCCCCGCTCATCAGCTCCAGCACCGACACCCCCAGAGCGGAGGCCAGAGGCTCCAGCAGAGACACGTCGGGCAGTCCCTTGGCGGTCTCCCACTTGGAAATGGTCTTACTGCTCACCCCGATTTTCTCCCCCAGCTGGGCCTGGGTCATGTTTCGCCCCTCCCGCAGCCGTTTGATGGTACTCCCTGTGACATAGGAATTCATGACGGTTCTCCTTTGGTTTGTTCTTGTTGTACCATTATATCAGGGAATTCCTGTCTCCTCAACCTACGCATCGTAGACCGGGGCAAAAGACAGTCCCCCCGACATCTGTCGGGGGGGACTGGTTGGTTCTATCTATGATGGTTCTTATAGGACAATCAGATGCCCAGCTGCTCCTTCATGTAAGCCACATCGGTGTCCTTGCCGGTGTAGAGCTTGATGGCAATGAGGGCCTGGAAGAGCATCATGCCCAGGCCGTTGTACACCTTCTGGCAGCCGGCCTCACGGGCCTGCTTCATCATCACGGTCTCACGGGGGGCATACACGGTGTCGGTGACGATGAGGTCGGGGCGGAAGAAGGAGGGATCGGGGATGTTGGACAGCTCCTCCAGGGGGTGCATGCCCACGCCAGTGGCATCGCAGAACAGGTCGGCCTCGTGCATCTTCTCCTTGAGCAGATCCAGGTCGGCCAGATCGTGCATGTAGGCCTTGCAGTTGGTCTTCTCGTTGATGGTGGCCACGATCTCCTCGCCACGGCCATAGAACTTGTCCTTGATGTTGAACACGTGCATCTCGGAGATGCCGTGGAGCGCGCCATACACAGCGATGGCGGTGGCAGCGCCACCAGTACCGATGAGCACCATCTTCATGCCGGTGTAGTCGATGCCCTCCTCGTTGATGGCCTGCCAGTAGCCCATGCCGTCGGTGTTGTAGCCCTTGAGCTTACCGGTGACCTGGCCATTCTCGTCCCGGGTGTTCACCACAGTGTTGATGGCGCCGCACAGCTGAGCGGCCTCATCCACCTCTTCCAGGTACTTGTGCACCACGGTCTTGTTGGGCATGGAGATGTTGGAGCCCAGCATCTTCAGAGCACGGATGCTGTTGACCGCGGCCTCCAGAGAGTCGTTGTCCACCTCAAAGGCCAGCTGAATGACGTCGTCGCCGTTCTTGTCATAGGCCAGGTTGTGGGTGGTGGGGGACTGGGTGTGGCGGATGGGATAGGCCATCAGGCCCACCAGTTCGGTATGTCCAGTGATATTAGGCATAGTAATTACCTCTCATTCTATCCAATGTTGTTATCGAATCTCATCCAGGGAGTCCAGATAGCCCTGGTTTTCCAGCACGTTGAGAATGGCGCGGCCATCCATGGTGCCCTCCATGATGCGGCGGGCCCGCACGGAGTCACCAATGTTGTACACCACGGTGTCGGTGTCGGTGCCGCCGAACTCCTGCTCCAGGGCCTCCAGAATAGGGTTGTTGGCCCGCATGCCCAGGCAGTTAAAGCCCAGGTCAAAGGTCAGCTCCTCAATGTTCCCCTCGGGAGTCTTGACCACGAAGGCATTCTCCTTCACTTCCTGCAGAGCGGTATTCACATACTCCTTGACGCCGTAGGTGTCGTGGGTCTCCCGCATGGAGCACTTGGTGATGGGGTCGGCCATCATGCCAATCTGGGGCAGCATGTCCACAATGGAGCACTCCGCGCCTCGGGGAGCAAAATACTCCACCACATCCAGACCCACGGAGCCACCGCCCATGACCACCACTTTCTTGCCCTTGCAGGCTTCTTCGGGATACTTCCCGGCGTTGACATCGTTGATCATGTCAAAGATGGTAGACACATTTCCAGCGGCAATGTTCTCTTTCAGACCGGGAATGGGGGGCACCAGGGGCACAGAACCGGTGGCGTTGACCACCACGTCCGGCTTGAAGGTCTTGATCTTATCCAGGGTGGCCTCGGTGTTCAGGAACAGGTACAGGTTGGGCAGTTTGGCGGCCCGACGCTCCAGGTAGGTGGGAAAGTCCTTCATGCGAGACTTGCTGGGCAGATCAGAGATGAAGGAGGACAGACCGCCGATGTGGTCCTGCTTCTCCAGAACAAACACGTTGCACCCCACTTCAGCGGCGGTGCAGGCGGCCTCCATACCAGCAGTACCCGCACCCACCACAACTACGTTGCAGTTCTTCTTCACCTTCAGCTTCTTGTATACGTCGCCCTCAGGCACAGCGGGGTTGACGGTGCAGCGGATGGGGCGGTTGACACCGATGCGGTTGCCAGCACAGCCCACGTTGCAGGAGATGCACTTGCGCAGCATGTCCTCTTCCCCGTTCTTCACCTTGTTGACCCACTCGGGGTCAGCAATGAGGCCACGGCCCATGCCCACGATGTCCACGTCGCCGCTTTCCAGCACCTTCTCCACCACGGCGGGGTCCCGGTAGTTGCCAGCGTTGATGACGGGCTTGCCAAACTTCTCCTTCACGGCTCGGGCCTGGTAAGCACGCCAGCCGTCAGGCAGGAAGTTGGAGTCGATCTGATACTGCAGAGAGGGATTCAGACCGCAGGACACGTCGTAAATGTCCACGAACTCGTCCAAGTATTCCAGATACTTCAGGGTGTCCTCCAGAGTGTTGCCACCGGGCACCCGCTCCTCGGCGGACACACGGACGATGA
>CALWGE010000116.1 GCA_944378225.1 uncultured Merdimonas sp.
GTTGTAGTTAAAGTAGGAATGGTATCCCGGCGTGTAGTTTGTCTCTTCAAAAGCATATCCGAGATTCTCCTGGTCATCCATGCCTGTTTTTCCGGAAATCCAGCCAAGGTTTGTGGCAACAGACACGTACATGTTGCCATCATTCTTGATCGTCATGGATGCGATCGGTTTGTCGTAAAGAGTGATATCCTTGTCCTCGCTGTCGTTCGGCACAACATTGAATCCAAGTCCTCCAAGTGCAACCGTCATATCTCTCTTCGCGCTGACTTCATTGTATTCCAGGATCTGTTTTACTTCGCCTGTTTCCAGATTGTATGTACAAACTGTATTGGCGATATTGAAGTAGAACAGTCCGTTGTACACAGATCCGGAGATCTGGATGGACGGATATTTTTCCTGGTATGCCTGGTGTTTTGCATACAGATCTTTGATGAGGTCGTTTGCCACCATCTGTCCGTCAACCAGTACAGTACCTTCCACAAAGTCTACAAGTGTAGTAAATGTCTTGGATGTATCTGCCTCACTTCCATCATGGTAAACAAGCTGGTAGTCCGTGTCTTCCTGCCAGTCTCCCCAGCCGGAATTTCCGTCTTCAGCCTGTGTGGAAACACCGTTCATACCACCGAACTGTCCAAGCATGGAAACCATGTCTGTGGAATCATAGAAATAGTAGTACTTGCCGTCCACAACATCTACCGGACTCTTGATAAACGGAAGCCAGGAAGATTCGTAAGTTGTGTCGGTGGCAATGTTTTGATATAATGTATCAATGCCGCTGTAATATTCGTCGTACAGCTTCCGGATTGTACTGTCGCTTACCATAAAGTACAGATGGTTCATGTTTCCGTCTGTCTCTACACGGTCACGCATCATACATTCGATGTAAATGTCTGTGTAGCATGGGTCAACATAGTACCACTTTCCATCTACCTTCACTGCGTTCCAGTAATGGTCGGAATCGAATTTATCCTGTTCTTCGCCAAACATGGTAACGCTTGCATCGTATGTGATGCGCACATAGTCTACCATGTAAGGCGCGTCCGGACTCTAATCCTGTACGTCAACCATAACCGGATCGCCATTTTCATCTACCATCGGATTGCCTTCTGCGTCGACAGCCTGTTCTTCGCCTGTCTTGACGTAATTCAGCTGCTGCTTTGTCTTCCAGGATCCGCCTTCGTTTTTATAGATTTCCGGGAATGCATTCTGGATAAGAAGGGTGTACGCGTTGGAGTATCCAAGACATACGCCATTCTTCATGACAAGCGGCCCGAACTGGTTCCCTTTCCAGAGTCCTTCAATATTTCCAGCCATTTCTGCCGGAATGTCCGGGTCGTCTGCCGGAACCCAGGATTTTCCCTGCTCCGGAGCAGTCATACCCATGAGCATTCCCATGTCGAACTGTGACCACTCTGCCAGCCAGTCGTTCAGGACGAGAAGCTTCTGCACTGTCGTCATGCCGTCTTTGATCTGGCTCACACCTTCCTGGATAGCGGCAACCAGATCTTCCCCATAATATTGAGCTGCCTTCGCATTTCCAAGCTGGAACATCATGACAGTGCCGTAAAGTGTCATGTAGTCAACTTTTCCGTCTGCTATATCCTGTTGGGAAATTCCAGCTGTGACAAGAAGGGAACCAAGTGGTCCGTACCATCTGTCTTCCGTTGACTCACTCTCCTTTTGGCTGTAGAACGGGGTCTGCACGCCGAAGATATCCGGCTGGGAGTCAATGAATGCCTGATACTGTGCATAGGCATCCAAAATCTGTTTTTTCTGTTCGTCTGTCATCGGGACATTGCCTTCCTGGCTTCCGTCCCCTCCTTCGCCGTCTGCAAGTTCGTTGACTTCCTCAGATGCGGCTTTGAGCACCGGATCTTTGGAAATCGTCAGGACGTCTGCCTGTCCGTCTGCCCCTGCGATCACTTCGGTCTCTACAAGTGTCTCGGCATTGTTTTCAGCCAGCACCTGGCTTGTGATGGCCTCTGCCTCTTCTGCTTTGAGTCCATACTCGGAAAGATCCATCGCAGTCGCTTCCGGCTCCAGGAAGATATTGTCCTCGATATCACCTTTGACTGCTTCATAGTCGACAGAACGAGCCTCCAGAGCTTTTCTTGCTGTCTGCGCTTCCTGGCTTTCTTCCGCAGATTGCTGAGAAATCGCGGAAGTCTGTCCCAGCATCTTTGCCGCTTTCAGGAAAGAATCCGCTCTCTCTTGCGCAGCCGCTGCCGGATTCAACCCGGAAGAAGTGCTTGTCTCCTGTGTTGTCTGTGCGTCTTCCGCCAGAGCCACAGCAGGTACCGCTCCTACTGTCATGGATGCAGCAAGCATGACAGCAAGAATGGTTTTCATTCTTTTTCTCATTATTTTCTCTTCCCCTTTCCTCTTAAAATAATGAAATTTGTAATCCGGACGCAGCCCTTTGGCCGCATCCTGTGCAGGAATCCTGCAAGTACGTCACACTTTACAAATTCAGATGATCCTGTGTCCTCAATCCTTTAGAAGCCTTTTCTGTCTGCAAGTGGAAGTACCGACGCCGCAGGTCGGGTATTCCCCTTTCCGCGGCAGATAAGATCCGAAAAACCGGCATCTTATCTGGTTATCCTCAACATTCTCCAAAGAAAGTATCCTCGTTTCCGAAGAGTGTTGCAGCAGTATTTTATCTACCCCTTACTTTCCCCTAGAACAGATAACCTACGCCGTTATTTCAGGGCAGAAAACCCCTTTGACGTATATAGTTATATTACTCTTCCCGCATATGTTTGTCAACAAAAACCCCCTTTGTTTCCCATAGAAAACAAACGGTTTTAAGGGGTTTTTCCATCTATATGACGTCCCGGATATTTTCGGATATTTCCGGATAAAAAGTGAGAAAAAAGACTCACTATTTTCCAATCTGCTCTCACTGCTTTTTCTTGTCGATTCTTTTTCATTGTGATACACTGTTTCTATGAACTTTTTGATTTAATGAGGTGGGGAAATGAACGAAAAGAACAGATTCAGCAATCTGCTGGAGCAATTGATGCAGACAGCAGATTTGAAAAATTATACGCTTGCCCAGGACCTCCAGTACGACGTATCGTACATCAGCAAATGGGTAAGCGGGAAAATGCTGCCTGCAGAAAAAAGTGCAGCCAAAGTCTTGCGGGAAATCAGTCATTCCATTGTCTGCTCTCTGAATCAGACTGTGAAACAGACTCTTTACAATGATTATCT
>CALWGE010000117.1 GCA_944378225.1 uncultured Merdimonas sp.
TCATAATCAGTTGCATCTTTTTGATGTTGCATTTCGTTTATAAACAAAGGTATGTTATTATATGTGTTTAATGCATACTCTAATCCAGCATTTGTTAAATTGAAGTTTATTCCTATTCCTTTTCCTCCAGTTTGTGCAGGATTACCAAAGATTGATTGACCAACCATACAACAAACAGTTTTTCCAAATTCACTTTCTCCCCAGACATGGATTGTAAAACCGTTTTGTTTTATATCTTTTAACAATATCGAAGTAACAGCTCCTGCCATTACGATTCTTGATGTGTTATTATATTTTCTTCTTTCTTTGAAAAAATCAATCCAATCTTCTAATTCCCCTGATTCTCCAAATTTTTCTTCAAAAAAAGACACAGCTTTTTCATTATCGAAAACACAACTCTTATCATATGGTATCAATTTATCGTTAAACCAACCTAATCTTGATACAGAAGCATTTGTTTTTATTTTATCTCTATTAAGATTCTCAATTTCAGCTAAATATTTTATTAAAACTTTAGCATTTTCTGATGTTACAGCTATTCCTATATCAGATAATTTTATAATGCTTTGAGTATTTGAAATTATAGACTTATCAACGATTATATAATTCCAATTATCATCAATATAATATGCTATTTTTATTTTTTCTGTTCCATCTTCTATATTTTTATACTTTTCTACTGGAACAATCGGATGATAACATACTAATATTCTACCAATATTAGGTATAATTTCATAAATAATTCCATCTGGTGTCATTTCATACTTTTTTGTGTTATAAACATTCTGATTTAATCCTGGAAAAGTTATAAAATTAGAATCATACACAAATTGATTGCTTTGTGCATCCTTGTATTGTTTATATGCAGTTCTAAAACCAGTAAATTTCTTTTTCTGACAAACAGATAATATCTGATTTTGTAATTTTAAGAACTCATCCATATTTTTATCTAATTCATAAGAATAAAGTTTCTCAAAAATCTTAACATTAAAGATATCTTCTCTTGTTTCTAGCTTTAATTCTTCTTCCTTTTCTTCTGTTTCCTTTATTAAATCATAATATTCTGTATTTTTTTCTAATTCATTAATGTATTCTATTGTTTTTTCTTTTCCTACAGCCATTACTACATCTGTTATATCGCCTTTTTTCTTTAAATTAGGCATAACTTTACATAAATCAAATACTTTTATATTTTTAACCTTGTCTTTTATGGCTTCAATTACCTGTTTTATATATTCGCTACCAACTTCATCATTATCTGAAATTATACGAATCTCTTTATTTTCTATAGGTTTAAACAAATCAGGGTTCTTTTTTGCATAACTTTTTAGTCCTCTACCTCCACCTGGTGTTGTAGTTCCTGCAAATTCCAATTTTTTTAGCGTATCAGCATCTTTTTCTCCCTCTGTAAAGTACACAACATCAGATTTTATAACTTCTGGTAAATTATAAAGAACACAATCCTCATCTTTTAACTTATTTACATATCCGTTTTACATATTTTCCATCAATTAACGCATAAGGATAGAATTCTTTTTTTCCAGTAGACTGTTTTACCCATTTTTCTACTTTCATAGTTATTGTATTATCTGCTCTTCTATAGAAATATTCATTTGTTTTTACTAATTTTTCTTCTTCTGGCTTAAATCCCTCTATATTTATACCAAGATTTAATGTTTTGTTTATATCTTTTGCAGCTTCTAATGCAGATAGTCCTAATTTTTTCATTACAAAATCTATTGGAGTATATCCTTCTCCACAAACATAGCACCACCAAGTATTAGTTTCTCTGTGAAGTTGCAAACTAGGTTCTTTATCATTATGTAGAAAACAATTACATCTATATTGTCTATCTATAGCTAAGCCATAAGCTCTTGCAAGATTAACTATATCAGCTTTTTGATTTATCTCTTTGAAAATGTTATTATCACTCATATCTTTTGCACCTATTCCTTTTTTTATTTTTTTAATAACTCTAAGTCAAAAACCTATTGCTCTATGTATTGTTTTATGTACCCCTTAATAACTTCTGACATATTAAGACCATTTTCTAAGCATTTAATATTAAATTTTCTTTTTAATTCTTCATCTATTCTTATGTAGAATCCACTTCCTTTGTTTTTTTTCTTTTTCATTTTTTTACCTCCGTTATTAAATTATAATTAGTATATATATATATACAAAAATAGTCAATAGTTTTTCAAAATTTTTTATTTTTTTCTAAAAAACTAATAAAATAGGTAACACGCTTCCCCCTGTTACCACCTTGTAGAATCGGCTCTAGCCTTAGAGCATCAACGGATAACGGAAAGTGTTACCCCGTTACCACCTTTTTTCCACACATAATATATATATATAATATAATATTTTCACCCCTTTTTTATTTCCTTTTTATTTTTTTTGTTATGTGTAAAAAAATATATCCCTATATAAACATTATAAAATTTTAAGTGGTAACATAGGTAACACAGGTAACACATATTTAATTTCTCTTATATATATATATTATATTATATTATTATAAATATATATATATAAGGACTTTCAGGGATTTACAACAAGAATTTTTTAAAATAAAAAAATGTTACCACTTGTTACCTATTTTGACATTTTGCTACCACTTGACATATGTTATTATAGGTTGTATAATAAAGATGTAGTTTTCATATTCTATATTTCGTACAGAATATATAGTGCTTCTTTGGTTAATAATCATGTATAAGAGAATGTGTCCATCTCAAAAAATCTCGTTATTAACAAAAAAAAATAGGCAATCAGTCAAGATTGTCTATTTTATTTTGAAGTTTTTTAACAGATATAGCTGACATATGAGGAATCAGATAATCTTTAAATTCTGCACATAACCACTAAGGAATCTCTTTACTTTTACTAATAACAGCAGGATTAACAGCCCAAGCTAAATAATTATAATACTGAACTCTTTTAACACAATGTTTAGTAAGTTCTTGCCAACATCTATCGAATTTATTCTGACCATAGGGGAATCTAATTTTAGTTCTAATATCTTCTTTATCGTAAGGTTTATATAGTATGGTACTAAATTTACTTTTTCTGTCTACCCTATAGACCAATACATTTTCATCATTCATAATTTCTGCTATCATAAATAATAAATACCAAGCAGCCTGACTAAGGTTACTAGGAATAGAATCAGGGAAATATTTAATAGGACATTGTCTACTTCTATATTTATATCCAGTTTCAGTAAAGCCATCATATCCTACCCAGTTTGTTTCCCTTATTATTTCACCAGTTTCAGCATCAATCAAGCTTCTTCTATTAATATAGTTACCCACATTATCCCTCCTCTTCGTATTCACACTCACAAGTTCCGTCAAAGTTTGTTTCTTTCTGGTCATTAATATCTATAACATATTGGCTATATGTTGCTTCCACCAAATCTATATTATTATAAGTTTTTTCTTTTCCACATC
>CALWGE010000118.1 GCA_944378225.1 uncultured Merdimonas sp.
GATTGAAGCTTTCGGCAGAGGACGGCTTCCTGGAGTTTATGATTGAGCGGCTTCTCTCCAGTGACGCTCCGTCCGAAGAGATTCCGGATGAGGATGAGGAAGAGACCGGAGACAGCATGAAGCTGACCAGTATTCAGAGCATTACGGATTTTATAACCTGCGCGGGAAGAACCCTGCCGGATAATATCCGTCTCTGGGCCAGAAGGAATCTGGCGGTTGCCCGTTCCCATGAAGTCTCCGCGGAAGAGCGGCGCCATGCCCAGAGAGCGCTTTCAATTATGATGAATATTCAGTGGAAAGGTCACTATTTCGAAGCCATCGATCCCCAGGAGGCGCGGCGGATTCTGGATGAAGAGCTTTACGGCATGGAGCAGGTGAAGCAGAGAATTATTGAGACGATTATCCAGATCAACCGTACCCACACCCTGCCTGCTTACGGCCTGCTGCTGATCGGACCGGCAGGTACAGGAAAGTCGCAGATCGCCTATGCGGTGGCCCGTATTTTAAAACTGCCCTGGACCACGCTTGATATGAGCTCAATCAATGATCCGGAGCAGCTTACCGGCAGCTCCCGTATTTATGCCAACGCAAAACCGGGAATTATTATGGACGCGTTCTCTGTGGCCGGGGAATCCAACCTGGTATTTATTATTAACGAACTGGACAAGGCGTCCTCGGGAAAAGGAAACGGCAATCCGGCGGATGTTCTTCTGACGCTTCTGGATAATCTGGGATTTACGGATAATTATATCGAATGTATGATTCCTACAGTAGGAGTGTATCCCATTGCCACAGCCAATGACAGAGAGCAGATCAGCGCGCCGCTTATGTCCAGGTTTGCTGTAATCGAGATTCCGGATTATACAGAGGAGGAAAAGAAGGTAATCTTTTCCCGGTATGCCCTTCCGAAAGTTCTGAAACGGATCGGCATGAAGGAAAATGAATGTATTCTGACGTCCGATGGGCTGGATGCCGTTATCGATCTGCACCGGGATACCAGCGGAATCCGTGATCTGGAGCAGGCGGCGGAGCATATCGCGGCCAATGCTCTATATCAGATTGAAGTGGACCATGTGGATTCGGTAACATTTGACGGCGCGATGGTGCGGGAACTTCTTTCCTGACGGGCGGCTCTGCGGAAAAATGAGAAGAAGGAAAGACTGGATGATCCGAGGAAAGAAGAGCCTGGCGCTGCTTCTGTGTCTGGTGCTTCTGAGTGGATGCGCTCCGTCAGACAGTGCCCGTCCTGATACCGGTGAAGCAGAGACAGAGGCCGGTGACGGAGAGGGAAAAGTTCTGGATGACTATGATGTAAAATCCATGGATCTGAAACAGGAAGAAAAAGAAGAAATTCGGCAGCAGGTGTCTTCTGTTATGGAGGAATGCGCGGATATTCATGCCGCGGCAGCAGGAGAAAACAACAGCGGTGACGTACTGGAGGAAGACACCGTTCATCATATGGCGGAAACGGCAGCGTCAGAGGGAAGGGCGGTAACCTGCGGCAGTTATGATTTTAATATGCTGAATTATGAGGAAACCGACAGAGCGCTGCGGGAAGCGGCGGCCGGAAAAGAAGCGGAAACCAGCTTTTTTGTAATAACATCTGAAGGGTATTTCCGGTATTTTTATCTTCAGTTTGCGGATAAAAAGCTGACAGTCTCCTATGCGTCTGCCGTTTTTGACGGGGATGGCGGAAGCCGGATCCGGGAGATGGAAAAGTTTTCTGCATATGACTGGGAATATACGGAGAAAGGGTGGCTGATCTGGGAAAAGGCGTTGTCCAGAAATCAGGAAATGGATATGCATACTTTTGTGCGGATCCTGCCGCTTGATGAGACATGCAGAGAGCTGGGGAATGCTTATATTCTGCCGGTCAGTTATTTCTGCAATAATCTGTTCCTGACAGACTGGGATGAGAACAGCATGGAGAATATAGAGTTCAACGATCTGTTTGATTTCCTGTATGAAATGAAATACGGGATCAAAATGGATGAGGAAAAATACCGGAACGGGATACCGAAAGAGGAGTTTGAAAATGTTGTCCGGACATATTTTGATATTTCTGCGGACCGGATGGAGACGTATGCCCGGTACGATCCGGAAAACGGAGTATATCCCTGGGAGGCTATCGGCCCCTGGAACCGGGTGCAGCAGTTTCAGCCATTTCCGGAAGTTGTGAAGTGTACGGAAAACGGAGACGGAACCTGGACGCTGTATGTGGAGGCTGTGTTTGTGGAAGGAGGCACAGACTGTTCTTTTAGGCATGAGGTGACGATGAAGGAGGCGGACGGAAGGTGGATATATCTGGGAAATAAAATCGACAGGGACGGTTCGTACAGCATTCCCGGATATAAAGCCAGGCGGGAATTCTGAAAGGGTTAAGAAATACCCGGCGACAGAGCAGATAACGGATGAAAAGTCCGGCGTATTATAACAACATAATGAGAAACAGGCATTCTGCATTTTAAATGCGGGGTGCTTTTTTATTTGCGGGAAATTTCTGAGAGTGTCCTCCGGAAGGGGGAGAAGAGATCCGGGAACGGGATGTACGTATGGAGGCCGGGTTATTTTCTTTGTACGACTGATTTCGAAAATAAAATGAAAGCGGATTCCTGAGGAAAACTGAAAATTCCTGAAAAAATTCATAAACGAAAGTAAACAAAAGTAGACAAAACAAAAACGAAATGATAGTATAAAAATATCAAAAGCAAAAAGGAGGAAAACGAAATGAAAATTGCGATCGGATGTGATCCCAATGCCCAGGAAGCCAAAGAAGAGATTATAAAGTATATTGAGGCAAAAGGCTATGGGGATGTAACGGATTTCGGCAGTGAGGACCCGATCTATGCCAATGTGGCAATCCGGGTGGGCGAGGCTGTTGCTTCAAAGGAATACGACAGGGGTATTCTGATCTGCGGAACGGGAATCGGTGTTTCCATTGCTGCAAATAAGGTGAAAGGCGCATATGCGGCGCTTTTATCTGATGTGTACTCGGCGCAGAGAGCAAGGCTCAGTAATGACGCGAATATTGCCTGCATGGGCGCGTTTACAACAGGATGCAAAGAACGGGAACTGATGGTGGACGCCTTCCTTGGGAATGAATTCGTGCCGGGATGTTCTTCTCAGCCGAAAGTCGATGCGTTTGTAAAATATGACCAGAAAAGATAGGAATACCGGAAGAGCAGAACGTGCGGACGGGACAGCTGGAAGGCGAAATACATACAATAAAATATGACATTGAAAAACCTCCAACCAGAAAAAGACCAGAAGCCTCCGGCGGTAATTGCCGGAAGTTTCTGGTCTTTTCTGCTGTATTCAGCTGTATTGCCGCTGCGATCTGCAGCGTTTCTATGAAAGGCTGGTTTTGTATGCGAGTACTGCGTCGCGGATCAGCTTGTTGAATTTGTCGGCCTGCCATGCCGCGCGGCCGGTGAAAAGTCCGTCGATAGAGGGCTGCACAATCAGTTTTTCGGCGTTCCCGGGATTTACGCTTCCGCCGTAAAGTACCGGAATATCAGCGCCGGCTTCTCCGAAGATTTCCAGAAGACATTTTTTGATTACCTGATGCATTTCTTCGGCATACTCTGCTGACGCAGGGGTTCCGTTTACCCCGATGGACCAGACCGGTTCGTAGGCCACCCAGATATGTGGAACAGATGAGACGGGAACATCATGGAAACCGACTTTCAGCTGTGTGCGGAGGACTTCCGGGCTGATGCCGTAATTTTTCTCTTCCGCGGTTTCGCCGATGCACAGCAGGGTGGTGAACCCATGCTTTAAGGCTGCCTTTACTTTCAGATTCTCTTCCCGGTCGGTTTCGCCGAATACGTGGCGCCGTTCGGAATGGCCGATCATAACAAGATCCAGTCCCAGTTCTCTGAGCATAAGCGGAGAGATTTCGCCGGTAAACTGGCCTTCATCCTCCCAGCACATATTCTGAGCCCCCAGCTTGACAAAAGCACGGTCTGTTTTGCTGACAGCGCTTTCCAGGGTGGTGTAAGAGGGGATGATAAACAGTTCAATTTCTTCCCTGCTGATATCTTTTGTGTAAGAAACCAGGTCCTGAAGATAGCTTACAGTATCCTGAATATTCTTATACATTTTCAGGTTGCTTCCAAAATACAGTTTTTTTCCCATGTTTAAACTTCCTTTCTCTGTGTGAATTAAGGTTATTTATCCGGTCCGCTGCTATGATGTTTAATTATAATGATTATATATGAAACGAAAGGAAAAAACAATATTTAAGGATCGAAAATGTAATAAAAATGATTATAAAACGAAAAAACGAAATAAAACGAAAAAACGCATCAAAAAACACGTATAATCTGCACAAAAACAACGCGACAAAATATGTTAATCTACTGAAAATATAAAAAGATGTTGAAAAACACAAGACATGGCTATAAAATATAACCAATAAAAGAAAGCGAAACGAAAATAAAAAGAAAGGAATGGAAAAATGAGCGAAAAATTCAGACCAGTGACAGCAATTACTATGGGAGATCCGGCGGGTATCGGTCCGGAAATTGTTGTAGGGACAATGCTTGACAAAGAGATCCATGAATGCTGCCGTCCCTTTGTAATCGGAAGTGAGGCGATTATGGAAAGAGCGGCAAAGATTCTGGGCAAAGAGCTGAAGTACAACAAAATCAGTGATCCATCTGAAGCAAAGTACGAATATGGTGTGGTTGATATCCTGGAGACAGGAGATTACGATACGGATTCGATCGAATGGGGAAAGGAACAGAAGCTGGCCGGCCAGATGGCAATTGACTGGATTATGAAATCCATTGAGCTCGGCATGGCAAAGAAAATTGACGCGGTATCCACTGCCCCGATTCACAAGGGCGCGATTAAGCTGGTGGGTGTAAAAGAGCCGGGACATACAGAGATTTATCAGAACGCGACACATTCGCCCTATGCGCTGACCATGTTTTCCTGTCATAAGCTGCGTGTGTTCTTTGTGAGCCGTCATATGTCTCTGGTGGACGCGTGCCGCTATGCAACCAAAGACGTAATCCTGGAAGATGTAATCAATATTGACAAAGAGCTCAGAAAAGTGGGAATTGAGAATCCTCTGATCGCTGTTGCGGGGCTCAATCCACATAACGGAGATCACGGCCTGTTCGGAACAGAGGAGATTACAGATATCGGCCCGGCAGTGGAAGCGGCAAAAGAAAGAGGAATCAATGCAGTAGGACCGTGTCCGGCAGATTCAGTATTCCATATCGGAAAATCAGGAAAATATGACGCGATTCTGTCTCTCTACCATGATCAGGGCCATATCGCATGCAAAACACTGGACTTTGAGAAGTCGGTTACTCTTACGTTCGGACTTCCGTTTATCAGAAGTTCTGTGGATCACGGAACAGCATTTGACATTGCGGGAAAAGGAATTGCAGGCTGTGTCAGCCTGATTGAATCTACAAAAGTTGTAGCAGAGTACGCGGCAAAACAGCACGAAAGGGGAGAAAGATAATGCCATTAATCGGAGCAGTGGCAGATGACCTGACAGGCGCGACAACAACAGGTGTACTTCTTGCAAGGTCGAAAGCAAGAACAGCAGTATTTTTTAATGAAGAAGCAGCGGTGAAGGCCGAAGGCGTGGAAGATCTTGATGCAATTCTGATCAGCAGCAACAGCCGTCCTCTTCCGGCAAATGAGGCCTATGAGAAAGTAAAGTCCGCCACAGCCGCTCTGAAACGTATGGGCGTGAAGTACTTTTCGAAAAGAATTGACACAACTCTGCGGGGCGGCGTGGGAGTTGAGATAGACGCCATGATGGATGTGGTGGGAGACGATGCGGTAGCTGTCGTGGTTCCTGCCATGCCTCAGTCCCGGAGAATTCTGGTAGGAGGGTATTCCGTAATCGACGGCGTGGCGCTGATCAATACACCGGTGGCTCAGGATGTGAGGACACCGGTTAAGGAGAACTATATTCCCAGACTTCTCGGACAGCAGACCAGAAGAAATGTAAACCTTGTAACACTTGACGAAGTTCTGGAAGGAGAAGAAGCCATCAGGGACGCTCTTGAAGCGGCAAGAGAGGCCGGCGGTGAAGTAATTATTGTAGATGCTATTACGATAGAAGATGTAGAAGAAATCGCGAAGGCCTGCATTGAACTCAAGTGGAATGTGATTGCGGTAGATCCCGGTCCATTCACATCCAAACTGGCGTATTACAGAGATCTGATCGGACAGGAAGAACCGAATATTCCGCCGGAAGCAGAGGAAGACGGCAGGACCGTGCTGATTGCGGCAGGAAGCGCGACACCGGTTACAAAGAAGCAGATGGAAGTCCTCTGTGAAGATCCAAGACATGTGCGGATCAGTGTGGATCCGGTGGCTCTGATTGAGGGCGGCGATGCCGCGCTGGATGAGGCGTTCCGGGCGGTACATAAGGCAGAGGATCTGCTGAATTCAGAAAATCCTCCCAGAGCGATTCTCTTTGAGACGGCTCTTCACGGAGAACTTCTGAATCTGGCTGAAGAGGACAGCAAGCGGCACTATGCGGAGGGCATGAGCGCAGACAGGATTAACGCCGGACTGGGTACAATTATTTCTCAGCTGTTGGAACTCTGCGGCAGGGAAAAAGTAGCGGGGCTTTATACAACGGGCGGTGACACAATGGTAAATGTGTGCTACCAGCTTGGCGTAGAGTGCATAGAAGTAATGGATTATGTAATCCCTCAGACCGACATAGGAAGACTTGTGGGAAGTTATGACGGACTTCCGATTGTAGGGAAAGGAGGGCTGACCGGAAATGACAGGACAGCCTGCGACATCGTGGACCGCCTGTTCCGGGAGGCAGCAAGAAAGCAGATGACTGGTTAATGTGATAGAAAGGTTTGGAGGAAGTGAAAAATGAGTGATAAGAAAACGGAAGTGAAAAAACAGTCAGAAGAGAAAAAACAGATGGATCTCGATCTTTTAGGGAAAATGAAAAAAATGCCCGGAGGCCTTGTTATTATCCCTCTTGTACTTGCAGTTCTGATTGCCACATTTTTTCCTCAGGCATATCAGATCGGCGGTTATGTAACCGCGCTGTTCTATGATGGAAATTCCTGTATGATGGGATTTTTCCTGATTGTCTGTGGATCGGCAATTAACATCAAGCAGGTGGGAATGCCGCTTTATAAAGGCGTCGCTCTGACAGGAATTAAATTTCTGCTGGGCGTGATTGTAGGTATGACGGTGAGCGCTCTGTGCGGGCCGGCAGGCTTTTTGGGGATTGCGCCCTTTGTATGGATTGCGACGATTACAAATTCAAACGGCTCTCTGTACATTTCTCTGTCTTCGCAGTTCGGAAATGCTACAGATACAGGCGCGATATCAATTCTGTCGCTGAATGACGGACCGTTCTTTACCCTGGTAGCTCTGGGCGCTACCGGACTTGCGTCAATCCCCTTTGATTCTCTGATCGCAGTACTCGTTCCGCTGCTGATCGGTTTTATCTGGGGTAATCTGGACGCAGGTTTCAGAAGGGCATGCGCGACGAGGAGGAGTTGAGCAAAACAGCCATTTTTTTCCGCTCTGTGGGATGGCGGCCAATGGGGGCGTCCACAACGCCACTCTCCTGTGAGAACCCCCCATACCCCACAGCGCTGTACTCCCGCG
>CALWGE010000119.1 GCA_944378225.1 uncultured Merdimonas sp.
GAGGCTGAGCACCCGGATGTCCCTGGGCACCCGCAGGCCCCGGTCCTTGAGGGCGCGCAGCGCGCCGATACCCTGCACATCCACCGCCGCCATGATGGCATCCAGCGCGGGGGCCTGGTCCAGCAGCGACTCGGTGCAGAAATAGCCGTATTCAAAGGTGTTCACGGGTTTGTCCACCGAGACGGTGATCTCCTCCAGGCCGAACTCCTTCAGCGCCCGGCAGTAGCCCAGATACCGCTCCCGGTAGGGGGCCAGGCCGCCATCGCCGTTGATGAGCCCGATGTGGCGGCAGCCGCGGCGGACCAGATACTTTACCGCCTCATAACCGCAGGCTTCAAAGTCCGCCACCACGCTGCTGAGGCGGGGTTCCTGGCGGCGCACCACCTGGATGACCGGCAGCCCGCTGCTGTGCAGGTCCCGCAGCAGCCGGGAATCCCCCGAGGTCCCGGCGATGAGGATGCCGTCCACAAAGCCGTTGCGCAGGCGGCCCAGGGCTTCCCGCTCGATCTTGGGGTCGTCCTCGGTGCTGCAGACCAGGGTGGCGTAGCCCCGCTCCCGGGCATGGCGCTCCACCGCCTGCACAATATCGGCAAAGGCGGTCAGGTTCAGCCGGGGCACCACCACCCCGATGGTATGCCGCTTGCCCTGCCGCAGCCCCTGGGCCAGCACGTTAGGCCGGTAGCTCAGCTCCTTTACCGCCGCGTAGATGCGGGCCTTGGTATCGGGGTGGACATACCCGCTGTTGTTCAGCGCCCGGGAGACCGTGCTCACGTCCACACAGGCCCGCTTCGCCACATCCTTGAGTGTCGCCATGCAAACCACCCTCCAAACGTTTTCCTATTTGGTATCAGTATAGCCCGGCCGGGCGCCGGGTGCAAGCCAAAAGAGCCGGTGTCGGCAATCTGCACAAGGAAAAGCTGGCAAAGTATACAAAAAACACAAGTTCTGCAACAAATTGTAGGGGATATGCAACAAATTGCAGAGAAGGCCAAATTCGTTGACGGGGATATTTCCGGTGTGGTATAAAAGAACCAGAGGATATACAAACGATTGCACAGGCCCGAAGGCATCCGCGGCGCGCGACACGGAACACAAGATGGCCGGCGATCCCATCCAAGAAAAAACCATCTACCTACGATCAAAATAGACAAAAAAGGAGAAACCATCATGGCTAAGCAGAAAACTTTCAAGACCATTTTCCCCGCCGTTTCCGTTCCCCTGAACGAGGACTACTCCATCAACGAGACCGAGTTCCGCGCTTACCTGCGCTGGATCAAGAGCTTCTACGGCAAAGGCATCGAGGGCCTGGTCTGCAACGGCCACACCGGTGAGATCACCGGCCTGACCCGTGCCGAGCGCAAGCGCGTGGTGGAGATCTGCGCCGAGGAATGCGGCGACGTGATGACCATCATCTCCGGCGTCAACTGCGAGAACACCATCGAGTCCATCGAGATGGCCAAGGAAGCCAAAGAGGCCGGCGCCGACGGCATTCTGCTGATGCCCCCGCACATGTGGCTGCGCTTCGGCATGAACCCCAACGCCCCCTTTGAGTATGTGAAGGACGTGGCCGAGGGTGCCGACATCGACATCATCATCCACCTGTACCCCGCCACCAGCAAGGCCTTCTACCCCGTGGAGACCCTGATCAAGATGTGCAAGGAGATCGACCACGTGAAGTGCATCAAGATGGGCACCCGCGTGACCTCCATCTACGAGCATGACGTCCGCCTGCTGCGGGAAGAGTGCCCCGACATCAGCCTGATCACCTGCCACGACGAGACCCTGTGCGTGAGCTGGTTCCCCGGCATGGACGGCGCCCTGATCGGCTTTGCCGGCTGCGTGCCCGAGCTGATCTGCCCGGCGTGGGACGTCTTCAAGCATCCCGATCAGCACACCCTGAAAGAGGCCCAGGACTGGTCCAACCGCATCTACCACATCTCCCAGGCCATCTACGGCGGCGGCCAGCCCTCCGGCGAAGCCCATGCCCGCCTGAAGGAAGCCCTCTACCAGCGCGGCGTCTTCTCCAACGCCCTCATGCGCAAACCCGTCCTGCCCCTGAACCAGGAGGAAAAGGACTGGGTCGCCCTGGGCCTGAAGCGCAGCGAACTGCCCGCCGTGGATATGGAGCAGTACAAGTAATTTTCACAGCCAGAAATACGGAGTAAAGTCTCTCCTCAACAAGGGGGCGTATCAGACGGCCCGGGGGCCTTCCGATACGCCCCTTTTGTTTCCGCCTCCCCCATGCGCAACGCCATCCTATCCAGTAGGAGGAGAAAAACCATGAGTCAAACCGAACATGAGGCTGCATCCACTGCGCGGCCTTTTGATCCCAAATCCGTCAAGAAACTGTCCTTTATGGACATCGTCAAGCGGGTGGGGCCCGGCCTGATCCTGACCGGCGTCGTCATCGGCCCCGGCAACATCACCACCTCTGCCATGCTGGGCGCCGACTACGGCTATTCCATGGTCTGGCTGGTCATTCCCATCGCGTTTATGGGCATCACCTTCATGCTGGCCACCTACCGCATCTCGATGCTGTGCGGCATGCCGATGATCGATGCCATCCGCCATTATTACGGCAACGTGGCCGCCGGTTTTGTGGGCCTGGCCACCTTCCTTTCCTGCTTTTTCTTCACCATGGGCAACGTTACCGGCACCGGCCCAGCTGGCCGAACTGCTGGTGCCGGTGCCGGGCGGCGCCGCCAAGTACGTGATGGGCATTGCCCTGCTGGGCGCGGGCTTCAGCTCGCTGCTGGGCAACACCCAGCGCGGCATGGTACTGCTGGGCGCCGGGTTCCGCAAGCCCGTTGCCCTGGAAAGCCGCTTCATCCGCGTGGGCTGCCTGCTCTGCCTGGCCCTGGCCTGCGTGATCTGCTTCAGCTACGGCGGCTCCCCCACCCAGCTGATCTACATCGCCAACGTGCTCACCGCCATCTCCACCCCTGTGGGCGGCCTCTTCATCTGCCTGCTGCTGGGCCGCAAGGATGTGAGCTGCGATGTGCCGGTGTCCCGCCCGCTGCAGGTCTGCATGATCATCAGCTACATTTTCTGTGTGGTCATGACGATCTCGGCCCTGGCCACCAACCTGCCCAAAATGCTTTCGTCCTTCGGGCTGTGATCTGCGGTTTCTCCCCGCAAAACAGCGATTCCTCTTACCCTATACCAGCCAAAGCCCCGACCAGCCGGTCGGGGCTTTGGTTGTTGTACAGCATCGGGCGGGAGTTCCCTGAAAAAGCAGCTTCGCCCTACGGAAACAGGGGCACATCACCGTCGGCTGGGTTTTGACCCCCGCCCGCGGGTTCAGTGCTCGCCGCAGTGGCCGCCGCAGCCGTGCTGGCCGCAGCTGTGGCCCTGCCCGTGGGCATGGTCGTGATGGTCGCAGTGGGCGTTGGGGTCAAAGGTCAGCGTGCCTTCGGCCAGGGCCTGGGCGGCAGCATCGGCGCTGCCGCTCACGCCGCCGTAGAGCTTGATGTTGGCCGCCGCCAGCGCCATCTGGGCGCCGCCGCCGATGCCGCCGCAGATCAGCGCATCCACGTTGAGGGCGGTGATCACCCCCGCCAGCGCGCCGTGGCCGCTGCCGTTGGTATCCACCACCTGGGCGGAAAGGATCTTGCCGTCCTGCACATCGTAGATCTTGAACTGGGCGGTATGGCCGAAATGCTGGAAGATCTGGCCGTTTTCATAGGTGACTGCAATTCTCATGATAGAATCTCCTTCCGGTTTGCGGTATTGCTGGTGATAACTCTGTTTGAAACACGCGGAGACCCCGCACCCGGTGCCCTGCCCGTCGCAGAGGCGGAACTCGCCGCCCTCGATGCGCAAAGGCCGCCCGCTGACCAGCATATCGGCCAGTTTCCGGCGGGCGCTTTCGTAGATTTTCTGCACGGTGGTGCGGGCGATCTGCATGGATGCGCCGCACTGCTCCTGGGACAGGCCCTCCCCGTCGATGAGGCGGATGGTCTCGTATTCATCCACCGTGAGCAGGATGGGCTGCCGGTTTTCGGGCGTGCCCTGGGGGCGGAACTCCACCATCCGGGGATAGTGGCAGACCCGCCGGCATTTGGTCGGTCTTGGCATGGGTTTCTCCTTTGTGTGTTCTGGCGTTCAGTATAGCCCTATTTGTGGCATATGTCAATTATCCACCCTCAAAAACCAACGGCAAAAAGCCCGCAGCCAAAGCTGCGGGCCTGTTTTGGTTTTGGGTTTCAGCGGCCGAACTGCTGTTTCATCCGGTGCAGTTCCTTTAACCGGGCGGCCCCTTCGGCCCCCAGCCGCTGGGAGGCCGCCACCACCAGGGTATCCACCAGGGCGGCGGCCGCCGTCATGGAGTGGTACTCCTTCTCGGTGCCGCGGTAGACATACAGGTTCACGTCGGCCCTTTCCTCGGCGGGCGGGTGGAGCCGCCCGGTGAAACAGAGGGTGCGGTAGCCCGCCGCCGGCTGGCGGCGCAGGATCATCCGCCCTTCCGCCGAGACCTTGGAGAAGCCGAAAAACACCACCAGGTCCCCTGCCCCGGCCTGGACCAGACCTTCCAGCAGTTCGGTACCGCTGCCGGGCAGCAGTTCCACCGGCAGGCCCAGCCGCCGCAGCCGGAAAAACAGCAGCTGCCCCATGGACGCCGAGGCACTTTTGGCCTGGATGAAGATGCGCCGGGCGGAAAGCAGGGCTTCCAGCGCCTGCTCAAAGGCGGCGGGGTCCAGGGCTTCCATGGTTTTTTGCAGGCAGGTCTGCTGCTGTTGCAGGTAGCGGCGGGGGTCAAATTCCCCTTCCGCCAGCACCGTGCGGGCCAGCTTGCCCGCCGGGCCTTCCAGATGGTTCTGGGCCAGCACATGGTTTTTCAGCTGCTTGAAATCCTGGCAGCCCAGGTGCCGGGCAAACCGGGAGATGGTCGCTTCCGACACCCCCAGATCCGCCGAGAGCTGGCCGATGGTCATAAAGAGAAATTCTTCCCGGTGACTCTCGATAAATTCCAGCAGGCGGCGCTCGGCGGGGGTGAGTTTTTCGGGGCTTTGGGGAAATTGCAGCGGCATGGGGTACCCTCCCTGGGAAAGATGATAGGGCTATTATACCACAGCCGGGGCGTATTGGGCAGCCCAGGCCGGTTCTTTGCCCAGCAGCACCGAAACATAGTCCCCGCCCAGGGCGTGGATCTCCTTGAGGGAGCGCTTGAGCAGCGCCGCCGTGGCCACCTGGCGGGCGGCGTTGTCGGAAACACAAATCTCGTACGCGCCGCCGTTCACCGCCCGGCGCAGGGCTTCCACTGTGTTGAAGCTTTCGGCAAAGCGGGTGCGCACGCAGCCGTACTGCACGGCCTGGTGGGTATCGCTGCCGCTGACCACCGGCAAGCCCAGGGCCTTGCCCAGCCCCGTGGTCAGCCGCTGGGTGCGGTCCCGGTCCTCGGCCAGGTCCTTGCCGTTCATGTCCAGAAAATCCAGCCGGGTAAGCTGGTCGGTGGGCAGTTCGGGGATATGCCCCCCCGCCCGGAAGGGATGGGCCCCGCCCACAAAGACGGGGTATTCCGCAAACAGGTCCATCAGTTGGGCAAAGGGCAGGAAGTTCCCCTTGGCCTTGTAGGGTTCCAGGCGGCGGTTCAGTTCGAGAATGGCTTCCATCGGCCCTACCGACAGGATATGCCCGCCCTCGGCGATGTCGGTTTCCATGCCGGGGAAGATGGGCAGCCCGTCAAAGACCAGGGTATCCCCCTCCCGGTCGGACTGGGACGCAATATAGCGGTAGAGTTCGGCAAAGCCCCAGGTGTTGAAATGCTCGGTCAGGCAGAGGGCGTCCAGCCCGGCAGACCGGGCTTCGCCAAAGAGCCAGTGGGTGTATTCCTGAGAAAAGGGCAGCTTTTTGGCCAGCTTGCCGTGGGTATGAAAATCCAGATACATCTTCTTCCTCCTGTTATACAAGGCCGGCCAGCAGTACGGTGACTGCCACCCACAGCACCGACACGGCGGCAAAGATGCCGTCGTCCCAGCTCAGGTGCAGCCCGGCCAGCCTGATGCGCCGCACCGTCTTGTTCTGGGCGGCATAGCGGTAGCCGCGCAGTTCCAGCGCTTCCACCGTGGTGCGGCTGCGCTTGGCGGTGTTGAGCATGAGCGGATAGAAGGCGGCCATGATGATCCTGACCTGGTAAGCCAGGTATTTGACTTTGCCGGTAAAGGTATCGTGGGCGGGCGGGTTGCCCCGCAGCCGGTAGCTGAGCAGCACGTTCTGGAATTCCTCCATGAGCATGGGCAGGATGCGGTAGGCATAGGAGATGGAGAAGGAGAGCTGTTCCGGGCAGCCGAACCACATAAGGCCGTTGGCCAGCCGGTCGGGGTCCAGGCCCGAGAACACCGTCACCGACGCCAGCGAGATGGTGGCCACTTTCAGGGTGAGCACCAGCAGCGGCGCCACGGCGGAGGCATCGCCCCCGAAGAGCCAGGTGGCGATCAGCAGGTAGCCGGTCTGGGAAAAGACGCCCACCGCAAAGAGCAGCAGCACCAGCCCCGCCACCCGGGCCAGCAGGGTGGTGATCATGACCAGCACAAAGCAGCCCAGCAGAAAGGTGGTATCCTGCACGAACCAGGGCACCAGCCCGAAAAAGAGATACCACACCAGCAGCACCCGGGGGTCCCGGGCGGCAATGACGGTATCGTTGTTGCCGTAGGCGTTTTTGAGCACCTGATTGCGCAAAAAATCCATGGAGAATTTGTCCAGGATGTTTTCAGACAGTTTCTGCATCATACCGCATTCTCTCCTTCAAACTGCCGCAGAAATTCCGGCACCGTGTAGCACAGGGCCTGTTCGTCCAGGGCGCGGCCCATGGCGAAGATCTCCGGCGGGCGGATGCCCACCCGGGCCGCCAGGGCGGCATCCCCGAAAATTTCGTCCCGGGTGCCGTCCGCCACCACCTTGCCGCCGCAGAGCACGATGATGCGCTGGGCCCATTCGCAGACCAACTGCATATCGTGGGTGGCGATGACCACCGTCTCGGTGATCGCTTTCATATCGCTGAGGGTGCGCAGGATCTCCCGCCGGGTGGCGATATCCAGGTTGGCGGTGGGTTCGTCCAGCAGCAGAATGCCGGGGTTGAGCGCCACGCCGATGGCCAGGCTGGCCCGGCGCATCTGCCCGCCGGAGAGCAGCCGTCCGTCCCGCTGGGCCAGTTCGGTCAGGCGGAACCGTTCCAGCAGGGCTTTGGTTTTTTCCTGCCAGTGTTCCACGCCCCGCACCTGCATGGCGTAGGCGATGTCGGCCTCGATGCTGTCCTTGATGAACATCTCCTCGGGGTTCTGGTACACCAGCGAGATGCGGCGGGAAAGGTCCTCGGGTTTTGTCTCCCGCAGCTGCCTGCCTTCCAGCGAGACGCTGCCCGCATTGGGTTTGAGCAGCCCCACCAGCAGCTTCATCAGGGTGGATTTGCCCGCGCCGTTGGAACCGATGAGGGCAATTTTTTCCCCCTTGCGGAAGGTCAGGTCCAGCCCGTCAAAGACCACCCGGGGTTCCCCCTTGACGCTGCGGTAGGAAACCGTCACCCCGTGCAGGGCGGCGGCTTCGGGCCCCGGCTGGGGGCGGGGCGGGTTTTCCCGGGCAATGGAGGTGCGCGCCAGCGGGGCGAAGGCGGTTTTGCCTTCCGCCACCGTGGTGGGCAGCGCCTGGGCGGGGTCCAGCAGCCCCTGCTGCTGCAGGGCGTAGCCCGCCTGGGTCACCTGGGGCGGGAAGATGTTGCTTTGCCGCAGTTCCTCCACCCGGGCCAGGGCCTGGCGGGTGGGCAGCATCCAGCGGACGCAGCCGTCTTTGAGGAGCAGCACGTGTTTGCAGTAGTCGGCAATGTACTCGGTGTGGTGCTCGATGACGAGGATGGTCTTGCCCCATTTTTCATTCAGTTCCCGCAGCACGCCGTAGATGCGGTCGGCGTGGCCGGGGTCCAGCTGGGCGATGGGCTCGTCCAGAATGAGGATATCGGGGCCCAGGGCCACCGCCCCCGCCAACGCCAGCAGGTGGGTCTGCCCGCCGGAAAGCTGCCAGACGTATTCCTCCTCCCGCCCCTGCAGGCCGCACCGGGCCAGCGCCTGCCGGCCCTGGGCCTGGTAGTCCGTCATGCCGTAGTTCAGGCAGGCGTAGGAGGCGTCGTCCAGCACCGTGGGGCGGACGATCTGGTTCTCAAAGTCCTGGTAGACATAGCCCACCTTGCGGGCCAGGTCCCCCACATCGCTTTGCAGGGTATCCTGCCCGGCCACCTTCACCGAGCCGGTAAAGGTGCCGGTGATGAAGTGGGGGATCAGCCCGTTGAGCACCTTGCACAGGGTGGATTTGCCGCAGCCGTTGTTGCCCACAATGGCCAGGAAATCCCCCGGTTCCACCGTCAGGTCAAGATGGTCCAGCGTGGGCTGCGCCGCGCCGGGATAGGTATAACAAAGGTCCTGGATCTCGATGATGGCCATGGTATCTTACTTCGCCTCAGCCTTTTTCTTCATAACAACCAGCACCGCCAGCGCCAGCACGGCGGCCACGATGATGCCCACGGCAAAGGAGGTGCCGCTCTCGGCCCAGGAAGCCTCCCAGTCGATGAGTTCCAGGCCGCTGGTGGCCAGCATCTCGGCCACAACAGCGCACACAAAGGCCACGGCGCAGCCCGCCAGCGTCTTGCCGCTGAGGGCGGGGGCGGCGGTTTCCGGCGTGCGGGGGCTCATGCCCAGCAGCGGCTCGATCTTGCCGTAAAGACGGGGCACCAGGTAGAGCGTGGGCAGCAGGCAGAAGAAGATGCCGGAGAACAGCAGGTCGTTGAGGAAGGCAAAGCCCTCGGTGGCAAAAACGCTTTCCGGCAGACCGGCCACAGCCTCGAAATCCTCCACGGCGAACTGCACCTTGCAGATATCCACGATGGTGCCCATGAGCAGCTGGGCGCCGGTGCCCAGGAAGGCCGCAATGCCCACCATGCGGGTGTTGCGGGGGTCACGCACCAGACGGCCCGCCAGGTAAACGCCGATGGTGACGGTGATGAACTTTTCCAGCTCGCCCAGGCCGCCGAACTGGCCCAGCATGATCTCGCTGAAGACCAGCTCGCCGGTGGCCGCGCCCAGCGCCGCCGACAGGGGATCAAACAGCATGGCCAGCACCAGCGGGATGAACAGGAAATACTCTACAGAAAATTCCACCAGGCCGACCTGGAATTTCGGGATCAGCTCGGTAAACAGTGTGGCCAGGCCGTACAGCGACATGGTCAGCACAAAGACCATCAGTTTCTGGGACTGATTCATCGTCTTGGTTTGCGTCGGATTCATAACGGATTGCCTCCCCAATTTTCGTTTGCTCTGTTTCGTCCCCTTTGCGGGGTACGGTTTCATTGTAGGCCGGTTATGAAAGTTTCTCCACCATGAAGCGGTAAAATGAAAGTTAATTTTCAGTAAAATAGCCCCAGGGTAGCCCGGCACGGCCCAAAACCGCAGCAATCCCCGGCGCCCAGGCGCCGGGGATTGCTTTCTCCATGATTTTACGGGGCGGGCGGGGTCTCCCCCTGCCGCCCCTGCTGCCGGAACGCCTGGGGCGAAAGGCCGTACACCGCCCGGAACATCCGCCAGAAGTACCCGTAATTGTGGAAGCCCACCTCCAGCATGATGGTTTCCAGCGGGTCCCGGGTGGACAGCATCCGCTTTTTGGCCTGTTCCAGCCGGTGGCGCACCACATATTGCAGGGGGCTGAGCCCGGTGACCTTTTTGAACCGTTTGCAGAAATACCCGCTGCTGTACCCCGCTGCCGCGGCCAGCTGTTCCAGGGTGACGGGTTCCCGGTAATGGCGGTGGATGTAGGCCAGCGCCTGCCGCACCGGGGCATCGTCCCCGGGGCTGCGCCCGCCCCCCGCCGCGGCCTGCCGCAGCAGCCCCGCCAGCAGCCACAGCATCCGGCTTTTCCAGGCCAGCAGCTGCCAGGGTTCGGGCCGGGGCGGCAGCGCCAGGGAGAGAAAGAAATCCTCCCCAAAGGTCGGTTCCTCCGTCTGGAAGATCACCGGCGGCAGCTCGTCCAGCGCCGCCAGCGGGCGGGCGGCTTCGTCCGGGTCAAACTCCACAAACACCGACCGGTAGACCCCCACGCCCTCCACCGCCATGCCGGGGCGGCGCACGAACACCGTGTGGGGGATGGTCTGCAGGGGCAGCCCGTCGGTGAGGATATACCCGCTGCGGGAAAAGACAATATACTCTATCTCATAGTGGCGCACCACACGGCGGCCATAGCTCTGGCTGGGGCGGGTATGCAGCACCTGCCCGCAGTCGTGCCAGCCCACAAACACCGGCGAAACGCCCTGCAGCCCTGCTTCTTCCATGCCGGTCCCGCCTTTCCCGCCCCGGGGCGTGTACTTTGCCGCCATTATAGCACGAGAGGACAAAATTGTGTAGGTTTGCCGCAAAATCGGGCATGGGAAATCCCCCCGGGGTGTGGTACGCTGGGGGCAGAACCCACAATCCATGCAGGAGGAACAGCACGATGATCTACCATGTGGCACAGCAGGCCGCACCGGCGGGGGATGGTTCCGCCGCCCGGCCGTTTTCCACCATCGGGGCGGCGGCAGCCGCCGCACAGCCGGGGGATACCGTCCTCATCCACGGCGGCATCTACCGGGAATGGGTATCGCCGCCCCGGGGCGGTACCTCCGACGAAGCGCGCATCTGTTACCGGGGCGCCGAAGGGGAATGGCCGGTGATCTCCGCCGCCGAACCGCTGACCGGCTGGCAGCCCTGGGGCAGCGGCGTCTGGCGGGCCGAAGCAGACAACGCCCTTTTTGGGGATTGCAACCCTTACAGGGAGGTGCTGGCCGGGGACTGGTTCGACGGCCTGGGCCAGACCCACCACACCGGGGAGGTATTTGCCGACGGCCAGGCCCTGGCGGAAGCGGCCTCCCTGGACGACCTGATGGCAGGCACTTCGGGCCGGGATGGGGAATGGTTTGCCGAAGTGCAGCCTGACCGCACCGTGTTCTACGCCCGGTTCCGCGGGCAGGACCCCAACACCCTGGCCGTGGAGATCAGTGTGCGGCCCTTCTGCTTCTTCCCCCGGGAGGAAGGCATCCCCTACATCACCCTTTCCGGGGTGGAGTGCTGCTGCGCCGCCACCCAGTGGGCCCCGCCCACCGCCTTCCAGCCCGGGGCGGTCGGCCCCCACTGGAGCAAAGGCTGGGTGATCGAAAACTGCCGCATCCACGACGCCAAGTGCTGCGGCATCAGCCTGGGCAAGAACCGGGACCCCCAGGACAACCGCTGGAGCCGAGACCCCGCCAAGGGCGGCGCCCAGACCTACACCGAGATGATCTTTTCCGCCCTGGGGAAGGGCTGGTGCCGCGAAAGCATCGGCGGGCACCTTGTCCGCGGCAACGAGATCTGGAACTGCGGTCAGGCCGGGATCGTGGGCTGCATGGGCGGCGCGTTCTGCCGCATCACCGGCAACCACATCCACCACATCGCCCTGGGACAGCGGTTCACCGGGGCGGAGGTCGCCGGCATCAAGCTCCACGCCGCCATCGACACCCTGATCCAGGGCAACGCCATCCACCACTGTTTCCGGGGGCTCTGGCTGGACTGGCAGGCCCAGGGGGCGGTGGTGCGCGGCAACGCCTTGTTCCGCAACGGGCCGGAGGAGGACCTGTTCCTGGAAGTGTGCCACGGGCCCTGCCTGGTGGAAAACAATCTGCTGCTGTCCGCTTCCAGTTTCCTGGATGTATCCCAGGGCACGGCCTGCCTGCACAACCTGTTTGCAGGCAAACTGTTTGCCACCCCCGATACCAACCGCTTTACCCCCTATCACCAGCCCCATTCCACCCGGGTGGCGGGCGTGATGCTGGTGTACGGCGGGGACGACCGGTTTTTGAACAACATCTTTTTGCGGGGAGAGGGCACCGACGCGGTGCGGGGCGAATACGGCACCAAAGCCTATGAAGCCTACAGTGCCGAAGCCCCCGCGCGCAGCACCCGGGACGACACCCCCGCCGCCGACCTGGGCCGCACCCTGCCCATGACGGTGCGCAGCAACCTGTACCTGAACGGCGCGGCCCCCTGGTCCCACGAGAAGGACGCCCGGGTGATGACCCACCGGCCGGTGCGGCTGGCGGTGGTAAAGGACCAGGGGCATTACTGGCTGGAAACCGACCTGGCCGAACACACCGCCCGCCAGTGGGGCGAGCCTGTGACCACCGCCGACCTGGGCCTGGCCTTTGAGCCGGAACAGCCCTACACCAACCCCGACGGCTCCCCGCTGGAACCGGGCCGGGATTTTGCGGGCACCGTGCGCAGCAACCCGCCGCGCATCGGCCCGCTGGAACAGTGGCCCGCCCGCCTGCTTCTGGTATGATTTGCCCCCAAACGGCCTCACCCCTGCCCCGAGGCACCGGCGTAAGACACTTCTGCAATGCCCCATCCCCCTCTGCGGTCCGGCCGCGGCGAACCGATCTTCGGTCCTGCCCGGCCGGGCCGCTTTCTTTTTTGCAAAAGGCGATTGACGGCGCCGCCGGGCGGGGCTACAATAGGGCCAACACCGAAATGGGGTGCGCGCAGGCTGCCGCCCCCATAGAAGGAGGAGGAACCATGCGTGTCATCGACATTGAAAAGTTGACGCGGGATTACGGCAGCGGCAAAGGCATCTTTGACGTATCCTTCCAGGTCAACGAGGGGGAGGTGTTCGGGTTTCTGGGGCCCAACGGCGCGGGCAAAACCACGACCATCCGGCACCTGATGGGCTTTATCAAGGCCAAAAGCGGCCGCTGCACCATCCGGGGTATGGACTGCTGGCAGGAACGCTGCAAGATTCAGGAACATCTGGGGTATATTCCCGGCGAGATCAGCTTTTTTGACGATATGACCGGCACGGAATACCTGAAATTTCTGGCGGGGTACCGGCGGCTGAAAACCGCCAACCGCATGGCCGAAATGATGGACCGCTTTGAGCTGGACCCCAAAAGCAAGATCAAAAAGATGAGCAAGGGCACCAAGCAGAAGCTGGGCATTGTGGCGGCCTTTATGCACGACCCCGAGATCCTGATCCTGGACGAGCCCACCACCGGCCTGGACCCCCTGATGCAGAGCCGCTTTGTGGAACTGCTGGCCGAAGAAAAAAGCAAAGGCAAAACGATCCTGCTTTCCAGCCATATTTTTGAAGAGGTGGAACGCACCTGCAGCCGCGTGGGCATCATCCGCCAGGGCAAAATCGTGACGCTGGATTCGGTGGAGGCCCTGCGCAAACGGCATGTGCGCGCCTACCAGGTCACGCTGGAATCCGAGGCGCTGGCCCGCTCCTTTGCGGCGGATTTCGGCGGCAGCTGCCAGGGCCGGACGGTGACGGTAGCGGCCCGGCAAAGCCTGGAGGATATCTTTATGCACTATTACGGAGGGGGTGACCACGATGAACGGGACCCTGTATAAGCGCGAAATGAAAGGCAGCGTAAAACTGCTTTTGATCTTTGGCGCCGTGATCACGCTGTATGTGACCATCATCACCACCATGTACGAGCCGGAAATGATGGCCACCCTGGACAGCTTTTACGAGGTCATGCCCGAAATGATGGCCGCCGTGGGCATGAAAGCCGGCGCCACCTCCCTCATCGGGTTCATGATCTCCTACCTGTACGGTTTTATCCTGCTGGTGTTCCCCATGGTGTTCTGCATCCTGCGCGGCAACGGCCTCATCGGCCGCTATGTGGACCGGGGGTCCATGGCGGCGCTGGTCGCCGCCCCGGTGCGCCGCAGCACCATCGCCTGCACCCAGATGTCCGTGCTGGTCAGCGGCATTGTGCTGCTGGCAGGCTATACCACCGCGCTGGAATACGCGGTGGCGGAAAGCAGCTTCCCCGGAGAGCTGCCCCTGGACCAGCTGCTGACGGTAAACACCGGGCTGCTCTGCCTGCACCTGTTCCTGGGGGGCATCTGCTTCCTGGCCTCCTGCCTTTTCTCCGACGCCAAATACAGCGTGGGGTTCGGCGCGGGCATCCCCGCCCTGATGTACGTATTGCAGATGCTGGCCAACTCCGGCGGCAAAGCCGAGAACGCCAAGTATTTCACCGCCTTTACCCTGTTTGACGCCAACGGCCTTGCGGCCGGGGAAACCGCCGCCCTGGGCGGTGCTTTTGCCCTGCTGGCCGGGGCCGTGGTGTTGTATGCCGTCGGCATCACGGTGTTCTGCCGCAAGGACCTGCACATCTGACGGCGGCACCCCGGCGAAAACAGGATTGCCATTTTCCCCGTGCCACCGTATAATGAAAGCAGGAACACCCCGGGGCAAAGGGGCGCGCCTGCGCCCGCCCCTTGCGGCACAACAAAAAGGAAGGGAACGCCATGACATGCTATGATGAACCCCTGCGCCAGCTGCAGGCCCAGTGTGCAAGAAAGAAAAAGCTGGAAGCCGCCGCTGCGGAACTGCGCGCCCAGCGGGACGCCTACGCCCGCCGGGCCGAGGAATGCAGACGGCGGTTGTCCGACGAAGAGGCGGATGTGACGCGGCTGGAACAGCCGAGCCTGACGGCCTTTTTCTACAACGTCCTGGGGAAAATGGAGGAGAAACTTTCCAAGGAACAGCGGGAAGTCTATGCTGCCCAGCTGCAGTACGATGCCGCCGCCCGGGAATTGCAGGGCGCTGAGGAAGAATTGCAGCGGTGCGAAGCGGAACTGCGCCCCCTGCAGGGATGCGAGGCGCGCTATGCCGCCCTTCTGCAGGAAAAGACCCGGGCCGTGAAAGCGGCGGGCGGTGCGGTTGCGGAACAGATTTTGCAGCGGGAGGAGCGGGCTGGATACCTGACAGACCAGAAGCAGGAACTGCTGGAAGCACAGCAGGCCGGCGACGCCGCCCTGGCCTGTGCCGACCGGATCCTTGCCGAACTGAGCAGCGCGGAAGGCTGGGGCACCTGGGACCTGATGGGCGGCGGTATGCTCAGCGACCTGGCCAAGCACAGCCACCTGGACGACGCCCAGGCCGCCGTGGGCGAACTGCAAACCCACCTGCGCCATTTCAAAACCGAGCTGGCCGACGTCACCATCGACGCCAACCTGCAGGTGAACATTGAGGGATTCCTGCGGGTAGCCGACTATTTCTTCGACGGCCTTCTGGCCGACTGGGCGGTGCTGGACCAGATCCGCACCTCCCGGGAACAGGTGCAGCACACCCGCAGCCAGATCTGCGAGGTATTGGGCCAGCTGCGGGCGCTGCAAGCCCGGGCCGAGGAGGAGCAGGCCCGCATTGCCCGGGAGATCGAGCAGCTGGTGGCCGGCGCGTGAGGGAGGCTTCGCCGTCCCCCGCCGCAAGGCCCCGGGCCGGGTACCGCCCACAAACCCGGACGTGTTGCCCAATCTGGCACAACCAAAGAAAAGGCCGCTGCAGAGCCCTGCAGCGGCCTTAATTTTTAGGGGATCGGTATCTCGATGCCGCTCACGATTACCGAGGCAACCGAGGCGGGGGCAAGTATGGTGCCGAATTCACAGCGCACGGCATAGCAGGGGCCGTCAAAGTCCGGTAAACCGGTACCGGAGCCTTCGGCGGTGCGGTGGCCCGCCCCCTCCCATCCTTCGGGAAGGGTGCAAGTGGTGCCATCCTGCATGGTAAGGGAAATCGGGACCCGGCTGAGGATATCCCGTACCTGAGAATCCGCCGGGTGTTCTGCGAAGATGACCTCTACCTGCAGCGGCGTAAGCCGCACCTGGGCGATGGGGACACCGGTCTGGGGTTCTATGGCATCCGCCGGGGCCTGCACGGTGATGGCGGGCCGGGATTCCGGCAGCATAAAGGAGAAGGTCATGTTCCCTTCCCACTCCCAGGCGGTGCTGGTGGAGCCGTCGGCAGCCTCGGTATTGCCGTAGAGAGCCAAAATCTCCAACCGGACCGTATCCCCCGCCTGCAACCCCTCATGGTCTGCTGTCAGCATGAGGGGCACCGTGGTGTCAGTGGGGTCCGGGTCTTCCAACGCGCGGCTGCCGACGCTGCCGCTCCCGTTTTGCAGCGGGTTGGTCGGCTTCAGGGTAGCGAACGGATGGTAGTTCAGGGCCGGGTCATACCGTCCTTCCTCAAAGGTGATCTGCGCGGGGATATAGGCCACCGAGCCGTCGTCCAGGATGCCTTCCAGGGTGATTGTCACCCCGTCTTTCGTCTGGGAAAGGCTCATCCCTTCCCCCGGCATGCCCAGGCTTTCGGCCTGCTGCCGGCCATCGGCCCCGAAGAAAGCCCCCACCGAAAACCAGGGGAACGCACCGGAAGCCATTGCCCCCGTTCCCAGGCAGACCGCCAGCACCGCAGCCGCCACCAGCCCCCACAGCCGCCGCGGGCGTACAGCCCGGCGCACCGGTATCTGCCGGGTGAGCGGGGGTGCCTCTTCCAGCCCGGTCTTGCGGCGCACCAGCGCCAGAATCCGTTCCGTTTCCCCCGGGTGCGGGGCCTCCTGCTGCGGCTGGGGAAGGTAATATTCTTCCATCCAATCAAACCACGTCTTCACGCGTAACGCCCCTTTCCTGTAAAATGCCCCGCAGTTTTTCCCGGCCGCGGGCCAGCCGTGTCTTGACAGTGGACAGATTCAGGCCCATATTCCGGGCAATCTGCGCAGTCTTTTCCCTTCGATAATAGTATCGCAGAAAGATTTCCCGGGTCAGCTCGTCCAGGCTGTCTACCGCCGCACGGGTCAGCTGCTCCAGTTCCCGACGCTCCAGGTTCTGCATCTCCTGCTCCCCAGGCCCCAGAACATCCTCTTCCAGCGGTTCCATGGGTCGTAGAGCCCGCAAACGGCTGCGGGCCTCGTTGCGGCACACAGCGGCCAGGTAGCTTTTCAGCGTGCCCCTGGAACCATCCAGACGATCGGCTGCCTGCCACAGCTTTACAAAGGCTTCGGCGGCGGCTTCCTCTACATCCTGGGCCGAAAGTCCCTGCCCCGCCGCCCGCACCACCGCCGCGGCGTAGGCGCCGTACTGCCGCACGCAGTCTGCCAGCGCCTGCTCCTCTTTTTGCCGCAGGCCAAGCAGCAGTTTTTCGTCTTCCACAGCTTCACCTTCCTTCTCTTTTCTCTGAAACATGTTTCACTCTTCTATACGCGGCTCGACCGCTTTTGGTTGCAAAAACGCAAAAAAGAGCAGCACTCACCAGGAGTGCTGCCCGCTGCGGCCGGGATTCCGGCACCAGGATGACATTGGCGTTCTGCACCGTGGACAGCCGGTGAGAGATAACAAAGGTCTGCTCGTTGACGGTACCGCCAAACAGTGGGATAAGGGGCGTCTGAAACAGCAGGTACAAGGCCGTCAGCACCGGCAGCGAGATGATGCAGGGCACCGCATACCGGCCCATCAGCTTGCCCACGGGCCGGGTGCCCAGAAACTGGTTTGAAGATTCCATAAAAAACGGTTCCGCCTTTCTTGCAAAAAAATAACGTGCGGCCCTGCTACGCAACCGGAATTACGCAGCAAGGCCACACGTTGGCAGTTACAGTATACCGGATTTTGTCCCGGGTTGCAAAGGCAGTTTTGAACAAAAAAGGCCGGGATTACGGGATGACGAAACGGTACCCCAGGCCGCGCACCGTCTGGATATACCGCGGGCGGGAGGGGTCATCCTCGATTTTGGCGCGCAGGCGGTTGATGTACACCATGATGGCGTTTTCATCAATGATGGCCGAACCCCACACCAGGTCATAGATCATATCCTTGGAGAAGATATGGTTCACATTGTCCATAAACAGCTTGATGATGGCGTTTTCCTTGGAGGAGAGGACGATCTCCTGCCCGTTTTTGTAAAAGCGGAGGGTGCTGGTATTGTACTGGAAGGGACCGGCGGTGATCACCTGGTCCGACCCGGGCAGGCTGCCCCGGCTGCGGCGGATGAGGGCTTTTGCCTTGGCCGCCAGGGTGACGGGGTTGAGGGGCTTGGTGATGTAGTCATCCGCCCCGATGTCCAGGCCATAGAGGGTGTCGTAGTCCTCCTTGCGGCCGCTGACGATGATGATGGGAATTTTGCTGCCGTTCTGCCGGATCTGCTGGATGACCTGGAAACCGTCCATGCCGGACAGGTTGATATCCAGCAAAATCAGGTCGTATTGTTTCTGTTTGAGCATGGCAAGGCACGCTTCGCCGGAATCGGCGGTTTCGGCCTGCATGCCGTTGCTGCCGATCACCTTATATAACATGGTCGAAACGGCTTTATCGTCATCCACGATGAGTACAAGATCCGCCACCGTGCATCCCCCTTTACATGGTATGGTTCTTACAGTATGATATCCAGTATAAAGATGCGCGCAGCCTTTGGCAAGGGGGAGATTCTGATTGAAGCAATTCATCCGGCAGGAGCGTAAATTTCTGGCGGCCATGGTGCTGACGCTGCTGCTGATTTTTGCCGGGATCTTTATGGTGTTCCGCGTTTTTCAGCAGTACGAAAGCCTTATCATTGAAAACGAGGACCGCCAGCTTCTGGGGCTGGCCCGCTCGGTGGACCGCAGCATCACCAGCTATCTGCAGCAGATCTCCCGGGATCTGCAGCACACCCTGCAGCGCGACGGCATGGAGGATGCGGAAGAAACCTGCCGCCGGACCGGGGACCCCGACGCCCTTGCCCGCCAGCTGGAGGGGACCATTCTGACGCAGCACCCCCTGGCCTACGATGTGCTTTGCCTGGAGGGCGAGAGCATCCTGTATTCCGCGCGGGGAAAAACCGACTACACCTTCCCCGCCGACGCCGGGCTGGCGGGGGACGTTGCCATCCGCCCCTGCCTGGACGCCGACGGGACCATCTATCTTTCCTTTGTAAAGGAAACCGAATCCCGGCCGCAGTACGCCGTGCTGGTGGAACTGACCGCCTTTTACGACACGGTGGCGGGGAACCTCATCGCCGGTACCCAGGACCGTATTCTGCTGCTGGACGCCGGGGGACGGACCGTGGTGTACCAGACGGCGGAGGGCGTCACGGCGGAACGCATCGGCAGCGATGCCCGGGCCGCCATCCAGCAGGAGGAACTGGATGCGCTGCTGGGCTGCCGGGACGGCGGCGAGCCGATGACCCTGTTCTACCAGGCCCGGGCCGCCGGGGGCGCCAAAGCCTACACCGCGCGGATGGCCGCCCTGCCGGCCGAGGGGAACAACGGCGTCTTTGTGGTGGGGGCCTCCCTGAATTTCGAGACCATCAAGCGGCCCATCCAGATGTCCACCATACGCCTGACCGCCTACAGCAGCATGATCGTGGTGGGCATTCTGCTGCTGGCCGGGTCCATCGTGCTGGCGACCCGCCGCAGCGCCCGGGCCCAGCAGGAGGTGCTCACCCTGCGGGAGCAGAACCTGGCCCTGGAGGAAGTGACCAAAAAGACCCAGGCGCTGGCCCACCACCAACGGCTGGAGATCATCGGCACCCTGACGTCCAGCATCGCCCATGAATTCAACAATCTGCTGACCCCCATCATGGGGTATTCCATCATGGTGCTGGAAAAACTGCCCCCGGAGGACGAAGAGACCTGCGACAACGTGCTGGAAATCTACGAGGCATCCCGGAAGGCCAAAACCATCATCTCCCGCCTTTCGGACCTTTCCCGGAAAAACACCGCCCTTACCTTCCAGTATCTTTCGCCGGATGATCTGGCCCAGCGGGCGCTGGATATCGCCTCCCCCGCCAGGCCCCCCAAAGTGCAGGCACAAAGCCGCCTGCAATGCCGCCACCTGTGGCTGTACGGCAACGAGATCCAGCTTTCCCAGATGCTGCTGAACCTGATTTTGAACGCCTACCAGGCCATGGAGGCAGAGGGCGGCGCCCTGACCGTCACCACCGGGGCGGAGGGGGACGAGATCTGCTTCCGCATTGCCGACACCGGCCCCGGCATCGACCCCGCGGTGCGGAAGGATATCTTTGAGCCCTTCTTTACCACCAAGGAACGGGGCAAAGGCACCGGTCTGGGGCTGGCCATTGTGCAGCAGGTGGCCCAGGAGCACCACGGCAAGGTCTGTGTGGACAGCGAACCGGGCCGGGGCACCACCATGACCGTGCGCCTGCCCATGCCCGCCCGGGAGGACGAACCTGAACCCGATTCTTTATAACCCCCCGCAAGGCCGGATACTTTTCCGCAAGGAGAGGTATCCGGCCTTGTTTCTTAACAAATATTAAGGGTAGGGTAATTTTGCATTAAGCCGCGCTCGTTATAATTTTGGCAAATCGTTTTTTTCTGGGAATAGAACGGAGCCGGCGGATGATTATAACCATTGCACGGAAATACGGCAGCGGCGGGCGGGAGATCGGCCGCCGCCTGGCCCGGGAACTGGACATTCCCTTTTACCATGTGGACGCCCTGCCCACCGGCGGCGGCGACGGCTGGCAGGAACAGATTTTGCAGCTGGCCGCCAAAGGCCCCTGTGTGATGGTGGGCTTTTGCGCCGACCACCTGCTGGCCGGGCGCGAGGGCGTCATGCGGGTGTTCATCCACTGCGATATGGCCCAGCGCCTGCGGCGCATCATGGAGGAAAACGGCCTTACCCGGGAGGAAGCCCAGCGGGAGGCCCTGTTCCAGGACCGGGAGCGGTCCCGGCTGTACGGGTATTATACCGGGGAAAAGTGGACCGGCCTGGACCGCTACGACCTGACCATCAACTGCAGCCTTTTGGGCACGGCGGGCACCGTGGACCTGCTGCGCCAGTTTGTGGCGCTGAACGTGATGCGCAAACGCAGAGGCTTGTATGAGGAACGATAAACACACCCAGCCCCGGCTGACCCTGTGCCGGGGGGATATTCTGGCCGCGGCCCTGATCTTTCTGGCCGCCGTGGCCCTGCTGGTGTATTTCGGCACAGGCGCCCGCGGCAACGCCGCCACCGTCCAGGTATGGCAGGACGGCACCCTGCAGGGGGAGTACCCCCTGGCGGTGGACCGGGAATTTGTGGTGGCGGGCCGTTACCACAACACCGTGCAGATCCAGAACGGCCGGGTCTGCATCCTGGACGCCGACTGCCCGGGGCAGGACTGCGTCAAGAGCGGCTGGCACAAGGACACCGGGCGCAGCATCGTCTGCCTGCCCAACCGGCTGGAACTGCGGCTGGTGGGCGGGGCGGCTGAACCCGAGATCGACGGCGTTACCGGATAGGAGGCTGCACCATGGACAAAACCCGACGCCTGGCCCGGGGCGCACTGCTGACCGCCCTGGCCCTGGGCTTATCCTATATGGAACGGTTCATCCCCCTGCAATTGCTGATTCCCCTGCCGGGCATCAAGCTGGGGCTGGCCAATGTTGTAACGCTGTTTGCCGTGTACTTTCTGGGCAGCCGGGCCGCTTTGCAGATCCTTTGCGTGCGGTGCCTGCTGGGGTCCCTGTTCGGGGGCGGCGTTACCGCGTTTTTCTTTTCCATCACCGGGGGGCTGCTGGCGCTGGCCGCCATGGTGCTTGCACGGCGGCTGCCCTTTCTTTCCATCTACGGGGTCAGCGTCTGCGGCGCGGCGGCCCACCATGTGGGGCAGATTTTGGTGGCGGTGGCGCTGCTGCGCTCCGGCTATGTGTTTGCGTACCTGCCCTTTCTGCTGCTGGTCGCCATCGCCACCGGCTTTTTGACCGGCGCCGTCTCGGCGGCCTGTTTCCGGGCCATGATCGCGGCGGACCTGCCCTTTACATCGAATATGGAGGCAACGTATGTTGGTAAAATTCATTGAAATGATCCTGCCTACCCTGATTGCAATTCTGGAACTGATGGGCATTTTTGTGGTGGCCGTTTCTTCGGCGGCCGCCTTTGTGCGGTACCTGAAAGGGCTTGTGTCCCACACCAACGCGGACGTAAAGTTTGCCCTGGCCAACGGCCTGGCCACCAGCCTGGAATTCAAAATGGCGGCGGAGATTTTAAAGACGGTCCTGGTGCGCGAGATGAACGAGCTGATGGTCCTGGGCGCCGTCATCCTTTTACGGGCACTGTTGTCATTTCTGATCCACTTTGAAATGAAGCAGATAGATCACACCGAATCATAATGCAGGAGGCATCACCCATGAAAAAACTGTTTGCACTGATCCTGGCCGGCGCGCTGGCAGCAAGCTCCCTGACGGCCTGCGGCAGCACCGCCGTGGTGGCGGTACCCCAGCCGGAGGCTACCACGCCCCCCGCCGCCGAACCGGCCCGGGAATCCACCCCGGAAACCTCCGGCGCTGCGGTCAAGACCGGCTTTTACCTGGGCACCGATATTTCGGGCAGCAAAAGCGCCGCCGCCGAAGAGGAGGGCGTGGCCCAGGCCAACCTGGAACTGGTGGCCGTGACCCTCACCGACGAAGGGGTCATCGACGAATGCGTCATCGACGCCATCCAGTCCAAAATCAACTTTGACGCCACCGGCGCCATCACCACCGACCTGACCGCCCCCGTGCTCTCCAAAAATGAGCTGGGCGACGGCTACGGCATGAAAAAGGCCAGCGCCATCGGCAAGGAATGGTACGAGCAGGTCCAGGCCCTGGCCGACTATGTGGAAGGCAAGACGCTGGAGGAGATCCGCGGCATTGCGGTGACCGAGGAAGGCAAGGCGGGCGAGGCCGACCTGGCAGCTTCGGTGACCATCTCCATCGCCGGATACCTGGACGCCATCGAGCAGGCCGCCGCCAACGCCACCCACCTGGGCGCGCAGCAGGGCGACACCCTGGTGCTCACCACCGCCACCGACATAGCGGGCAGCAAGGACGCCGGGCCGGAGGGCGACGGTACCGCCCAGACCTACGCCACGGTGGCCGCCATCACCCTGAACGGCGATGTGATCACCAGCTGCATCATCGACGCGGTGCAGGCCGATGTGAACTTTGACGCCACCGGCACCATCACCACCGACCTGACCGCCCCCGTGCTCTCCAAGAACGCGCTGGGCGACGACTACGGCATGAAGAAGGCCAGCGCCATCGGCAAGGAATGGTACGAGCAGGCCGCCGCCTTCTCCGCCTACATGGTGGGCAAGACCCCCGAAGAGGTTTCCGGCATCGCCGTCAACGAAAAGGGCGGCGCCGCCGACGCGGACCTGGCCGCCTCGGTGACCATCTCCATCGGGCAGTTCCAGGCCCTGGTAGCCAAGGCCGGGGCGTGAGTTTCTCCGCCCAAGTTCCCAGAACCCGGGGCGGTCCCCCTTCTGACCGCCCTTTTATCCGGAAAGTAGAGATTGTATGAAGCGATTGTTCCCCTTGTTCCTGGCGCTGGTCCTGCTTTGCGGGTGCACAGCCCCGCCGGCCAAAACGGAGGAGGCTGCGTCCAGGCGCTACGAAGCCACCTTTCTGACCCTGTTCGACACGGTGACCACCATCGTGGGCTATGCAGAAACAGAGGCGGATTTTTCCGCCACGGCCCAGGCCCTGCACGACGAGCTGCTGGAATACCACCAGCTGTACGACATTTACAACGAGTACGAGGGCATGAACAACCTCAAGACCGTCAACGACCACGCCGGGCAGGCCCCGGTACCCGTGGACCGGAAGATCATCGACCTGCTGCTCTTCAGCAAGGAGCTGTATGCCCGGACCGGGGGCAAGGTGAACATCGCCATGGGCAGCGTACTGAGCCTGTGGCACGACGCCCGGGAGCTGGGCATTGAATTCCCCGACCAGGCGGCGCTGCCCGACCGGGACGCCCTGGAACAGGCCGCCGCCCATACCGGCATCGACAGCATCCAGATCGACGAGGAAAACGGCACGGTGTTTTTCACCGACCCGGAAGTGCGGCTGGATGTGGGCGCCATTGCCAAGGGCTACGCCGTGCAGCAGGTGTGCGGCAGCGCCCCCGCCGGGCTGCTCATCAGCGTAGGCGGCAACGTCTGCGCCACCGGCCCCAAGCCGGAAAGCGGCCAGCCCTGGGTGGTGGGCATCCAGAGCCCCGCCGCCCCGGAAGAATATCTCCACACCATCTATGTAGAGAATTTCTCGGTGGTGACCAGCGGGGACTACCAGCGGTATTTTACGGTGGACGGCGTGGCCTACCACCACATCATCGATCCCGACACCCTCTACCCCGCAGACTACTGGCGTTCCGTCACCATCCTGTGCCCCGATTCCGGCCTGGCGGACGCCCTTTCCACCGCCCTGTTCACCCTGCCCCGGCAGGAGGGACAGGCCCTGCTGGACGCCTTTGGGGCACAGGCCATGTGGGTGCAGCCCGACGGCAGCATCCTCTACAGCCCCGGCTTCCGGGAGTATATCCGCACATAAGTTCCTACCACTCATAAGATTGAGGTGTAAGCAATGAGAAAACTGTTTTGGGGCGGCATCCACCCGGAGGGGCACAAGGACCTCTCCCGCGGCGGCGCCCCCGTTCCCGCCCCCCTACCGGTGCAGGTGAGCATCCGCCAGGGCATCGACTACCTGGGCGCCATCGCCCGCAGCCTGCTGCGCCAGGGCTTCAAGCGCCAGGTGTACATCAGCTTCCACGGCCCGGCCCACATGACCTGCAGCCCCATGGTGCGGGATTTCTTTGACGAGACCGGCGTGCCCATCCTGTACATGGACCTGACGATGCAGATGATGCGCAACGCCCGGGACCTGTTCAAATCCATGGACAGCTTCCACGCCATCACGGTGGGCGCCTACGACATCATGGGCCGCCTGCAGGATGTGCCCCTGAACACCGAATACCACCACACCGATCCCCAGAGCTGTGCCCCCTTTGACGATATCTTCGGCATGGCGTACCAGAGCGCCGCCATCGGCTACTGCTTCGCCGAGCACAAGGACCACATGAGCACCCCCGCCATCCCCGACGAAGCCACCCGCAGTGCGCTGGCCGCCGAGGGCCGCGAGCTCATTGAGGCGCTGGTGGCCCGGATGGATATGCCCCATGTGGTGGCCCAGATGCGCAGCCTGGAAGCCTACAACACCGAGGTTGCCAGGAAATACCCCTGGGTGCCCTACGCCGGGGCGCTGGATTACAAAGCCTGATTTTCCCCCTTTTCTTCCATAGAGAAATCCCCGCTGCCCGAAAAAGGCAGCGGGGATTTTTGTTGCTTGCGAAAGATTGCTTTCGCAGCTGGCCAGTGAGCGACAGCGGGGCCGTTATTGTTTCCTGCCCACAAGCAGCGGTCGCAAAAATATTGCCAAAAAGTCTTGTCAAACATTCTAGAATTTTATACAATAAAGCAAAACTCGATATTTTCTTGTCCCTTTCCCCATTCTCCTGGTTTTCAAAAGTTCGTTTACAAGGAGGTATTTGTCCATGCCCTGTTTTCCTGCCTGCCAACCCGCCCGAAGCGGCGAAAAGATTCTGCTGTATGTAGAAAAATTTTCTCCTTATGGGAACCATTTACTCCTCGATTTCGTCTATCAGGAACAATTTGACAGATTCCGGCAGTTACCCCTCTTTGAAGGTTTTGACTCCAATTCCGACAGTGGCAGTGCACTGCTGCTGGAAAACGTAACCTTCGGTGACAGCACCCTGCCGCAAGAGGGTTCTGTATACAAGGTACCCCTGGAAGCTTTGCTGCAGGGAAACTGGGTATCCCCCTATACGACGAACGGCAGCCCACTCAACGAAGAGTTTTTCTTTGCCTACCAGCGTCGCTGCCATCTGCCTGCCGGCACCTTCGCAGAAAAAATCCCCCTGCGCAAGGTGCGTAACCCCCATCCGGATATTCCGGAAGCTTCCGCACAGACGCTTTATTCCTTGCTTCCCCAGCAGGGACCGACGGAAAAGATAACGGTTATCGTGAAAAAGGTTGGTCAGGGCAGCTGGAATGAAATCCTCGTAGACAATCATCTGCAGCTTGTATTCGACTTTGGCTGTTCGGTGTATTTTTCCAGCCACCAGTGTAATACGCTGCTGACCGGCAGCTCTTTTGATGATCACCCCTGTCTGATCATCAGTCACTGGGATATGGATCACTACAACCTTCTCAAATTTCTCAAGGAGGAGAAACTTTCCAATTTCCGTGCCGCCTGTATTCCTCCCGAATTTATTTCGCTGACCAGCCAAAAGATGGTGGAAAAGCTGATTCGGTGCCATGTTCCCTTGTATCTCATCAGCCCGGCAGCGGCAACGCCCGGGGCCCGCTATGAAATGGATCTTAAGGCCGACACATCAAATTTTGCGCTGTTCTGCGGCAAAAAATCCCGGAGCCTAAACAATTCCGGTCTGGCCTTGTCCGTGCGAAACAAAGCACAGTTTGCCTTTCTCTGCGCCGACCATGCCTATCCCCAGCTTCAAAGTATGATCCAGAATCGCCTCAACGTGGGAATGCTGCAAAGGATCTCCCTATCGGGCTTGTCCGGCCGCTACCATATCGTTGTACCGCATCATGGCGGGAAAGCCGGCAGAATGCCCCATAATCTTTTTAGCAACCCGTCTTATCCTGCCGGAAAAGCCCTTGTTTCCACGGGATACAATCACTATCACCACCCCTTGCCCGCGGTTCAGAAAGCCTTCACGTCCCACCACTTCGACTGGATTTCTACAGACGATCCGCTGTACGATGAAGATGCAGACAGTATCCAGTTGTAACAGAGCGCCCGTCACCTGCCCCGCCTCTGCTCCTTCCACACAGCCCAATACACAAAGACAAAAAGGCATCCCTTTCGGGATGCCTTTTTTCTGATAAAACTCCGGCAGCGACGCGCCCGTCTTCCTTACAGGATGGCGCGGACGGCTTCCTCGGGCACCACGCTGGTGATGCCGCCGTGGGTCTGGGTGGAAAGGCTGGCGGCGCAGCAGGCAAACCGGGTGACGGCGGTCATTTCCTCTACCGTCAGGGCCTCCGGGGCTTTGCCCAGCCGCAGGAACTGGCTCATGGCGCTGCCGCCGAAGATATCCCCGGCGCCGGTGGTATCCACCACATGGATGCCGCCGGAGGAAGCCACTTCGGCGCTGCCGTTGGCATTGGCCACATGGCAGCCCTTGGGACCCAAGGTCGCGTAGACCAGCTTGACGCCGTATTCGGTCAGCAGTTTTTGGGCGCCTTCCTCGGGGGAGAGGCCCCACAAAAACTCGATCTCCTCATCGCTGATCTTGACGATATCCGCCTGGTGCAGGCCCCATTCCATCTGCTCTTTGGCAGCGTCCTCGCTGTCCCACAGGGGTTTACGCAGGTTGGGGTCGAAGCTGATGAGTTTTTCATGGGCTTTGGCGTAGGCCACCGCAGCCCGGGTGGCGGCGCGGGCAGGCTCGCCCGTCAGGCTCAACGTGCCGAAGTGGAACACCTTGCAGTCGTCCAGCAGGGCGGTGTCCACTTCCTCGCTGCGCAGGCAGGTATCGGCGCCGGGCTTGCGGGCAAAGCTGAAAGACCGGTTGCCGGTGGCGTCCAGCGTGACGAAAGCCAGCGTGGTGAACACCGCCGGGTCCTTTACAATGCCCTGGGTGGAAATGCCCAGGGTATCCAGGGTATGAACCAGCAGATGGCCGAAGGCGTCCTCCCCCACCTTGCCGATGAGGGCGGTGGTGCAGCCGTACTTTTGCAGCGCGGCCAAAAAGTTGCCCGGTGCCCCGCCGGGCTGGGCTTTCAGGGTGGGGTAGCCCGCTTCGTTAGTGGAAACGGGGGCAAAATCAATGAGCAGTTCGCCCAGTGCCACAACATCTATCATAACGCACCTCCTGTGCGCTGCTTACAGCGCCAGATCATACAGCCGCAGGTCCATGCAGGCCCGGCCGCTGGCAAAGAACCGGATACCGTCGGCGTCGGCGGGGGCGTCGTAGAGGGTCATGCTGGCCACCTGCTGCCCGTCCTGCAGGAAAAATTCTGCCGAGTACCGGTCCAGCACCATCCGCAGCCGCAGGGTGTCCCCCATCGGAGCCAGCAGCGGGGTCTCCCGCAGTTCCAGTGCGTCCCGGAACCCGCCGGCGTGGCGGCGGTCCAGGCGAAGCAGCCCGTCCTCCAGATCGAAACGCACCTCGGCCCAGCGGTCCCTGCCGCAGGCAATGCGCACCCCGAACCGCCGGGCCTGGCGCACATCCACCTGCAAGTCGCAGTCCAGCACCCGGCCCTGCACGCCTTCCAGCGTGAGCGGCCCGTTTTCCACTTCCACGCCGCGGTATTCCACCCGCAGCCGCCGGGCTGCATTCAGTTCCCGCACCGGCCGCTGGCAGAGGACCTCCCCCTGCCAGAACAGTTCCCGGGGCAGGCTCATCTGGCCGTACCAGGGGGCGTCTTGCGGCGGGTAGCAATGATCCCAGTTCTGCATCCAGCCAAGGAGCACCCGGCGCCCGTCGGGGGTTTCCAGCGTCTGGGGCGCATAGAAATCCAGGCCGCTGTCCAGGGGCTGGTCGGCCTGCCGCACAAAGGGGGCTCCGGGGCCGCCCCACCGGCCGATGAGGGCCGCCGTATCGTTGCCGCAGTGGTACCGGTCATCGGCAGCCTGGTGCACGAACTGGGGCGAAATGATGAGCACCGTCCGGCCTTCCAGGGTGAAAAGGCCGGGGCATTCCCACATACTGCCCAGGCTGCCGTCGTTTTCGGCCAGCACCTGCACAAACTCCCACCGGGAAGCGGCATCTTCGGGGCGGGGATTGCGGTAGAGCAGCAGCCGCCCATGGCCGTTGAACCCGCGGCCGCCCACCAGCATATACACCATGCCGTCCTGTGCAAAAAGGAAGGGGTCCCGGAAATCCTTGCGGGAAGCCCCCGCGGGCTGCTCATCACAGGTCAGCACCGGGGCGGAGGCTTTCTCATAAGTTTCGCCGTCGCCCAGGGCCAGGCACTGCTGCTGGATCTCGCCCTCCCCTTCCGGCATGACGCCGGTGTACAGGATCAGCTGCTTGCCCTTCCAGTCCATGGCGCCGCCGGAAAAACACCCGTTTTGGTCAAAGGGCGCGTCGGGGGCCAGGGCACAGGGGCGGTCCTGCCAGTGGAGGAAATCCTTTGTGACGGCGTGGCCCCAGTGCATGGGGCCCCAGTTGGTACCGTAGGGATGGTACTGGTAAAACAGGTGATACTGCCCGCCAAAGCAGGACCAGCCGTTGGGGTCGTTGCACCAGCCCACCGGGGGCACGGCGTGAAAGGCCGGGCGTTTTTCGGCGGGGGTACGGTGCTGTTCTTCATAGCGGCGGGCGCGGGCCAGAGTGTTGGTTTGTTCCATGGTCGTTTCTCCGTAGCAAAAGCTGCCCGTCGTGCCAAAGCACGGCAGGCAGCCATTTTTTTAGCCGTTCATGCTGGCAAAGTAGTTGTCCAGTCCGGTCTGTTTGAGCTGCAGCAGTTCCTGCAGGTTCATCTCGTTGAGTTTGGCGATATAGGCATCCCATTCTTCGGCCGCGCCGCCGTTCATGATCCAGGCCGCCTTCTGGCTTTCGGCATAGGGTTTCAGGTCGGTCTCGATCTGGGTGATGCGGTCGGTGGTATCGATGTCAAAGAAGATGGGCGGATAGTTGTAATCACATTCCATGGCGGGGGCGAACTGGCTCTGGATCACATCCAGGCGCAACTTGGCATCGTCGGGCATGGTGGTGTAGGTACCGTAGTAGCTGTCCAGCACGGCCAGAGGGCCGCCCAGATTGGTCTTCATGCGCAGCTCGTAGGGGACCACGCCCTCGGGGATGGGCAGGTGCTGCAGGGTGCCGTCGTCCTTCATCTCAAAGATGTTGTCCTGGGTGGTATCGCCGTAGGTGCCCCAGTTGTCCTGCACCGACTGGATGGGATCATACAGCTGGTCGATCCACTTGGCGGTCAGGGCCGGGTTGGGGTTGGTGCCGGTGATGACACAGCGGCCGATCTCAAAGCCCATGGCGTTCTGGCGGGTGACGGCAGGCTGGCCGTCGGCGTTTTTCAGCGGGGGCAGGGCCACGTAGTTGTCGGGGGTGCCGGCGCTGGTGTTGTCCCAGGCCAGGAACAGACCGTACCGGTCGCTGGCGGCTTTGGAAACATAGGTGTTATAGTCCTGGGTAAAGACCTCGGGGTCGATGAGGCCCTCGGCGTAGAGGGTGTGCAGCCATTCCAGGCCGGGGACGATGCCTTCATCGGCCAGGGTGTAGACCACCTGCTTGTCGTTGTTCACCACATAGTGGTCGGCGTTGTCGCCGTAGCCGAAGGCGCTGAGCAGCACGCCCACGTCCTCATTGCCGCCGTTCATGACGAAGGACAGGGGCAGGCTGTCCGGGTGGGCCTGCTTGAAGGCCCGCAGCACTTCGGTCAGTTCCTCGGGGGTGGTGGGCATGGCCAGGCCAAGCTCATCCAGCCATGCCTTGTTGATCCAGGGAATACCGCCGATGGACTGGATGGCTTCCTTGTCGCTGCCCAGTTCCTCGATCCAGGGGAAGGAGTAGATGTGGCCGTCCGGCGCCGTGATGAGGGCGCGGTATTCGGGGTTTTCGTCCAGGACCTTTTTCAGGTTGGGCATGTACTGGTCGATGAGTTCGTCCACCGCGATGATGGTGCCGTCCTTGGCGTAGCGCAGCAGGTCGTACTGGCTCATCTGGGCGTCAAAGACCATATCGGGCAGGTCCTTCTTGGCCAGGGCCAGCTGCTTTTTCTCGCCGAACTGGTCGTCCACGTAGACGGTCCAGTCGATGTGCACGTTGGTGGCTTCCTCCAGACGCTGGACGATGAGGCGGTCGTTGAGTTCCTGCCCGGCAAAGGACGGTTCGTGGGTCAGCGCCGTGAAGGTGACGGTCTCGGTCAGGGGGAAGGATGCCGAGGCGGCATCCACCGTGGCCGCGGCATTGTTCTGCTGGGAACCGCAGCCCGCCAGGCTGGTGAGCGCCAGCGCCGCGGCACCGGCCAGCGCCAGGGCACGTTTGGACATGGTTTTCATCTTGTTTTCTCCTTTTCTTGATGGTTGTATGGTGAATTTTTTAAGTAGCGGAAAGTTTTCCCTCTTGCGGTGCCCGAATCGTGCGGCGCGCCTTGGGGCGGCGCTTGCACTCTTCGACCGCTGCGCCTAAAATTCCTCCCTGTTTCCGCCGCAGGCGGCATTGGGATAAGGAACTCTCTTGCGGTCCCCGAATCGTGCGGCGCGCCTTGGGGCGGCGCTTGCACTCTTCGACCGCTGCGCCTAACATTTTCCCTGCATCCGCCGCAGGCGGCGGGGAAAATGTTAGCCCTTTACGGATCCCAGCATGACGCCCTTCTCGAAATACTTCTGGAAGAAGGGATACATCACCAGCAGCGGCAGGCTGGAAACCACGATGGTGGAGTATTTCAGCTGCTCGGCGATCTTGGCCATCATGGCGGCGTTCTGGGCGTCGGCCACCATGCCGGGGCGCGGGGTGTTCTGCACCAGGATGGACCGGATGACCAGCTGCAGCGGCTGGAGCGACTGATCCTCCAGGTAGATCATGGCGTCGAAGTAGCTGTTCCACATGCCCACGAACTGGTAGAGCACCAGCACCGCGATGATGGGCTTGCAGACGGGGATCAGGATGCGGAAGAAGTATTGCAGTTCCGAAGCGCCGTCCAGGGCGGCGGCCTCGTGCAGTTCCAGGGGGATGGACTTATAATAAGTACGGGCCAGAATGATGTTCCACACATTCACCGCGCCGGGCAGGATCAGCGCCAGCGGGCTGTTGATGAGGTTGAGGTTGGACACCAGCAAGTAGGTGGGCATCAGGCCGCCGCCAAAGAACATGGTGATGAGGAAAAAGGTGTTGATGGCCTTGCGCCCCACAAACTGGGGCAGGCTCAGGGGATAGGCCGCCAGCAGGCAGATGATGGTGGAAAACACCGCGAAGGTGGTGGAGTACAGGAAGGAATTGAGGAAGCCCCGGCCGATCATATCGTCCTGAAAGACACGGCGGTAGCCTTCCAGGGTCCAGTCCTCGGGCAGAAAGCTGATGCCCTGGTTGGTGAGCACCACCGGGTCGATGAAGGAGGCCAACACCACATAAATCAGCGGGATCAGCACCGCCAGCGAGAACAGCCCCAGCAGGGCATACCCGCACCAGAGGACGACTTTATCCTTGCGGGTGTAAAACTGTCTGGATTCCATGGTTTTCGCTCCTTTCGTTACAGGCCCTCGCCGTCGTTGAGCTTGCTGACGATGGCATTGACCGTCAGCAGCAGCACCACGTTGATCACCGCGTTGAACAGGCCCACCGCCGTGGAGTACCCGTAGTCGCCGATTTCCAGGCCCAGGCGGTACACATAGGTGGGGATGATCTCGGACGCGGCACGGTTCAGGTCGGTCTGCAGGGCCAGGGCCTTTTCAAAGCCGATGTTCATGATCTGCCCGGCCGAGAGGATGAACTGGATGACCATGATGGGTTTGAGGGTGGGCAGGTCCACATGGCGGATCTGCTGCAAAAGACTGGCGCCGTCGATGTTGCAGGCATCCACCAGGTCACCGCTGACGCCGGACAGCGCCGCCGTGTAGATGATGGAAGCCCAGCCTGCCCCCTGCCAGATACCGCTGATGATGTAGATGGGGCGGAAGGCGTTGGGATCGGTCATCAGGTTGGACTGGGTGCCCAGCGCCGCATTGATGGGCCCCACCGGGGAAAGAAAGGCGATGATCATACCGGCCAGTACGATGACCGAGATGAAGTTGGGGGCGTAGATCAGCAGCTGGATCTTTTTGCGGATGCCCAACCGCCGCACACGGGAGAGCAGGATTGCCAGAATGATGGGCGGGAAGAATCCCCACAGCAGGCCGTAGACACTGAGTTTGAGGGTGTTGGCCATCAGGCGGGGGAACTCGGTGGAGGAGAGGAACCGCTGGAAGTTTTCGAACCAGATCCACTCACTGCCGAAGATGCCCAGGCGGTTGTTGTAATCCTCAAAGGCAATGGCCAGGCCGCCCATGGGGATGTATTTGAAGATAAAGGTAAGCAATACGGCGGGCAGCGCAAAGAATACATAGAGCTGCCAGTTGTTTTTGATGTAGACCAGCTTTTTGTGGCGGGTCTCGGCATCCGGGAGTTTGGGTAGGCTCATGATCTCATCTCCTAGTTTACATTTGCACACCAGATATTTACGTTTTGTAACTTTCTGTGTTTACTATACGCCAACTTTTCTCCCTTGTCAATGGCTTTTTCCCCTTTGCTCCGGGATTTGTAGGCTTATACAATGGGGCTTCCACCAGGTTGTGCAAATGTGAAAATCTGATTTTACAAAAGTTTACACTATTGCACTTTTGCCGCTTTGCTGTATAATAAAGAAAAACCCTTTACGAGGAGTGACCTACCGATGGCCGCCAAAAAAATCACCATGCAGGACATCGCCGATGCCTGCGGTCTTTCCCGCAATACGGTGTCCAAGGTATTCAACGGCCGGGGCAGCGTGCCCGAAGCCACCCGCCAGCAAGTGCTGGAAAAAGCCCGCCAGATGGGCTACCGCCAGCTGCCCGCCGCAGAGGACCGGCCCGCCGTCCATGGCCGCAGCATTGCGCTGCTGACCCTGTGCATGCCGGGGCGCAACCACTACGGTTCCAACTTTATTTCCAGCTTTGCCAACCGCATGAGCCGGGCGGGCTATACCCTGATGATCTACGAGATCCAGCCCGACGAACACCGGGACTGCCGCCTGCCCGCCAACTTTGTGCTGGAAAACACCGCCGGTATCCTTTGCATCGAGATGTTCGACCGGCGCTACACCGATTTTATCTGCCGGCTGGGGCTGCCGGTGATCTTCTCGGACACCTACGCCCGGGCGGATTTTTCCGCCATGGCCGGGGATTTCATCTCGATGGAAAACACCACCAGCTCCATGGCTGTGACCAGCCGCCTGATCGAACGGGGCGCCCGCAAGCTGGGCTTTGTGGGGGACCACACCCACTGCAACAGTTTTTATGAGCGGTTCAACGGGTTCCGCACGGCCGTGGCCCGGGGCGGGCTGACCCTGGACCCCAATCTTTGCATTGTGGAGCCCAACAGCGCCCCCTACGGGGAGGCCGCCTGGCTGGTGGAACGGCTGCGGGCCATGCCCTGCCTGCCGGACGCTTTTGTCTGCGCCAACGACTACCTGGCCGTCCACCTGATGAAAGCCCTGAAATGCCTGGACCTGCGCATCCCCGAGGATGTGATGGTGGCGGGCTTTGACGATTCCCCCGAGGCCACCGTGGCCGAACCGCCCCTTTCCACCGTGCGCATCCCCAGCGGCGAGATGGGCTTTATCGCGGCAGGCATCTTGCTGGACCGCATCCAGCGCCCCACCCTGCCCTACCGCTGCTGCTACGTCCAGACCACGCCCGTCTGGCGGGAGAGTAGCCGCAGCCCAGTGAAATAACAAAAAGCAAGGGAGCATCTTCACAACAGGAAGCTGCTCCCTTGCTTTTTTCTTTTACAAAATCGCTGTGTTCACAAAGTACGCCCGGTTAGAGCGGATCTGTTTGCTATTTTTCGCGCCGCCAGCCGGATGCCTTTCCCTCACCACTTCAGATACGCTCCCTGCATGGGGCTGGCGGCGGCACAGCACAAAACGCCTATGGTTTGTGCGGCTTCCTTGTGCGCAAAACAGTCAAATTTCCTATATAGGTTTTTTGCATTGTTTTTGCGCCGCCCTGCATGCTACAATCAAAACCAAAAAGGGGGTCCCTGCGCGCCCGTGTGCGCAGAGGGCTGATCCTGACACTGTATAGGAGGAATCGCCGTGAAACTTCGACTGGGGATCATCGGGGCGGGAAACATCGCCACTTCCCACATTCAAAACGTGCTGGACGGGAAATGTTATTTCCCCCGATGGTTCATGAATGCTTTCACTGCTTTGGAGATGAACTTCGTCAAAGAGAACTCCGAAAAAGTCATATGGCTTACTTTTTGTCGATGACCGTTATAACATTACTTGGATTCTCTGGAGATTCCTATAATACACTACTGGATTCCTTCGCCAAATTTCTATGTATAAATACTTCAGATCGCAGTGAGCCATATTTATCAGAAACCATTACGCATCTGGAAAAAAGGATTTATAGCCTTTTCTCTGAGAAAGAGGCTTTGGATGATCTTTTTACAAAGACAAACAACACAGCTTATTGCCTCTATACTAGTGCCACCGCATCTAAGTTTCATAACATTCTATGTAATTTTTATGGCAACAATGAAAGCACAACTTGCATGATCACCGTTATTAATGCTTGTAAATACTATTTCAAGGAATGTTATGCCGATGCCATGACAATTGCCTTACTAGGGTTAACGCCATTCGAATATTTAAGTCTATTGAATGATGAATTGAAATTTTTAGACCATCCGGAATTTTACGGAGATGAAGTAGAAGAATCCGTTCAACTTGCACAACGGGTAGCAATCGTTTTTACAGCATGTAGTGAGTCCAACGTGTTTACAACGGGAGCGCATGCAAATAGTCACGACATTATCAATTCCATTAATTTATTAAAGTCCAGACACCCCTTAAAAAGTGACGCATTCTTTGAGTTCTTAACAAAATACTATAATGCCTTAGCTTTAGAAGAAGTTTCAATTTCTTTCGGTGCAAGTTTAAAATCTGCTTTTCCTCCAGCGGCATTACGATATGTTGTTGACTATCTTAAGGCAACGATCTGCAGTCTTTATAAAAATAGTCTTACTAAAGCACCCTATTCAATAAACGATTTGCGAAATGATTTCAATGATATCATTCGTAATGGAAATATGTTTGGTCGTCGATTTTATCAATTAATTTATGATCAGCATGAAGAAATCCGAGCCTATATCAATCAAAATAAGGATCTAGCGTCTTCTTATTAACACTTAATCCATATAAAAAACAAATCCGAACGCACCTTCATAAAGAAGTACGTTCGGATTTATTTGGTATGGTGCGCCCGACTGGATTCGAACCAGCGGCCTTCCGGGTCGGAGAACTGTGGCATCCGGCAAATAACAATGATACAGCGCGGGAATTTGTGCGGGTTGCACAACTTCCCGCGCTGGTTTGCGTGTGGAATAAACAATGCTGGATCGTAAAATTCACTCATCAAAACAGTTGGAAAAAGAAAAGTGGTCAAATGGTGGTCAGCCAACCGTCACGCGTTGCAAGCTTACAGACTCGCCTTAAGCGGTTGATTCAGAAAGGTGGCCACACAGTAAAATGCTTGGCTTGCGGGGGGGGATGACTTGCTCACTGGGCAGAGCAAAGGCTCCAACGTGGGTTTGAAAGTCACGGGAAATGGGGATCAGGATTCTTCATTGTTGTGCCGCTCCGCTTCTTTCTCCAAGGTAAGGAAGCGGTCAAAGTCGCTTTCAAACAGCCTGTCCTGCACGACTCGGTACTTCTCGAACTCGCTCTCCGCAAACGCCTTGGCGATTTCATGGGTCACGCGGCCGGTATCGTGGAGGATCTCGTGTTCATTGAACTCCAGAAAACGGTTGAGTCTTTGAGACCAATCCTGCATGGTCATGGGGATATGGCGGCTGGCCTGATATTCCGCGTAGTCCAAATACATGGTGACGATACGTTCCAGCGCCTGCAACTCCTCTTTGGAGAGGTAGTTTTTGGCAATGGACACATCATACTTCTGAATCTTCCCATCCGGATACTGCTCCCAGGAGGTCAGACCCATATGGGGTTTTTCTGCATTGGCCCGTTCCATGATCAGTTCCGCCGCTGTGTGGCGGTGGATGGCCCAATGCAGTTTGTTTTGTACCTCTGCGAAAAACAGGCGCGTGGTCTTAGCTGACTTGTCATAATCCAAGGCGGTGGCATAGATGTCTGTGATCTTCTGGTAGAACCTGCGCTCAGACATCCGAATCTCCCGGATCTGCTCCAGCAGGTGGTCGAAATATTCCCTGGTGAGAACACTGCCGCCGCTTTTCAGTCGGTCGCTGTCTATGGCCCAGCCCTGGATCGTATAGTCCTTGACAATCCCGTTGGCCCACTTGCGGAACTGGACCGCCCGGTCATTGTTGACTTTGAAGCCTACCGCGATGATGGCCTGCAGATTGTAGTGGTTTGTGTTGTACTGCTTTCCGTCTGAGGCAGTTATTAAGTATTTCTTAATAACCGCCTTCTTATCCAGTTCGCCATCTTCAAAAATGTTTTTTAGGTGCTGATTGATGGCCGAGACAGAGACATCATAAAGAGTGGCCATCATCTTCTGTGTCAACCAGATATTTTCGTCTTCATAGCGCATCTCTATGCTATCTGCGCCATCGCCGGTTGCAGCAACGAAGGTCAGGTATTCCGCCGCACTGGAGCGGATCGGATGCTTCGATTCATGGTTTTGCATTGTCGTACCTGCATTCTCCCAATTTGATGCCATACTGTGCCAACAGTTTTTTTGCCTCAGACTCACCCTCCGAAGTGATTTGAGCGGGCCGGGTACGTCCGCTGTCACAAATCAGCCCTTCCTCTACCAGGTCCTTCAGGAGGCGGAAGTCATACCCTTTCCAGCACCGGCGGACAAGGGGATAGCTCCCCAGTTCTTTCTTTTTTACTGCCCTGAGTCCCGGCGCATCATGATCTTCCCAGGAAGTCAGATACATCAGCATGAGGGTGAGCTCCCGAATCTGTTTTAATCGCTCATCTACCAACTTGTGCACTCCTTGTACCATTGATATTGCAGTATCATGGAATAAGTATAAGGCAGTAATGTGGAAAATACAAGCATCAGAATCGGTTGCTAAGCAGGGGCGCGGCGGCTGGATTGAGAAACCGGACGTAGAGCTGCAAGGCAAATTGGCTGCCGGGTCCTACTGCTGGATCTGCTGCCGGAAAGCTCATAACAGGCAGGACTTGCCGCAGCAGCGGATGCCGGTGATGAGCTTGAGGTCTGGGGGGCTGCGATCCCAACAAGCGCTGGAGATACTGCGGGCGGTCAATCTGTTTCATAAGGTGGGCCTCCGATTTCAAAAGTGTAGAAATTGGGAAGTTTTGAAACGGAAGCCGGTATGGAATAAAACAGCAGAAAAAGCAAGAGAATTTTCTAACGCGCCGTATTGGCCATCATCCGCTTGGCATTATACCTCGCAAAAACTCCATCAACTCCGCCGCCACATCCGGCGCGTCCATCCGCAAGCAGCTCTCGCCGTCCGGCATCCGGCCCAATGGGTTGAGGCCGCCGTACCAAACGAGCCGCTGGTCGAGTATACAAAAGTTGGGCAGGCGGTCGGGGCAAAACATAACCGGGATGCCCGCCCGCTGCAAAGCGGCTGCGCTGGCGGTGATTTTGGGCTGAATGTCTGGCCGGAACTGCGCGGGCTCCGGCAGGTAAACCTGCACATCCCCGCCCTTGTGTTGCAAGCGCTGTAACAGGGGGAGCATGCGCTGTACAGATCGCGCCGACAGCGACGGAACACAGAGCAGTACCTCCCGGGTGGCTCCTTCCAAATCCGCGGCAAACCGCTGAGGAAACTGTTCACAGCTCACAAAAACAGCTGCTTCGCGTTGTGCAGTCTGCTCGCTCGATTCGGGCTTCTCAGCTGTGCCCCGCACCGTATACGCCAGCGCCGCATAGCTGCGCAGCCGCCTGCGGTACTGCTGTTCCAACATCGGGACGCGAAGATCCACATAATCGTACAGCAAAACTTCCCGCTTGCCGGGCGCGGCACGGTGCAGGCGGCCGGTGTACTGGGTCAGCGTGCCTTTCCAAACGACAGGCATCGTTAGGAGCAGGGCATCCAGCCGGGGCAGATCAAAGCCTTCCCCGGCATATTTGCCGATGGCGACAACGGCCAGCGGCTGCCCGACGGGTACGGCGGCCAGCGCATCCAGCAGCGCGCGTTTCTCTTTGGCGGTTCCGCGGCCGGAGAGCAAAAACACATGCGGGCAGCAGGGCCGCAGCGCAGCAGCCAGTGTTTTGGCGTGATCCAGCCGCTCGGTCAGCAGCAACGGCGTGCGCCCCTGCGCCAGCAGGTCACAGGCGTCATGGACGATTCGGTCATTGCGCAGCATGTCCCGCGCCAGCGCCTCGCAGATTTTCCCGTAGGTCGCCTTTTCGGTGGTCAGCGGCAGCGCAAAGCGGGTAAAGCGCGGCACCACGACACGCGCAAAGCCCTGCCGCTCGGCCTGCTCTTTGGCGCTGACTTGGTAACGGATCGGCCCGCACTGCATCGTGATGATTGGCCCGTGCCCGTCGGCGCGCGCCGGGGTGGCAGTCAGGCCGTACACATACCGGGCGGGCACGGCTCGCAGCACCTGCTCGAACCCGGCGGCCGATACATGGTGGCATTCGTCCACAATGACCACCCCGTATTCCCGCACCCGCGGATCGATCTCGCCGCCGTGGACCAACGATTGCAGCATCGCTATATCCACAAATCCCGCAGCTGTGTGTTTGCCGCCGCCGATCTGCCCGATCAGGCAGCGTTTGCGCTGCCGGCCTCGGCGCTTGGGCTGCGGCGGCAGCTGTTCGTCGATCTGCAAGAACTGTGAGAGCGCCGCCTGCCACTGGTTGAGCAATGCCTGCGTGTGGACCAAAATCAGCGTGTTGACACCGCGTTGTGCGATCAGCCAGGCCGCGACCACCGTCTTGCCGAAGGCTGTCGTAGCGCTGAGAACTCCATTACGGTGCGCCAGCAGAGCGTCCACCGCGGGCTGCTGGTCGGGGCGCAGCGTGCTGGTAAAGGCGATGTGCAACGGGCGGCCTAGGCAGGTTTCGTCTTGGATGGCGCAGGCAGCCCCGACACCTTCTAAAAGTGCGCAAAGAGGTTCTTCGCAGCCGCGTGGCAACACTAAATATCCATCTGTCTCCACCGCTGTCGAAATAATGCGCGGGACGTTGTGGGTGGAAAAGTGCATGGCCTGTTTTTTGTAAAAGTCAGGGTTGCGAAAGGCCGCCAACCGAATTAGCCGGTTGCGGGCCACCGGTGTCAGATGCTCCAGAAGAATATACAACCCGTTGGCGCGAACGATGGGCAGCGGTAGTTGTTTGAAATCCTGGGCGGACAAGGCAGGTGAAGGTTGGGGCTTCCAGGGGGTGTGGGAGTTGGTCGCTGTCTGGGTGATATCTGCGCGTGAAGCGTGGGTGCCTGCCATTTCCGCCGGTTCGGTCAGTACCCCAAGCGGCGGATGGCCGGGGCTCAATGCTGCCAGCAAATCGTCGGCCTGGCCGGGCAGCAGCGTGCGCACAGTAGAAAGAAACGCCCACGGGTCCGGGTAGGGCGTGAGCGAATCGTTCAGAAATATACTGTTGCCCTGCCGTCGGGCCTGACCTTGCAACGGCAAGGCAATCAGGTTGCCGAACCCGCCCGCGGGCAGTGTGTCCTGGTTGGGAAACATCCGGTCGTAGGCGGTGAAGGAAATACCACCGCAAGTGTCCATAGCGGCAGTCAGCAGCGCATCGCCAAGCCGGCGCGCCTTAGCGCAGGGAATGGCCTCGGCAAAAAACAGCCAAACATGCGCGCCTTGACCGGAGCGAGACCGCTCCAGTGCGAACGGGATACTGTGTGCGCGGCAGACGTCCGCGATGGCGCGAGCGCAGTCTTGCCAGTTGGCGTCGTCGAAGTCCAGCGCCAGCAGATAGCAGGTCTCGTCCGACAGCATCGGGTACAAGCCGACGACGTCGCGCCCCTGCGCGTCCCGCCCGGCCAGGTGACGGTAGATGGCTGCGTCGTCCAGCGGGCGCAGCACGCGGTTCGGACATTTTGCGCAGGGAACGCGCCCTTTTTCGCACAGGCCGGGCCGCCATTCATTCGCGCAAACGGGACTGTAACCGCTCTTCTGTGCCTTTTCGCTGTGCCAGCGCAGGGCGTAAACATCGGTGCGGCCGCGAAACAGGGAACGAAAGAGACGGATCTTTTCGGCGGGAGAACTGGTGCAGGCGACAGACAATGGGGCGGATTGGGCAGGCAGTATACTTTGACGGTTGTGAGAGGGTGTGACCGTATTGGGGGCGGGCGCGTCCAGTGTAGCCGCCGTGTTAGAGGGCATTTGTGCCGCAGAAAGAACGGTATCTCCAGCCTTGCCCTGCGCAGAACTGCTCAAACCAAACGCCGCCAGCTGTGCCCGCAATTCAGCATTTTCTTGTTCGAGCTCTTGTACTCTGCGCTGTAGGCGTCGGATCTCCAACTCTGCATCCATACAAACGACCTCCCTATCGCAAATGAGCAATCAAATCATGTGAGGCAACGATTCGGGATTCCTTATTTCTTTTAGAATAGCACATGAATAAAAGGCAAGCAAGAATAGAAGGATATGCGTCGGCGGCAATGTCAGAATTTACGGGAAAGAACCAAAAAGCACAGAGGTCGTTTATCAAGAGTGGTTTGGAATCGTGTAATATGATTGAAAAAAATAAATGAAATATCGATATATATTTGGCTCGAAAGAATATGGTCACACCAAGCGCTTTAGGTAATAGCGTGGTTGGACGTAGTAGTCAGGTCGGAGAACTGTGACGCACAGGCAAAATACAAAGATACAGCGCCGGAAATTGTGTGGTGTGCACAACTTCCGGCGCTGTTTGTGGTGGTTATAAAAGAATGTTGGGACGTAAAAAACGATATACGGAACCGGCCGGGAAGAAGGAGTGGTCAGATGGTGGTCAA
>CALWGE010000120.1 GCA_944378225.1 uncultured Merdimonas sp.
GCCAAAGAGATGATCGCCCCGGTGGAGCAAGAGGTCCGGGACATCCTGGGGGACCAGGTCTACGGGGCGGATGTGACTTCCCTGGAGGAAGTGGTGGTGCCCATGCTGGCCAAACAGGGCCTGACCCTGGGTACTGCCGAGAGCTGCACCGGGGGCCTCATCGCCAAGCGGGTCACCGACGTGCCCGGGGCCTCGGCGGTGCTCCAGGGCGGCGTGGTGAGCTACACCAATGCCGTCAAGCACAACGTGCTGGGGGTGTCCCAGGAGGTGCTGGACACCCAGGGAGCGGTGTGCGCTGAGGTGGCCCGGCAGATGGCCCAGGGGGCCCGGAAGGTGCTGGGCTGTGACCTGGCGGTGTCCACCACCGGGGTGGCAGGCCCGGACAGCGACGACCGGGGCAACCCGGTGGGGCTGGTGTATGTGGCCCTGGCCACGCCCGAGGGCTGTGAGGCGGTGGAGCTGCACCTGGGGGGCGCTGCCCAGCGCCGGGACCGAGTGCGGACTCTGGCGGCCAATCATGCCCTGGATTTGGTGCGCAAGTATTGCTTATCCAATGGAAAATAAAACCCATGAGGGCACAAATTTCAAAAGGAAATGCCCGGCACAGATGCGCCGTACAAGTGTTTTCGCCTGGGGCGAAAACCTTGGCGCAGGCGGAATTGACTTCCGCCGAGCATTGAAATAACCTACGGATACCAAATGAAAACGGCCTGACCTAAGTCAGACCGTTTTTATTTGGAGCGAGTGACGAGGCTCGAACCCGCTTCCGTACCCACAAAAGCCACGGGCTTTTGCGGGGCCCCCAACCTCAGATTTCAAGTTAAGGTGGAGGTAGCGAGTTCCCAAGACAAGAAAAATGGAGACATACCCGAACAGGTACGTCTCCATGGGGCCCCGCAAGGCGGGGCGGCGCAGGTGCGCCGTACAAGTGTTTTCGCCTGAGGCGAAAACCTTGGCGCAGGCGGAATTGACTTCCGGCGAGCATTGAAATAACCTACGGATACCAAATAAAAACGGCCTGACCGAAGTCAGACCGTTTTTATTTGGAGCGAGTGACGAGGCTCGAACCCGCTTCCGTACCCACAAAAGCCGATGGCTTTTGCGGGGCCCCCAACCTCAGATTTTAAGTTAAGGTGGAGGTAGCGAGTTCCCAAGACAAGAAAAATGGAGACATACCCGAACAGGTACGTCTCCATTCACATGGAGCGAGTGACGAGGCTCGAACTCGCTACCTCCACCTTGGCAAGGTGGCGCTCTACCAGATGAGCTACACTCGCAACGACAAAGGGTATGATACCAGAAGAAAAAGCTTTTGTCAAGGGTGAAATGAAAAAATGTGGAGCGGCAGACACTCCCGGCGGCGGCAACGCCGCACCAGAGCGGCTCCCTCCGGGAGGGAGCTGGCTGCCCGTAAGGGCAGACTGAGGGAGCAAGCGGGCGGCTGTACCTACCAGTTCGTACAGAGAGCAGACCTCTGCCAGACTTCCCGGCCACTCTGGCACACTCCGCCCATTGCGTCTAAGCCCTTTGGTTTCTGCAACAGGCTCCCTCCGAGCCGACTTACGTCGGCCCACCTCCCTCCCTGAGGGAGGCTTTGGGCTGGAAGTTACCGGGAACCAGACCCTTGGCGGCGGGAACGCCGCACACCAGGGTGAGGCCCTGGAAACAGAGGCACACACTCACAGAGAAGGGGGTACTTCCCATAGACTTGCCAGGCCATCTATGTGACCCCACCGGGGCCAGGGCCGACGGTGAGAATGACGCAGTTCCAGCCTCGTACCCCAGGGGGGTACTTAGGGGGGAACGCCCTAAGCGGGTTTTGGTTTCTTTTGCCCGCTCAAAAGAAACCCCCAGCGGGTAGCGTCCCCACCGGGCTGGGAAGCCTGAAGAGAAAAACAATAGAAGAATTTTCTATTAAAATCAAGGAGAAATTGAAAGATTTTAGGGAATAGTGAAGAGATAAGAGGGAATAGGTGTGCCCCTAACAGGGCACGAGCCCCCAACCTCAGATTTCAAGTTAAGGTGGAGGTAGCGAGTTCGCTAAGACAAGAAAAAATGGAGATATACCCAGATAGGCATATCTCCATACTATGGAGCGAGTGACGAGGCTCGAACTCGCTACCTCCACCTTGGCAAGGTGGCGCTCTACCAGATGAGCTACACTCGCGACAACAAAAGGGATGATACCAGATATCATCCCTTTTGTCAACACAAAATTCAAAGTTTCTCGAAAAAACTTTTCCTTATTCCTCCCCGTTCTCCCGACAGGCGGGGTAGAGGGAGGTGGACCAGGTATAGCCCTGATCGGTCATCTGCTGGTCGGTGTACAGCTTCAGGGGCTGGTCCGGGTGGAGGGACTGGGCCAACAGGTGGCGATAGCCGTGGTCGGTGGCCACAATGAGCCATAGGGTGCGGATGGAGTTCTGAGAGCCCAACACCATGGTGTACTCCATCCCCGCCTCTTGCAGCAGGGCCTCCAGGCCCAGCAGCAGCCCCTGGTCGCTGGCCGGCTTGCCGGACAGGGCGTCCAGGGCGGTGAGGGAGCCGGTGGTGGAGGGAGCGGCCACGCTCTGGACCAGGCCGGTGAGCTGTTCCAGGGTGTAGGGGGTCTGGGCGGACTCCTCCAGCATCTGGCCCGCCAGAGTCTCCAGAGACTTGGCGTATTCCTCCAGGTCCATCTGGGTGTCCGGCCAGGTGAGGGTCAGCTCCACAATGCGCTGGGCCCCGGATTCCGGATAGAGGGACGCGGAGATTTTGGGAGGCTCCAAAGCGGTCTGGGGGTTGCTGTAAAAGGCCAGCCAGAACAGGGACTCTACAGCGGCGGCGTCTCCAGAGAAGTAACTCACCCGGGAGATGCTCTGGGACTGCCGGGTGGAGATGACCCGGGTCAGCTCGCCCCGCAGACCCGAAAGGCCCGCCACAGACTGGATGGAGGACACCACTTGGGCGGAGCGAGAGTAGACAATGCGCACATCCACCTCGTAGTAGGTGAGAATGCGGGTGCTGTCATACTTCATGGAGCGCACCGAGAACACCCCCAGGGGGTCCTCGGTCATGACCTCGTTGCAGGCGCGCTCCAAGTCCGACTCCACATCCCCGGCGTAGTTGTACAGCCGCAACGTGCCGTTGGTGGAGTGCTGGTTGACGAAGTAGAGCAGGGCGTTGACCAGACCCTGATAGTTCTCCACCCGCAGGATGGAGGAGTCGTCCGTCACCGAGTAGTCCAGGTGGGTGGCGGAGGAGACGTAGCTGCGCTCCAGCATGGCGGTGCAGCCGGACAGGGTGAGGGCGGTGGCAAGGCCCAGGGCCAGCAGTCGTACTTTCATGAGTCTCCCTCCTTTGCCCCAGGTGGGGCGGCTTAGAGTCCGTCGGAGTGATACACCTGGAAGCCCTCGCCCAGCACCTCATGGGCGTCGCAGACGATGAGGAAGGCGTTGGGGTCCAGGCCTTTCACGGCGGACTTGATGGTGGCGATCTCCCGCTGCTTGAAGGCGCACAGGAGCACCTTCTTCTCCGCCCCGGTGTAGGCGCCCTGGCCGTGGAGGATGGTGACACCCTTGTCCAGGTCCTCCACCAGGGTGCGGCGGATCTCCTCGTTGTGGTCGCTGATGATGTAGGCCACCTTGGCGGTGTCCATGCCGTAGAGCACGCCGTCCAGAGCCAGGGTGGAGATGTACAGGGCCACCAGGCCGTAGAGGGCGGTGTTGATGGTCTGGAAGGCCAGGGCCACGGACACCACCACGATCAGGTCCACGGCCAGCAGCAGCTTGCCCATGGGCAGCCACTTGAACACCAGCTTGAGAAGCCGGGCGGCCAGGTCAGTGCCGCCGGTGGTGGCGCCCTGCTGGAACACAAAGCCCAGGGACAG
>CALWGE010000121.1 GCA_944378225.1 uncultured Merdimonas sp.
TGCGCCGCCGCCCGTTCTCAGTTTGTATAATCATACAGCCCCTGTTGATATTTCAGCCGTTCCCTGTATTCTTTTTCACAAAGCTTTTACTTATAAAGAACCCTTAAAACGCGTTTTGTTTTAAGGGTTCTTTATAAATTAAAAGGATATACCAGTTCAAACAGCCGGTATATCCTTTTAAAACTATATCTTTTACTCTGTTTTACGCGCTTTAGTTGTGTTTCTTTTTTAAAATCAGTGTTTTCTGCTCCCAACTCCTAAAATAAATTATTAATATTTATTTGTAGTTTTCTACTATTGCCTGTGCAACTTCATTTAATATCAAAAAATTAGAACGTAAGTTTTTAGGGTCCATAGCTTTTATTCCGCGAACCACTGGCTTATTTGTTAAATTCCCAAGTAAAATATATTTTTCATTTTGCTTAATCCCAATGTCTAATGCTGAACGATCATAATATATTCCAGCCTCCACTTTATGATAAAGCCGTATTAACAATTCAAATTCTGAATATGGAGAATCTTTTATATCTATATTTAATAACTCACAATCTTCTCCCCAGATTTGAATAATCATCTGTTTAATCAATTGTAAGTTTCGTTGAGCCTCTTTATTCAACATACCAAAATCCTCCTTTAAATATAAGATTATCATCAATTAATTTTAATAATCCTTTTATATATTCCCATTCATCTGCCAAGAAAGAGCCTCCATATTCTAATGGATTATGCGAAAATCTGATTCTTTTACCGGAAATAACGGCATCCTCTAATGCAGGTTTATTGAAGAACTCAAACATTTCTGAGTCAGTAAGATCATATTTATCTTGGATTTCACTCCACTTATTGCCCAAATCAAAATAAGCGGAATCTGTCCCTGCTCTAGCTATATAAGAATCTGCGCCTTTGGTATACTTTCCTAATGTGATTGAATTAGCTGTAGAGTTTTTTACAGATATTTTTCTTATACTTTTAAAATCTTCAACAGGGACTTTTCCACCTACCTTACCGTCGATCACTGTAAGATAAGTAGGAATAACAGTAGTGTCTACAAATGCGGCGGTTTGTCCCGTCTCTGTTCCTATTGTACCATTATTCTTCTCAGATGCAACCACATTTTCTTCCGGTGTAACTGTAGTTGTATGCTCTAATTCCGGCTGTATTCCTGCCTCGATCATACCTGTTTGCTGTGCTTCTGCACCTGGCCCGGTCACATCCCCAAACTTCTGCTGCGCGGCCTGCTTTGCCATATAATCCGCCAGCGCAATATCCGAATAAACCGGCTGGCCGTTTACCACAGGTGCTGCCGCGTTCTGCGCAACCCCTTGCACGCTGGTTTGTTCAGCCTGCGACTGCTGTTCAACCTGCGGGAACGCGCGCTCCAGCATCACCCGCGCTGCGCCGATGGCATCAACGGGCAGTGAAGAGCCATCACCCATTCGCTTAATTACTATTTTATTTTGATACATACAAACTACTAAAAAATTATGCCGTTTCGTCTGATGAAACAGCATAATTTAAACATCATTTATATCTCAACTACTTGCCCTGTATTACCATCCGTAAAAAATCGCTTTTTTCCGTCATAGTTTAATATCAGTTCTGTCCCAACCGGTAAAGAATAAATTCCTAAAACTGCTGGTTCAATTTCAACAATTGTCTCAAAACTACATACACACATATTTTCAACATGGCTTAAAAAATCATCTGTATCTATTTCAGATAAAAAACGCCAACCATTATCTACTGAATTGACGCTCTGTTCTCTAAAACACCATTTAATTCTTGCTATATGATCATATATATTCTTAGAAACAATACAACCGCCCATATTCATTAGAGTTCCTCCTTAAAAGTTTTATTCATATAAATGACTGCGATTTGTACTGGGTAACTCTGGTCTATAATTATTTGGATCTCGATACCAAGCTAAAAATTCTTCTTTAGATATAACTCCTTGCATATATAAATGAAATATCTCTGAATATTTTTGCCCAGGTATATGTCCCATATCCCATTGCCCATTCCTAGGTTTTGTCCGATCCCACGTAATTTCTACCCCAGTAGGATCATATACTTTTCTTGTTTTTGGATCTTTCGCCAGTTCCCAAACCGCTTCTACCTGTCCCTTAGCATAATTTGGGCGACTACGAGCATATGGCTTATCTTTAGGTACGCTTTTTCTATTTATTATACCATCATTCTGCGCAGATGCAACCACATTTTCCGGTATGGCTGTAGTTGTATGCTCTAATTCCGGTCGTATTCCTGCCTCCGTCACACCTGTTTGCTGTGCTTCTGCACCTGACCGGGTCGCATCCCCAAACTTCTGCCGGGCGGCCTGCTTTGCCATATAATCCGCCAGTGCAATATCTGAATAGACCGGCTGGCCGTTTACCACAGGCGCTGCCGTGTTCTGCGCAACCCCCTGCGCACCGGGTTGTCCAGCCTGCGGGAACGCGCGCTCCAGCATCACCCGCGCTGCGCCGGTGGCGTCAGCGAATTGTGATGAATCGTCACTTATTCGTCTAATTACTATTCCATTTTGATACATATAAACTACTAAAAATTTATGCCGTTTCAGACGAAACGGCATAAATTTTTTTAATTTACATTATCTATATAAATTATATATTTTTTACTATATTTTGAATTATCGTCTCTAATTCCATTGTTTCAATTACTAAATCATCTGCTTTCCCAATGATAGTTTTTAAAACTTTTTCTTTTTCTGTATCCGGTAACTGAATAATATTATTACATTCTGTTTTTAATTCTAAAATGGTCTCTGCCTTTTCTTTAGACAGAAAATCTTGCACTATTTCTTCCAACGTCTCATCATAATCTAACATAACTAAATAACAATTACAGAAATATAAAATCATCTTATCTTTCACTATTCACTCATCCTCTCTTTTACTTTAATAAGGGATAGGTAGTAATAATTCTAAACCCAAATTTATTGTTAGACCGCTCAATTACCATTCGCGTTTTATTCAATGGCTCAATGCGTTTAGTTTCTCCTTTTGGTATACCATATCCAACATGAAATGAATGCTCTGTCATAACGATTAATCGATTAGTTGTTGACTCTCTTAACCACTCAACAATTTCTTTAGCATGCTGGGCTATACTATTTTGTGTAGCTTTAATTGCAATTTGTTTATTATAATATGTAGTTGCTCCTTGTCCCTTTAATCTCTGAACTCTTGTCACTAAATATTGTTCATCTCTTGCCACATGACGTTCTAAGGTATGCCCTCCCTCTCTCTCCATAATATCCAAAATATTATCATCTAAATTTTTTAATGTATCTTCAGATATATCTTGATTTTGAACAAATTCACTATTCAATTTTTGATCTGTCCCTATTGTACCATCAATATCAGAAGATGCAACCACATTTTCTTCCGGTATAGCCGCATCCATATCTATTGCATCCAGCTGCGCACTCATATCCTGTGCATGCATTGTCTCCTGCAAACCGACAGGGGTCTGCTGCGCATCCCCAAACTTCTGCTGGGCGGCCTGCTTTGCCATATAATCCGCCAGTGCAATATCTGAATAGACCGGCTGGCCGTTTACCACAGGCGCTGCC
>CALWGE010000122.1 GCA_944378225.1 uncultured Merdimonas sp.
GCAAATTAAAAGACAAACTGGTTGGTTTGTTTTTTATTCCGAGATCTGGAGAAACCATTTTCACCAGAATTAGCAAAGGAAAATTATCAGATGATCGTTTTCAGTTGTCTGAAGCAACTGCTTTGTACGCTGCTGTGATTTCTGACTTACCAAGTGAAAAGGAAGAAAGAAAGAAATATGAGAATGGGACTTGGTATGGGATTTATTACAGATATCAAGAAAAGGGCCAAGTTGAACAGACCCAAAGGGACTATCTGATGTGCCGCGATTTATTTACGGAGACTTTGGCGTTTGTGTTGCTATATGTTGTGTCTCTCATAGTATTTCCCAATATAGTGGTCTTTTCGAAAAAGTTCTTGACCTTGCTGCTGGTTTTAGCCACAACATTGAACTTATGTACCCACCTGAAAATGAATCGATTTACTAACACAGTTCTGGCTGTAGACATTGCAAACCATAAGGAAGAACAAAAAACCACCGACCAAATACGAAAGGAGACCTGATTATGGCGCAGAAATTGACCTTTTATCCCTTGGGCAATGCAGAAACATGTCTTCTGGAGCTACAGAGCGGGGCGAAGTTGCTGTTTGATTATGCTGCAATGAATGACGGATCTGAAACGGATGAACGATACGATATAAAAAAAGAATTATCCTCCATCAAGGAATTCGATGTGGTAATGTTCTCTCATGCTCATGATGATCATACAAAAGGATCGAGTGAATTTTTCTATTTGGACCATGCCAAGAAATACCAGTCAGATACTCGGGCAAAAATCAAGGAAATGTGGGTTTCTGCTGCATTCTTACTGGATTCTGACCTGGAGAATCAATCTGATGCTAAAATTCTTCGGAACGAAGCAAGGTATAGGTTGAGAGAGAGGTATGGAATCAAGGTTATCGCTGCACCTGATAGTTTGCTGGATTGGCTTAAAGAGCAAGAAATTGACTATAATGATGTCAAGGATCTGATTATACACGCTGGTCAGACTATAGAACTGCCTGCTGGTTTTGAAGATGAACTACAGGTATTCGTCCATGCTCCGTTTTCGGATGATAGTGAGGATATACAGGATAAGAACGATCCGTCTATCGTATTGCAGCTTCGTCTGTACAACGAAACACGAGAAACAAATGTCATTATGACAGGCGATACTCCTTACCAAGCATTGGACAAAATTGTTGATATCTCTCGGGAAAATGAAAATGTGGAATATCTTGACTGGGATATTTATGATATACCGCACCATTGTAGCTATACAGGGTTGAATGAAAAGGGAGAAAAGGATGTACGGGTTCTCGTTCCCACCCAAAATATCCAATGGCTGTTAGAGCGGGCTGCGTCGAAAGCTTACATGGTAGCCTCTTGCCTCAAGGTAACTGAAGAAACCTCTCCACCTCACATGTGTGCCAAGCGGGGATATGAAACCTATACGACAAGCGGCGTTCAGTTCTTGGCAACAATGGAACATATCCCGTTTGGCGGTGGGAAACCGACACCTATCCAGTTCGAGATTGATTCCATGGGCGTCACATTAAAGGCCAATAGTGTGCAAAGAGCGTATTTTAATAAATCAGCTCCCCGTGCTGGAGGGCAATAAGGAGATACAAATTGAAATACGAGTGTAAAAGCGTATTTGCAAAAAAACTTCTTTTGGCTCTGGATACAACAGGGATTGGACAATTGATATCAGTCCAAGAGGATAATCAAAGTGATATTCTAACTATTGATATTGGGCCATTAGAAATTCCGCAGTACCCAGTTGTTCCAGTAGAAAACTCTGAACGGGTCACTATATTGGCAGTTGATGCTGGCATACCCGTAGTGTACTGCCGAGATGATTTCCCTGTAGTCCCTCATCTAAATGTACTGGAGGATGGGCATAAAACCCTGTGCCTGTTCGATGTATCCTTTGAAGATATCAAATATATGTTCAATGCAAGTGTATTCTTGCGGCGAATCGTGTATTGGTTTGAGAAAACAGCACGAGGGGAACTTCATCAAAAAGATCAGCCTCTTGAACCATTTTTTCCTGGCAATCGGGATGGGATTATTGTATTCTCTGCTCCTAAATACCCATTTATCCGATTGCGAGAAATTGCTGCATACAACGGAACCCTTTATCAGGAAATTCCTATAAGCATGGCCGATGGGAAAGTGTATACAGTTCTGGCCGTAAAAATACAAAAGGTTTATACAGAAAATATCATTCATAAGATGCCCCAAACATTAGGGGAATTGGATGATGCTTTTAGTGAGCCAATAGTAGATATCCTGCATGAGGCAATCCCCGAGATATGGAATGTAAAGCGAGGAAAGCTGTACAATGTACTGTTTCATCAAAAAGAAACTGAATTAAAAAGAAGTTCAGTTCTTTTAATGGTAGATGTTTCCCTTGCAAGGACCAAAGGGGTTCCACCGGAGCAATCTACATTAAAGGTTTTTCGGGTTGCGGATGACTATCAACGGCTGTATCGTTCGTTCGGATATGAATCGGTGCAGGGAAAGTTAGTCAAGAAAAGAGAGCCCTTAGAGTATAAGGATGTCCCTATTAAGCCTTTTGAACTCATTGCTGCCTTTGATAAAAATATTGCTAACCATCTTAGCGGAGCAATTGATTGCGGAGAGAATGGTCAGTATGTCCAGATTGGTTTGGGGGCATTGGGGTCACAGGTCGCAAATAATTGTATCCGTTCTGGATACGGGCGATGGACATATATTGACCAGGACATACTCTATCCACATAATTTGGTACGGCACTGTTTGCGCCAAGATGACATCGGGAAAGAGAAAGCTACATCAATGAAGATGTATGCAGATTCTTTGTATTCTGAGAGGGAAAGTATTGTACAGGAGGCTATTGTTTCCAATATTTTTGATGAGGATAACAGAGGCTTAATCGAATCAGCAATCCGGAGATCGGATTTGGTAGTAGACTGCACTGCCTCTGTAGCGGTTGGACGATATTTATCCCACCACTTAGCAGGAAGCACAAGAGCAGTAAGCTTTTTTATGAATCCATCAGGATCGTCTCTCATAATGCTACTGGAAAGTGCAAATCGCCAAAGTTCGTTGGATACATTGGAAATGCAGTACTATCGTCTGCTTGTTCATGAATCGGAATTGCATGAGCACTTAAAATCAGAGCAAAAGGTTCTGTATTCATCTACATGCCGTGGAACCAGCCTTGTGTATCCCCAAGATAATGCCTCTACTTTTTCTGGAATTTGTAGCAAGGCGATTAAAAGCATTACCCCGTCTACTGATGGTGCGGTTATGGTGTGGTCATTTGAAGACCTGACATTGAAGCTATACGAGGAGACTGGGGAAGTATTTCAGGTAGATAACTGCGAAGATTGGTGTGTAAAAATATCTCCCACGCTGAAAAAAAGATTGCATTTACTTCGCCGAGAGAAACTTCCTAATGAAACAGGCGGTGTCCTTGTGGGCGCATATGATTTTGCGAATGGCATTTGTTATATTGTCGATGCAATCGCTTCTCCGGTTGATAGCCAGGAATATCCTGCCGCTTATATTCGGGGTAGTGTTGGCCTCATGAGTCAAGTTGAAAGTATTGAACAGATAAC
>CALWGE010000123.1 GCA_944378225.1 uncultured Merdimonas sp.
AGCAGGAGCAATTTTAATTGCAGAGGCATCTGTTTATATTGCCCAAAATAAATCGCTTATCCATATATACGGAACTGCTGTTGAGAAAATTGCAAATTCATTATGCAAAATACAGAGCACTTATAGAAGAGCAGGATAAATAAGAGACCGTTACTTTCTGTAATGATGCATCAGACGGCACGGATGGATTTGAAAGTATAAAAGAATTTATTCTTGAGAAAGTATGAAAAAAAGATGATATATAAATGTATGTAATACGGAATAGTTAGTTTTGTTTTGAAAGGACAATATGTAATGATAGATAAGAAAAAAATAGTGTGGGCAATTATATCATTCTGTATTGCAGTAGGAAGTATATTCTTGGTAATCAATCAGAGTAAGACCTTTAAAGCAGAGGTATTAATATCAAGTATGCTTGCTATGGATTTAAAATGGCTTATTTTGGCAGTGGTCAGTATGCTTGGCTTTATATGGTTTGAAGGCCTGGCAATCATACGCATTGCAAAGGCATTGGGAGTTAATAGAGAACCCAAAAACGGTATGGTATACAGCGCAGCAGATGTATGCTTTTCAGCTATTACTCCATCCGCATCAGGCGGACAGCCGGCAAGCGCATATTTTATGATGAAGGATGGTATGAAAGGCTCTGCCATTGCCATAACACTGCTGCTGAATTTGATTATGTACAGTGCGGCACTTTTGAGTGTAGGAGGACTGACATTTTTACTTTTTCATAAGATTTTGTTCCAGCTGTCTATGAAATTTAAAATACTGTTTCTTATAGGCTTTGGAATAATATGTGTGCTTACGTTTGTTTTTTATATGCTTCTGCACAAAGACAAATTGATATACCGCATTTGTAATACATTTATTTGTTTTTTCGAGAAACTAAATATTATAAAAGATGGAAACACAAAAAGAGAAAAACTGAAATGTTCTCTTAAACAGTATAGGGAATGTGCCAAATTTATTGCAGAGGATAAAAGCGTATTATTACATTCCTATTTATTAAATGTGCTTCAGAGATTATCGCAGCTTGGCGTACCGTTTTTCATATTTATGGCCTGCGGAAAAGGCAGTTTTATGGCACTTAGAGCAATGGTAATTCAATGCTTTGTGGCAGTCGGCTCCAATAGTGTTCCGATTCCGGGTGCCATGGGCGTTGCTGATTATATGATGCTTGACGGATTTACGAATCTTTTGGGAAACGCAGAAGCAGTAAATATGGAATTGATATGCAGAGGAATAACTGTTTATTGCTGTGTGAGTGCGGGCGGTGTAATTACTATGGCCGGATATATTTTAAGAATGAAAAGACAGCGCAAAAATCAGCCCTTCTTTTAAAATCGTAGCTTCACGCACCCCAAAATTGAGGCTGTGATTGAATAATTTGTCTGTACTCAAATTTTGTTTACAACTAATTTGAAATCTATTAATAATTTAAAAATTGCAAAAGACCGCTTGAAAAATCAAAAGCGATACTTCCTCCAATAGAGTACAGGCAAAGCAGGAGGGCTATTATTTATAAAATAATAGGCAGTGAGATAATCAATCTCACTGCCTATTTTATAATCTAAAACAGTTGTTGATATTTTTAGTTTTTGATATAATATTTTCGTAAAATTGATTGAAAAATCAGACAATGACATATAATGTTTTTGCTTTAAAGTATTTTGGAGTGACAGCTATGGAATATACACAGACTTTGCCGTATCTTGAAGTTTTAATTATTAATTTAATTACGTTAAACCATTGCTTTAAAAGAAAATATTCAGTATTCAAAACGGTAATGGTATTTTTGGTTTTTACTGTATTTTTAATTGTGCCGATTGTAATGTTTAACGGAGGCACATTTAACGGAAACGGGAAGTTTTCAATATTTGGATTTATATATATAATTCCTTTAAAAATTTTGTATGATGAAAAATATGAAAGACTTCTTATGAATATGTGTATGAGCTGGACATACACTCTTGGAATAATGGCTGTTTCCGTACAAGTTGTATATATTTTGGGATATATAAATTATGGAATATCTTTGACAATAGTTGAGACGGTTTTGTTTCTGTTGACGTTTATTCCACTTAAAAAATTTTTGATACCAAAATACTGCTATATTTTTCAGAATTTATATGATTTTAGGAAAACACAGTTTAGATATTTGGGAATAAGCGCATATTTAAATTTCTTTATGCTGTTTATTCTTCATGTGATTTTTTTAAGCAGTGATAAATATTTGCTGCAGACCATTGTTTTAGGTATGTTCCTTGCAATTAACTACATATTGTTCTCAATTGTTTATGAAGTAATAAACAGTTCGGTTAAAATTGATGAACTTGAGAAAAAAGTTTCGGATGATGCTTTAACAGGCCTTGGAAACAGGGTTAAAATGATGAGGCATATGCGTATTTTGATAGAACAAAATCAGATTTTTTCTATTATGTTTCTTGACTTGGACAGATTTAAACTTATTAATGACCGGTACGGCCATAATGTCGGCGACAGGTATCTGATACATTTTGGAAAAGTATGTTCTGATGAGCTTAAAGACAGTGGAAAGCTCTATAGGTATGGCGGCGATGAGTTTGTTGTGATATATTATGGTGTTTTAACTGAAGAAATTGCCGATTCAATAGCAAAATGCGAAAACTGGGATGAAGGTGCTCCGTGCGAATTTAATCAGGTAAGTGCCGGCTTTGTAGTGTG
>CALWGE010000124.1 GCA_944378225.1 uncultured Merdimonas sp.
TGAAAATATAACTAATTTATCAACAGCTAAAGAAGTATTTGATAGAAAGTATAATGGTTATGCAACAATGAGTGTTGAACAAATGAAGGCTAGTTGGCCAGAATTTAGTGATTGGTTTAGTAAAGGATATTTAACTATTAGTAAGTAAGGAGAGAATAAGAATGGGAAATTTATTAACAGGAATTAAACGATTTTTAAGTAATAAGAATACAGTTACTATTATTTGTATTTTGGTAGGGGTTGCTGTACTTTATGTAGGATATAATTGGCGTGTTAATCAAGCTACTTCGCCAGTTAAAATTCCTTATGCTAAGCAAGAAATTACTTCTAGGACTAAAATAACCGCTGATATGATAGGTTATACAGAGGTTCCAAGTAGTTTGGTTAGTAGTAGTAAAAATATTATTACTAATGTTGGCGCTATAATTGATAAATATGTTAGTTATGGAGCAACTATACCAGAAAATAGTTTTTTCTATTCTACTTTGGTCATGGATCAATCTGAAATGCCAGATTCAACTTTTGCTGATATACCTGATGGTTATACTATATTTCCATTAAAAGTAAATATGGATACTACATATGGAAATTCAATATTTCCAGGTAATAAGATTGATTTATATGTCGAAACTAAGGTCGATGGTAAAGTTATGTTCGGTAGATTAATTCAAAGTATTGAGGTTTTGGCTGTAAAGGATAATCAAGGTCAACATGTATTCGAAAGTACAACTGAAGCTAGAACACCTTCTGTTATGTTATTTGCTGTACCAGATGATATCTTTGAATTATTAGAGAAAGCTGAAGCATTAAATTTAACAATTAAACCTATACCAAGGAATTCTTCTTATACGCAAAATCCTGGGGATACTGTTGTTGATAAAAAAGAAATAGAAGATTATATAAATGCTAATAGTGTACCATTAAGTTAATTATAAAGGGGTGAATATGTGTGGATGAAGCTGTATTTTCGCAAATGGACTTTGGTCCGTTGAACGAGTTTTTGGCTGATGATCAGATTACTGATATATCATATAGTAACGGGGGACAAGTTTGGTTGAAGACTTTGGATAAAGGTATTTATAGTGTTGATCGACCTGATATTAATAATAGTTTTATGGAAAAACTTGCTTTTCAGTGTTCCAACGTTATGGGGAAAACTTTTAATATGGCTCATCCTTTTTTAGATGCTGAGAGTGCTGAATTGCGGTTAAATTTTATTCATGATTCAATAGCAACTAATGGTATAGCTTGTGTAATTCGGAAAACTCCGGCTAAAATTAGGTTAAATAAAACTAAGTTAATAAATGAAAAATATGTTTCAGAAGATTTACATGATTTTTTAATTGAGTGTGTACATGGTCATTGTAATATTATAGTGGCTGGAGAGACTGGCTCTGGTAAAACCGAATTAGTAAAGTATTTAGCAAGTAATACAATAGAAAATGAAAAAATAATTACAATCGAAGATACATTAGAGTTACACTTGGATAGAATTTTTCCCCATCGAGATATTGTAGCAATTAAAACTAATAATATTGCTAGTTATTCTGATGTTTTGGTAACTTGTATGCGGCAAAACCCAAAATGGATATTATTATCTGAGGTTCGTAGTGCTGAGGCGGTTATGGCAGTAAGAAATTCTATTAGTTCGGGGCATAATATTTTATCTACAATTCATGCCGATAAAGCTAGTAGTATACCATTACGTATGTATAGTTTGCTCGAGTCTAGTCAAGATATTTCACAGTTTTTGGCTTCTATTCATCGATATGTACAACTAGGTGTTTATGTAAAAGGGTATATGAGTAAAGCTTTAGGAAGATTTCAAAGAGAAATTATTGAAGTTTGTGAATTTTATGTTGATGATGAAACTAATGAACCAAAATCTAATATTATTTACAAAAAGTCATTGGATGGTAAGTATACATTAAAAAATCCGACTAAGCATTTACTAGATTACCTTAGTATACAAGGTATTGCAATGCCTGATGATGTATTTAGATTAGGTGAAGCTAATGAAAAAGACGGGGATATGTCTAATGATAATGAACAAGTAAATAATAATTCTAGCGCAATTGATGTTTTATAATTAGGGGTGATTATGTGGAATTAATTATATTATGTGGTTTAGCTTTATTTGCATACTTTTATCGTGTTACAGATGGAAAGAATGCTACTGGTCAAACATATAAGTATGTTACATCAACTATAGGTGATTTATATGAAAAATATGCACCTTATAGTTTTAAAACAGTAAGAGAAAAAACTAAAGAATTAGGACAAGAATATACTACAAAGCAATATGTGGTACAAGTTATAGTGTTTGCAGTTGTAGCTGGAGGTATTGCTTATTTATATTTTTTTAGTTTGTTAATGGCTATTTTATATGCAATAATTGCGGTTTTGTTTATTCCTTACTTAGCTTATTTAAGATGTCAAAGAATTTATAGTGAGTATGTTTTTGAACAAATTCAAGTATATACAACTAATGTAATAATGGAATTTAATACAACTCAAAGCTTTGTTAAATCGTTAGAAGGAGTTAGGGATTCGGGAATTTTAGAGGATCCTGTTCTCTCTGATGTAAAGGTTATGATTGATATGTCATATACTAATGGTACCATCGATCAATCTATTATATATTTTAATAATAAATATCCATATTATATGGTAAAAAATATGCATCAATTATTTTTACAAATTACTAAGGAAGGTGCTAGAGATTCTGGTGAAGCTCTTGAAAATATGTCAATGGATATTGATGCATTAGTTGAGGGAGTTTATCGTGATAGAATGGATAGACAAAATTTTCATAAAAGATTTTTAACATTTGGTTTAGCCTTATATTTATTAGTAATGGTAATGCAATTTTTATTAGGACGCGACAGTTATTTAAAGTTGTTAGATATGTGGTATGTTCAACTTTTATTACATGCTATTATTATTATAAATAGTTACTTTTTACTATCAGGGGAAAGATATTACAATGAACAGACTGGAGTTGAGTAATTATGTATTTTGAAATCTTAGTTTTAGGTGCTCTTATAATATTTGCTTTGAATTATTCTAAAATTATAGATATTAATAAAATGGTTGATGATAATAAACAATATTTTATTAAATTAAAAGAAAGTGATTTTGATTTTTTGGTAAAAGCCAAATATGGTGATGGAGTTGATCCTGATTATGTTTTTGGTAAAAGAATCAGAAATATGTTTATTGTTATTATATTATTGTTATTTTTATTTATAACTAATTTATCTTATGTTAATGTATTATTTGCTTTATTAGCAGGATTTGGTATTTTTAAATTAGATTATTTAAATTTAAAAAATTATTATAAAAAGCATTTACATACTATAGATTCAATGTTACCTCATTATTTAAAGGGTTTAGAAATTTTAATCCAACATTATACGGTACCAGTAGCAATTGGAAAATCAATTGATGATGCTCCAGAAATATTTAAAGAAGGGTTACATACGTTGATTAATGAAATAAATGCCGGTAATTCGACAATTAATCCATATATGGATTTTGCTAAAACTTATCCAGTTAGGGATAGTATGAGAATGATGAGACTTTTATATCGTTTGAGTTTAGGTAGACAAGAGCGTAAGCAAGAACAATTAATAACTTTTTCAAGAACGATATCATCTTTGCAACAAAAAGCCAGAGAAACTAGGTATAAGGAAAGATTAGAGAAGATGGAAAGTAAAACGATGAGTATGTTAGTAACGACTGGTGTAGGGGTTATGGTATTATTGATTATTTCTGTATTAATGATGATGAATTTATAATATAGTTGATAATTTTAAAAAAATTTTTTATAATAATTATAGTAGAGAGGAGATTGATTAATGAAAGAGGCAACAGGAGAATTAAATATGACAGTAATTACTGTTGTTGCTATAGCAGCAATAGGAACTTTATTTACCGTATTTGTATGGCCAATGGTTAAAAATAATATTACAAGGAGTACTTATTGTGCAAATGTTGTAAGTTGTACTAATTGTAATGGCGATACTTGTGAATGTTCTTATTATGATGCTGATAACAATTTACAAACAGGTTTATTGTGTCCAGATAGTTCTGCTACTAATAGTGGTGGTACTACTACAAATCCATAAGTTTAAATTAAAATGTTTTAGGAGGTATTTATGAAAGAAGCTACTAGTGAACTTAATATGACATTAATGGTGGTTATTGCTGTTGGGGGGCTAGTAGCTTTTTTCTATTTAACTCTATGGCCGGTTATTAGAAATAATGTTTATCAAAATACTGCTTGTTCAAAAGCAATATGCGAAAATACTAAAAATGCTGATGGTTCTGTAGATTGTCATTATGAAGATGATAAGGGTAATACAGTAGATATTTTGTGTGCTTGGAAAGGGTAAATATAAATAAATAGGTGATATTATGAAAGAAGCTATTGGGGGATTGGGTTTATTTCAAATTGTAATAGTTTTTTTAGCGTTATTTTCTGGTTATTTATGTTTATCTGTAAATAGTTCAAAAGCTTATAAAGTAAAAGATCAGATAATTAATATAATACAAAAGCATAATGGTGTAGATGATAATGCTGTTGAAGAGATTCAAAGTTATTTAACAACAGTTGGATATCGAGCAACTGGTCAATGTAATGCTGATGAAATTGGTTATGGAGCTAATGGAACTGCTAGTTATAGTAGGGATGCTTTGTTTTGTGTTAAAGAAATTCCTGTTCATGTAGCTGATAGCGATAATATTCAAAGTCTGCAATTACCAGATATTTCTTATTATAGTATTAGAGTATTTTTTAAATTGGATTTACCAGTATTTAGGGAAGTTTTTGCTTATGATATAGGTGGAGATACGAGAATGATGTATTATCCTGTTGGTTAGGAGGAAGTTTTATGAAAACGTCAATTGGAGGAGCTTGGATTTTTCAACTAGTTATTGTTTTTATGTTATTGTTTGTTTCTTTTTTAGTTGTATCTCTTAATTATTCTAAAACATTTAGATTACAAAATGAAGTCGTAGATATAATTGAAAGAAGTGAAGGCCTTACTGATCAAATTAGTACTGATGGTAGAAGTGATGGTGGCATACAATTAATTGCCAATTACTTATCATATAGTGGTTATAATGTAAAGGGGTATTGTCAAGATGGTTATTATGGAGCAATTAGCTTAGATGGTAATGGCAGTGAAGATTTTGAACTTGCTAAGAGTGATACTAAGTATTATTATTGTGTTAGAAAACAAATAGGTTATTTTGATAAAAAGCCTAATAGGGCTTATTATGATATAGACATGTTCTTTTCTTTTGATTTGCCAGTTTTAGGTAATTTATTTACATTTAGAGTAAGTGGTCAGACGTTAGAAATTGAACATACTTATGATGATAGTAAATTTAATATATAGGATGTGGTTTAATGAATGTAATTGTAGCTAATAGATATAAAGAAATGCTATCAAATTTGAATATAGATGTTATTAAAAGCTTACAAGGGGAATTTGATGTTGAGGATTTGATAGATAATTTTCAAAATTTTTTCTTTAATAAGATGATTTTAGACATTACAGCAATTAAAGATTACCAAAATATTGTTAATATTCAAAAACTTTCTTTAGGTTTAGATATGAATAAAGTTATTTTATTATTAGATGATAGTGAAATAGTAAATAGTCCTAATTATATTTCACAATTAGTATCAATGGGAATTTATAATTTTACAAGAAACATTGATGCAATATTATATTTAATAAATAATCCTAATAGTTATAAAGATGTCGCTCAATATCATATGTTAAATGGTCAAGGTAGTATTTTGACAAATGGTAAAGAGTTTGATGATAATAAGGGAGGAGTAACTAATAATTATATTAATTATTCTAATGTTTCTAGTGGATTTGGTTCAAGGATTATTGGAGTGAAGGATTTAACTGATGGAGCTGGAGCAACGACGTTAATTTATATGCTAAAAAGACAATTAGAAGAAAATTATAAAGTGTTAGCAGTAGAAGTAGATAAAAATGATTTTATATATTTCAATGATAGTGATCTACTTAGTGTATCATCAGCTGAATTAGATGCTATAATTAAGAATCCTAATAGTAATTATGATGTAATATTAGTAGACATAAATGATAGTCCAAAAGAAAATTCAATTGCTGAGATGTTATATTTAATGGAACCAAGTACAATTAAATTAAATAAAATGATTAGAAGTGATAGAACTATATTGGAAAGAGTACAAGATAAAAAAATAATTTTAAATCAAAGTCTGTTAAATGAAAAAGATATTAAAGAGTTTGAATTTGAATCTAGATGTAAAGTATTTTTTAATATACCTCCTCTTGATGATAAAGTTAATCATCATACATCATTAGATGAATTATTATTTAAGTTAGGATTTGAAAGACAAGAAGATGGTAGACCAAAATCTAATATGAAATTGTTTGGTATTGTAAAAGAATAATAATTAGACGAGTATTTGACAAAATACTTGACTTTTATTATATTTATTAATAAAATTAAATTGTGATTTATTGAAAGAAGGAGATGTAATAATGTTATTAATGGATGTAGGATTTTGTGCTGGTACTGCTAATATTTGGAAATTAGTTGGTCAAGTATTATTAGTTTTTAAAATTGTAATACCACTTGTATTAATTATATGGGGAATGAAAGATTTAGGTACAGCTGTAATTGGAAGCAAAGAAGACGATATCAAAAAAGCTATTACTCATTTAGCTATGAGAGCTATAGCTGCAGTTGTTATATTCTTTATTCCTACAATAATTGGTTTTATATTTAGTATTGTTGACGGCTTTTCTGATGTTGAAGGCGAATATGAAATTTGTAAGAACTGTATAGTTTATCCTAATTCAAATTGTGTTACTAACAATTCTTATTAGAAAAAAGACGATATTTATTTGAATATCGTTTTTTTTATGATATAATCTTTCTAGTAGAGGTGTATGAAAATGAAAAAAGTTTTAATTATGACTGTTTTATTTTTATTTGTTTTTTCTTTTTCATGTGATGTTAAAGCTTTTAGTTTTAATGAAAATTATCAATATTCTGTTTTAGCTGATAATAATGAAGAACAAGAATGTGAAGCTGTGTTTGGCGATCCTGAAGATTCAAATAGTATTGCTTATATGTTGCAAGAAGTTTTTGATTTTATAAAGTTTTTGGATGTTGTGTTAATTTTGTTATTAACAATTGTAGAATTTACGAAAGCTATTACGGCTGGTGATGATGCAATTAAAAAAGCAATTAATACTACTGGTAAAAGGGTTATAGCTGGTGTTATTATTTTCTTTGTACCGACGGTTTTAAATTTTATATTTAATATTAATATATTTCCTATGTCTTTTTCCATTTGAGCATTTTCATATGTTATTCCTGTTTTTGATATATTAAA
>CALWGE010000125.1 GCA_944378225.1 uncultured Merdimonas sp.
CATAAGATCATCTCCTTTTCATGAATCAAATATACCATTTAATCAGCAATATTTATACCACTTAAAAGTAGAATTTATATTATGATACTATTATACCATTTTTCAAAAAATTAAATAGCCATATAAAAAAATTAGTATGCTTCTTTATTATTTGATTCATACTAATTTTTTATATTTTATTTCATTTATTCATATTGTTCTTGTACTTTATCTGGTAATTCATCAAATTGTACTTCTTGCCAAGATTTAACACCTCTTGTAAGCATTACTTCAAGTTCAAGATATGCATCTTCTTTTAGCTCTCTACTTGTTTTAAAAGTTACTTCTTTTTCTTTTCCATTTTTATTATAAGCATCTAAAGTATATTCATATCTCATATCACCAGAATCTAATATTTCTACTTTAGTATTATCTATCTTTGTATAGTATGTTGTATTTTGATAAAAAAGTAACCAATATACTAAACAAAAAACTAAAATAACTAATATTATTCCAACTCCAGCAAATACTTTGCCTTTAATATTTTCCATAATCAATTTCCTCCTATTCTGATATGATTTCTACATTTCCAGTAAAATTAATAACTTTAATTTTTAAATAATAACTTTTTTCTTTAACATTAACCATTTTTTCAATTTCTCCAGTATCATTTATCAAGATTACACTTGTTGTTCCTTCATTGCTGATAATTTCTATATTACCTTTTTTCTTTTTTACTTTTATTTTTAACTTTACTGAATTTCCTTCTTTTCTATTTAAAGTTGTTCCTCCAAATATTGTTTCTTCTTTTGTGTCATCTACATAATTAGCGTTATATATACCAACATATTTATCAATTCCAAATTCCCTTTTTCCTTTTAATTTACTATCTTTTGTAAGTCCGTTAGGTGCAATATCTTGTAAGAAGTTATTATAGTTATTTACCGTATCATCTTTTGATATATTGTTATTATTAAAAACACTTGTAAAAAACACACCACTTGCAATTATAATTCCTACAATAAATAATAAAATAAATTTAAAAATTTCAAACATTATTTATTTCTCCCTTTTTCCTTTACTTCATTTATAGTGCTTGAATATGTAATTTTGAGCATCTTATCATAATAAATTCTATTGTTTTTTAAAATTAGTATTATATTAATTAAATAAAATATAAACATGATTATAAAACAAATAAGATATGTCCAAATTGCTCCTACTGAAGAAATATCTGCATTATTTACAATTATCATTCCTACACTAAGTACACATATCGGTAAGATAAAATAATAAAAGTACTGAAATATTGTTCTAACCATTAATCTAATAAAGATCATGTTCGGAAAACTTACCTTTACATTCAAGAAGTTTCCAGCAAGTGTTTTTCCTTTCCAAAAATATGGTATTACTGCATAATAGATAACAAACATAATTAACATCATTTTAAAGTTTGTAAATAATGCTAATATTGTTCCCAAAAAGAAACATACAAATCCATCTAAAAAGAATAAAGTTATTCTTCTAAAGCCTGATACTTTTTTACCTTCTTCTAATGTTTCTTCATCTATTTTCTCTCTTGTTGGTAAAAAATCATCTACTATTCCCATTAAAAGGTAACCAATCGTTCCTCCTAAAGTATTTGTTATTAAATCATCCACATCACATAATCTATAAGGTCTAGGATACATTCCATAAAGTCCTGTAAGTTGTGTAAGTTCAAAAAATAATGAGAGAAAGAAAGTGAGGATAATAGTCTTTTTCAAACTACATTTATAGTAATATCTTAAATACATTCCAAAAGGAATAGTCATAATAATATTAAAAAGCATTGTATAAAGACTAGGATGTGTTATGGTAGAAATATAGGTAGATGGATATAATATATTAAAATTAGTTTCCCTTGCAATATCTCCTATAAATGAAAATGGTATTAATTGTATCGTTCTACCAGTCATATTTTCTACTTCTTCTATGCTCGGAAGTGGGAGTATTACTAGAAAATAAATTGTTATTAAATATAAAACAAAGGAATAAATAATTAAAACTCGTAATTTATTAATAGAGCCATATTTATGGTACTGATACAAAATAAAAGGAATGGTAAAAAGAAAGGCAATAATTGGGAATATAATAATTGCTGTTTTTATTGCTTCTAAATAACTCATATTTAGAAAAGATTAATTCTTAATCTTTCCTCCTTCTACTTATAATGTCTTCTATTAAATTACTAAAGTTAGATACTACAAACATTTTTACCTTTCCTTTATAATATTTTTACTACATAAATATGTAATTATAAAATATCCACCATATACAAAGACAATAATTCCTGCTGTCATGATAATTGATTTTAATAATTCTCCTTTACCAAATGTTTCTAATATATAAAGACAGAATTTAATACCAAATATAGAATGAATAATTGCAATAATTAATGGGAACAAGAAGAATATTCCAATTTGTCTAAATAGAGCTTTATTAAGCATTTTTTCATCAGTTCCTATTTTTCTTAACATTCTAAATCTTTCTTTATTATCTGTTGATTCTGATAATTCTTTTAGTGCTAAAATGGCTGCACTTGCAATCAAGAAGATAATTCCAAGATATAAACCAATAAACGTGACCATAGCTCCAAGTCCAATACTACCCTCATATATTGCAAGTTTGGTACTCGCACCTATATCTGTGTTTGATGCGTAAGGACTGTTATCTAAATCTATAATCATATTTTCTATTTCTTGTTTTCCTTCATCATCATTTGCATTGTAATTAGCAACTAACATTCCTGTTTCTCTAACGTAACCATTTAAAACTTCATCTGGTACTACAAATATTCCCATATTTACATGGCTACTTGTCATATTAATAAACCCATTAATACATTCATCATATTTAGGTGTTAAAGTATAACCATTTATCATAATTGGTGTATTTAATTCTAACCCTTGATTTCTAATATCTATCCACGAATCAAAATCAGCAATTATTGCATATTCATTATTACTTAAATGAATTTCATCTAAATTATATAATTTAGCAAGTTTATTATAATCACTCACTTTAATAAATTGTTCAGCAGTATCATATTTTAAATATGGAAATTCTTGAGATATTTTTTCATAAGCATCTCCAAGTGTATTTTTAACTAATATATCATTACTTGCATATACATAAAATTCTACAACATCTTTGAAATACTTATCAGCATCAAAACCTAATCTATCCAATGTTTCACTTACAGAAATTTTAGAATCTTCTATAACTTCTTGTGAATATCCTGAATCTAGTGGTAAGTCCATTTTCTTATTAATTTCTATATCGGCTGGAGCAAGTTCCTTAATATTCGCAGTCATTGAATTTCTAATTGAAATAGCACTTGATAAAACACATATTGTAAAGAATAACATCAAACATATAATAGTCATTGAAAATACAGTTGTATTTATTTTGCTACTAAACTGTCTTAATGTAAAACTATTTAGTCCCTTATAATAAACATTTTTCATACTCATAAATATTTTGAGTAATAAACCTGATAAAGACCAGAATATAAAGAATGTTGATAATGCTCCAAGAGCAATAGGAATAAGTATTTTATCAGCAGTTTGCATATCTGTTACTCCACCTGTAACACAATAGTATGCATATCCTAATGCTATTACAGAAATAATAAAGACAATTACACAAATCCAAGGATTTTTTAATTTTATTTTTTCTGATTTTTTGTTCGCATTAAGTAAATCAATTAGCTTACAACGACTTACATTATATGTGTTAAATATCATTACTAGAATATACATAACACTAAAGTAAATAAGTGTTTTAATGCATGCAGATGATGAGAATACAAACTCAAATTCTGTCATCTTGGCTTCAAACAGATTTGCTACAAACAAACTCATAAGTTGTGATAACCCCGTACCAAGTATTAATCCTATGGCAAGTGATATAACACCGACTATTAATGTTTCAAAGAATAAAATAAGTGATATTTTTCTTTTACTCATACCAAGAGTTAGATAAATACCAAATTCCTTATGTCTTCTTTTCATTAAAAATCTATTTGCATAAATAATCAAAAAACCTAATATAAATGCAACAAAAACACTTACACCAGAAAGCATACTCGTCATTAAATCAATAATCTCATAAGTAGATTCTGATACTTGCATCATAACTGTTTGACTATCGATTGCATTAAATATATAAAATATTGCAACACCTAAAATTAAAGTAAAAAAGTAGATGGCGTAGTCTTTTATACTTCTCGCAATATTTTTAAGGGATAACTTAAAGAGCATCATTTAAATCCCCACCTAAAAGGGTTACAACATCTATAATTTTATCAAAAAATTCTTTCCTAGAATCACTACCTCTATGTAGTTCATTAAA
>CALWGE010000126.1 GCA_944378225.1 uncultured Merdimonas sp.
AAATGAAATTCCGGTTTCTGCCGTATTGTTGCCGGATTTCTCACATATCAGTCAGCTGGAACGCTATTTCATCCCGGATCAGTCAAACCGGATGGCCGACGAGATCGCAGAGGGACTTTTAAGGACGGTCATTGAAAGTGGAAAGAAAGCTATGGAAGACAGTACGGATTACGACGCCATGAGTGAGCTGATGTGGTGCGGCAGTCTTTCTCACAGCAATCTGACCGGACTTGGAAGAGCGAAAGACTTTTCCGTCCACAAACTGGGACACGCATTGAGTGCACGGTTTGACTGTGCCCACGGGGCCAGCCTTTCAGCCGTGTGGGGATCCTGGGCCGAGTATGTGTATGAGAAAGACAAGGGCCGGTTTGCGCATTACGCGAAAGCGGTCTGGGGGATCGTTGCGGAAGATGAGGACAAGGCTGCAAAAGCCGGTATCCAGGCAACTATCGATTATTTCCGCAGTATCGGAATGCCGACCTCCTTGCCGGAACTTGGGATTGGTATCCAGGAGGAGAGTGTCCTGGAAGAGCTTTCCCAGGATGCGACTATGGGGGACACGGTCCGCCTTTCCCTGATCCGCCCTCTCGATGCGGAAGATGTGTGCAGGATATTCAGAATGGCAAACCGGTAACGGAATGAGAAAGATGGCATTTTCGGCATCGTGATTTTGGAAAGAGAATTGCAAAATGACCGGGAAAAGTGTTATACTATAGCAAGATACAGCAATGCTGTAAAATGGACAGAAAAAGGAGAGATAGAAGATGAAAGTAGTATCTACAGAAAAAGCACCAAAAGCATTAGGACCGTATTCACAGGGATATGTTCACAATGGAATGTTCTACTCAGCAGGACAGATCGGTATCAACCCAGAGACAGACGCTGTGGAATCCGATACGATCGAAGGACAGACAGAACAGGTCTGCAAAAACCTGGCGGCTCTTCTGGAAGCAGCAGGAACAGATTTTGATCACGTTGTGAAGACGACATGTTTCCTGAGCGATATGGGAAATTTTGCAGCTTTCAATGAAGTATATGCGAAATATTTCACATCAAAACCGGCAAGAAGCTGTGTTGCAGTGAAGACACTGCCGAAAAATCTCCTCTGTGAAGTCGAACTGATCGCAGTGGTAGAAGAATAGAGGTCTTGACAATGACGGAAGAAATGAAACAGGAACAGGAAGGCTGCCCTTCAGAAGGCTGTGCCGGATGCTCTCACGCATCTACATGCCAGAGTGCGAAAAAAGATTTTAAGAAGCCGGCCAACCAATATTCAGCCATTAGAAAAGTGATCGGAGTCATCAGTGGGAAAGGCGGAGTCGGAAAATCCATGGTTACGGCTTCTCTGGCCCGGATGGCCATTGAAAAAGGATATACGGCGGGGATTCTGGATGCAGATATTACCGGCCCGTCAATTCCGAAAATGTACGGAATCCATGAACAGGCGCTTGGAAATGAAGAGGGAATGCTCCCGTGTGTGGCGCAGGATGGAACGAAGATCATGTCAGTCAATCTTCTCCTTGAGAAGGAGGATACCCCGGTCATATGGAGAGGACCGATCATTGCCGGTGTAGTGACACAGTTCTGGACGGATGTTATGTGGGGAGATGTGGATTACCTCTTTGTGGACATGCCGCCGGGAACCGGAGACGTGCCGCTTACCGTCTTCCAGTCTCTTCCGGTGGACGGAGTTGTCATCGTGACATCGCCGCAGGATCTGGTAAGCATGATCGTAAAGAAAGCATATCATATGGCAAAAGACATGGATATCCCGGTACTTGGCATTGTGGAAAACTTCAGTTATCTTGAATGCCCGGACTGCGGACGAAAGATCGAAGTGTTTGGAAAGAGCCACATTGAAGAGATTGCAAAAGAGCTTTCCATCCCGGTACTCGGAAAGATGCCGATCGATCCGAAGCTTGCCGAGGCGGTAGAAAAAGAAGCGTTTTACAGCGTGAAGAACGAATATTTGAATGGTGCAGAGAAGGTTTTGGAATCATGACAAATTATGATTTGCTCAAAGAGCAGCTTCAGGCACTGACCGGTTTAGAAAGACATCCGATCCCAAATCTGGCCAACGCATCGGCGCTTATCTAGCATGCACTTCCGGATCTTAACTGGGCGGGATTTTATCTCATGGATAATGAAGAGCTTCTGCTCGGGCCATTCCAGGGAAAGACAGCGTGTATCCGCATTCCGAAAGGAAGAGGGGTGTGTGGTACTGCTGTTTTGGAAGAACGGATTTTACGAGTGGATGATGTCCACACAGTTGAGGGACATATCGCCTGTGATTCGGCGTCCCGTTCCGAGATCGTACTTCCGATCTTTGATGGAGAGAGAGTCGTCGGAGTTCTGGATATCGACAGTCCGAAAAAAGGACGGTTTTCCAAAGAAGATGAGGAAGGACTCTCAGAGCTTGTAAAAGTGCTGGAAAAGAACTGTATATGGACATAAAAAGTTTGCGTGAAAGCGCAAACTTTTTTTCTTGTAAAAATCGAACATATGTGCTATTCTATAATAAAAACGAACATATGTTCTGACTTGG
>CALWGE010000127.1 GCA_944378225.1 uncultured Merdimonas sp.
CTGTATCCTGATCAGGAACAGGACCGCTGCGAACAGAAGGACAAAACCCATCGCCGCTTTTTTTGCCAGTCGTTTTCCTGCTTTTCCCATTGTTTCTGCTGCCTTCCTTTTTACTTATCGTCTTGCGCACTCTTTATCCCATATATACCCCAGTCCCCGGACATTTCGGATATATTCCGGTCTGGCCGCATCCGGTTCGATTTTCTCCCTGAGCCTTCGTATGTTTACCGCCACTGTATTTTCATCTACAAAGTCCCCGTCCAGGTCAAAGATTTGCTGCAAAATTTGATTTTTTGACAAAATCTGCTTTGGATGGTCCAGGAAAAGGCGAAGCATCTTCCATTCTGTCTTCGTAAATGAGACTTCTTTATCCCCATTTTTTGCTTCCAGCTGTTCTGGACAAAAACTCCAGTCTCCTGACTCGATACAGGACACCGCTGTCTGCACATGTTTTTTAAAGTACGCATTGACTTTGAGCATGAGTACCGACAAACTAAACGGCTTCGTCACATAGTCGTCCGCTCCGGCCTCATACCCTATGACCTGATCCATCTCCTGGTCAAGTGCTGTAAGACAGATAATATGTGCCGCCGTCTTCTCCCGGATTTCCCGGATCAGTTCCAGACTGTTTCCGTCTGGAAGATTCACATCAAAGATCAGAAGTTCCGGGTTTTTTGTCTTTAGTATTTCCCTGGCTTCCCCTATCGTCCTAACCCCATAGACTGTGTATCCTTCTTTTTTCAACGTCAGCTCAATACCTCTGTTTACGCTTTCCTCATCTTCCAAAACAAGAATCGATGCCATCTTTTCTCCCTCTTCTCTACTCTTTTACTGCCCGTACTGCAAGGAAAGACGGGATATGGTATTCATGCAGCCGTCCCTCCCCATTGGTGTCTTCATATAGATCCGTAAGACGGAACCCCGCTTTCAAAAGCCCGCCGATCTGCTCTTCTGTCGTGTGGGAAAACTGGATCCCATCCCGTTTCTCTATACATTCTTTGTAGAGTTTTTCATCCTGAAGCGGATTATACGGAAGCTTTCTCACAAGCATCCTCTCATCATCGTCAAATATATAGTTCAGGCCGATATCCACACCAGCCATCAAAATCCCGCCTTTTTTCAACACCCGAAAACATTCCTTCCACACCGGAAGTACTTCCTCTATATAACAATTTGCCACCGGATGAAATATCATGTCAAACGTCTCATCCGAAAATGGAAACGGGTTTGTCATATCTGCTTTCACGATCTGTATGTCATATCCTTCCCTCTCTGCCACAAGCCGTTCGCCATCCAGCTGTCTGTCGGAATAATCCAGAACAGTTCCTTCTGCTTTCAGAGCTGCAAATATAGGCATCTGCTGTCCTCCTCCGGATGCAAGCCCCAATATCTTTGCCCCTTCCATCTTCGGAAACCATTCTTTTGGCACAGGCTTTGTTGGGGTAAGCACCACCTCCCATTCGCCTGTGCGTGCCTTCTCATAAATTTCATGGGAAATAGGTCTTCCCCACTCCCATCCTTCCTCTACCCATTCATCGATGGTCTATGCATTGATTTCTGTACATGATTTCATGTTCTCTCCTTTTTCTTGCCCATCTTTGGCAACTCTGTCATCGCCAAAAATCTTTTCCACCATTGTAATGCGCAGTCATTTGGAAGTCAATGGTGTACAAAACGGCTATCCTTTTTGGATTTCTCCCAGTCTTCCTTCCATAAAGAGACGCATCGCATACGCGGCCCCATCCTGTGCGTTGGACAGTGTCACATACCCGGCTGCCTCACGGATGACCGGTTCTGCATTGCCCATGGCCACGACAGCTCCAAATCCTTGCCGAAACATCGACAGATCATTCATACTGTCGCCAAGCACCATAACTTCATCCTTTTTGTAACCAAGGGAGGTAATATACTGCTCGATCGCCTTGCCCTTCTGTGCATCCTTATGGGTCAGTTCCACATTATTGAAAAAGGAGGATGCGATGGCAAGCTTAGGAAAGCACTCCATCTCTTTCCATATTGCTTCTGCCTCTGTCTTTCCCTTTGCCGTGATAAAGATCTTGTACACAGGGATCTCCTTTTCCAAAACTTCCTCTACGTTTCTGAGGCACCGTATCCTCTTTAAAATCTGCTGAAACAGTTCCATATTCCGGATCTCCTCGTCCGATCCGTCTCCCAAAAAGAGCCTTGATTCTTCCAGGATCTGCTGCTCGGCAGTCTTCGGATCTCCGATGAGATAGTCGATCCCTCCGGCACAAAAGCGGACGGATCCTCCCGCCGCCACCGCACAATCATAGATTTCCCGGAACCATTTTCTATCCATCTCGATCGTCTGAAGGATGCTGCCTTCGGTATCCCGTATTTCAGCGCCGCTTCCTGTGATAAAATCACATTTCAGGTTCCACTTCTCCAGAGCTCCCACTGCTGAAGGATAATCCCTCCCTGTTGCGATCAGAAATCGGTACCCTGCCTTCTGTGCATCTAAAATCGTCCTGTATGTGACATCCGA
>CALWGE010000128.1 GCA_944378225.1 uncultured Merdimonas sp.
CGGGTCAGCTGCCCCAATCCGTCATACCAGTATTGCAGCAGCAGCTCCCCGTTTTTCGACACGCTCCGGATATTCCCACCCTTGTCATAGCCATAGCTGTAATATCCCTGGTTCACCCCGCCGATCACCGGCTGGATGCTCTGCACCATCTGCGTGTCCATCACATACCCGTAGAAGTTGCTCAATACCTCCTGGTTGTTCCATTTCACCGTTTCGCTTTCCACACAGTTTAAATAGTTATAGCTGAAGTCTGTCCCCATATTATGCTGTGACGAATGGCTCAGCAGTCCGTCATCCCCATAGCTATAGGTCATCCACTGGGTATAGTCGTTGACAAAGTTGCGCTGCATGGTGACCCGGTCCATATTGTCGTAGGTATAGCTGCTGCGCGCGTTTCGGCTGCCCGACTGGGCCGACTGCACCAGCCGGCCGGACAGGTCATAGCTGTAATCGGTGGTGACGTTTGTAAAGCCGTCTTTCATCCGGGCCAACAACCCCCGGGCGTTATACCAGTTGGTCAGTATCCGGGTGTTGCCCACGTTTTGCTCAATGAAAAATATAGTGTTTAACCGATCATCTTCTGAGATTGTTTAAAAGTTGTTGACAATAAATATAAAAGACAAGTTACAATTAAAATATTAAAAATCATTGCTGATAACTTAAACCCTGCGGGGATCAGAATAAATGAATATAAGCAGCAAACGATATCTATAAAATTCAGCATGATCATATCTATAACGGCAATACGAAAGATAACAGGCCTGTGGAACAAAAATAGGATCATTCCGGCCAGCCAGCCGCAGCAGATGACGACCAGTCCGGCAAAACACCATCCGGGCAGCCCTGCAAAAGCAGCGGCAAGCAGGAAAGGCACAGAAAAAACCGATAATGCGCTCATTGTTAGTGGAATAATATGCGCAAAAAACAGAATCAGCAAAAGCACTTTAAGTAACAATATCGTCCATACACTGTATTTTATCAGTATAGTTTTTTTCTGCATATACGCTTCCTCCATCTCTGACAATGTCGGTGTTGGTGCTGTATTGGTCGTATAATGCCGGGGTCATTAGATTGTCCGCACTTTTTAGAGTCACATTCTGGAAATCTTAACTATAGTTTATCATGATAGACCAGTTTTGTAAAGCGTAAATTTCTGATTGTTTTGCGCTGATCGTTCTGCCAGCCCATGGTCATGCCATCTCGGTAGTTTGGCAGGTTGCCTTCGCTGTCATAGCTGTAGGTCGTGCCGGTTTCGTCTACCGTCAGCATCATTTCATACAGCGCGGTTAAATTGGCGTTTTTGCGGGCGATATAGGTCACGCCGATGTTGTTGACCACCTTGTTTTCCCGCTTGGGTCTGACGCTGAAGCTGATGGACTGCCGGGTATTGACCAGCAGCGGGTTAAAGGTTTTATTGTGGTATTCGGTCTGGCCGTCGAATAACGAATAGGTAAAATCTGTGATCCCAAATTATACTGCCTCATGATTTAGGACAAGTCTAATGCCAGATGTTTTTTCCTTAAGTTGAGGTAATCTTTCGCAAAACGTTGTTAATAAACCTATCTCTGTATTGAGATAAAAACAGCAATTGTGACTACTGTAATTTCCTCCGTCATCTAATTCCATAAATACTTCTATTAAGACATGCCCTAACTTATCTTTATGAAAAAAACGTAAGGAAACACAAGCTGTTGAATTATCACCTTTTTTTTCATTAGCCCAAAAACTTTCCATAACCTGGCCGTTAAGAAATTGTCTGATTTGATAAATTAAATCATCAATTAAAGAGTCTGAGACATATATTTTTGCAGATGCAGTTATTATCTCGGATGAACATACTATTTTTAATTGAATCAACTCATTATCCTGCCACAATTTGTGAATATCAATATAATCAACCAAAATCGCCATCCCCTTACTTTATGGATTAAATTTGAAATCATCGAATATTTGCAATATCGGGTTATAGACATAATGAATATTAATATCGCCTTGTGATGTGTGAACAATCTGCTGCATCTTTATCCATCCCTCTGAAGAAGGCCAACGAGGATCCTTTAATGTAATGTTTGTCAGTGGTGTACCTGCTAATGGATTTGATTTTACCTGTTTCATTGCAAGTTGCTCTCTTAAATTAACCGGCTGCGTTCTGCCTGTTGATCCACGTGATGTTCGTTGACTTTTACTTGATGTAGGTGAAGAACCTTTCGTGGAAAGATAAGCACCAGCACCACCTAAAACAGCACCGCCAGCGGTTGCCGCAACAGTTCCCCAGTTTCCTTTAGCGTTAAATTCTTTTACAGAACGCGATGTTGAAGCGGCTGTTACCGCTGCTATTCCATAAGCGGTTGCTGACCCTATAAACGCACCGGCAGCAACCGTAGATGCTGTAGTCGCCGCTGCGACACCGCTACCAACTGCGGCTACTGCCCCAGCAGCAGCTGCAAAACCGCCAGCTGTAACCACTGTTGCTACAGCGCACGCCGCTACTACTACTGCGCCAAGCGCCCAATGCCACCAGGCGTGCCCCGTCGGGTCGGCTCTGTTGACCGGATCATAATACCGGCTGTTCAGGTAGTACAGCCCGGATTCGGATGGATTCCGCATATGTCCCCGTAGAAATTGCCCTGCCATAAGTGCTGTGGTATCCAACGGTGACGCTTGCAGATATAAATCAGACTATTAAGAGATGTTTTTCAATAACATTTTTGCAGAGAAGCACAGTGTTGAATCATCTGAAGAATCAATTATTTTTTTTAATGTAAGTATTGCTTTATCAATAAGGACATGCATTTGCAAACACAGGGAAGCTGCATTGATCCTCACTCTACAATCATCGTGAGATAACAACATACGCAGTATTTCCGTACAATCAAATTTCTTCATTTCAATCTGAAGCTGCTGGAGCTTTTTGGAAGCCATATTGTGTGCTTTTACTTTGAGTTTATCTGCATAATCATTCTTGGTACACTGTTGCAAAGATAACTCAATAAATAAATGATAGTAATCCGTCATCTTCCCACCTCACATAAACATTTTAATTACATTAAGTCCGAAGGCATACTGTGTGCTGAAGCTTTGTCCTGCAAGCCAATTTCGAACAATCATACCATTTGTAAATGGCTGTATACTGGAATAGTAACCACTAATTGCGCGATGTGTATTTTTACTGATAGATACAATGTTCTTGGTATTTTGAATCATCTGTGGACTAAATCCTGACTTCGCAATTTGACTTTGTTCAACAATGTGGTGCCATTCATTTCCTATTCCCGGGGGGCCAACTTCTTTTTTTAATTCTCTAAATGTGTTAAACCCTTTTCCTGTTGAAGTCGCACCTGAATTATAACTTAATCCTCCTGTAATTCCTCCAGTTATAGCCCCACTAATAGCCCCCGACAGTGCACCGTTAGCCATGCCATTTAAGGCAGCTTTACCAACACCTTTCCAACTCCCTGTTGATATTCGATGACTTATTGCACCGCCCGCTATACCAGTAGTTGCACCTACAGCAAAACCTATTGCAGCACCTTTTGCAGCGCCTACAGCAACAGCTGCTATAGCTGTTCCCGCACCAGCTGTTGCTACTGTTACTGCCGCAACCACAGCGACAACGGCAACAACAGCTACCGCTGCAACAAGTTTAGTTGCCCAACTTGGCCAGTTCCCATCAGGGTCGCTCATGTTTACAGGATTGTTCATGCAATATGCAAATAGATTATAACCCTGAACAGATTCTCCTGTTCCTGAAATCACGCTATCCGCGTTAATAAACCTACAAGTTACCGGATCATAATACCGGCTGTTCAGGTAGTATAGCCCGGATTCGGTATCGTAATAATACCCCCGGTAGCGGATGGGGTTCTGGTTTGCAATGT
>CALWGE010000129.1 GCA_944378225.1 uncultured Merdimonas sp.
ACAACGAATCCAAGAATAATCAAATCATCTGCAACAGCCACATAGCCCGTATAATCTGCATACATCACCGGATTATTATTACAATACGCGAACATATTAAATCCGGTAAAACTCTGCCCGGTGCTTGCCAATGCATCCGCGTTAATAAACCTGCCGGTAACCGGGTCATAATACCTACTGTTCAGGTAGTACAACCCACTCTTGGTATCGTAGTAATACCCCCGGTAGCGGAGGGGGTTTTGGTTTGCCGTTGGCAGATAGGAGAGCGTGTAAGTTTATGAATATGTTAGAGTGAAAATGAAAGGATAAGGCAAAGTGTAAAAACTACATATAGCACTCCGCAGATCCATCCGACAATATGTTTCAGACTTTGTAATTTTAGATCTTTTAACTGTTTATGCTTTTTTCAAAGCAATATCAATATATAGTAACAGCAAAAAATTCGCTAAAAATAGACATATAACATAAATGGTTCTCCAAGCAGATTGATATCCCAGAGGGAGTAAAGGATTTAAAATCGATTCAACCTCAACCACCAAAAAAGGAACGACAATCAGCCATATGATTATACAAATCAAGACGCCTAATGACCTGGCTATATGGTAAAAAGAATGATGCTGTTTTTTTCAGCGGAAACTCTCCCAGTTGGATCTCGGTTTGTTCGTTGTTTTAATTGATATAATAAATCTTTTACTTGCCACAAGCCATATTGCCCGCCATTGATGACTGTACAATTACCATCTGTTTCGATAAATAGCAGGATGTCTTTTAATTCAGATACTATTTTGGGCATTTTTAATGGGATTGGCACTGGCATTTGTGTTGCTAAAAACCATGTATCATGTAATAGCCCTTTTTCTTTTCGGTAATCATTAATGTCTTTACAGAGAAATGCTCCGTATGCAGCTAATTGATAAAAGGAGATTTTTTTGACGATGGGTTCCTTCGGAAGCAAAGTCTTAAGGTGCTTATAATCAAAATAATGAATTTCTATATAGGAATCGTATAAAACAATGTATTGTGAAAAAATCGTATTTAATAATTTGATCAAAACTAAAATATAAACAAGGCATACAAACACGCCCCATATGATGTTTTTGAATTGTAATATAAACTGATCTTTAGCAATTTTAAAACCAATGAAAAAACCGGCTACAATGATTAGCGAAAAGAAAATTAAGAATATGAATAATAAAAATATATTACTGGTACCAAACGGCCTGATTTTCATTTCTACCAACATCTCTCCTTTACATAGAACTGCAACCGGCGTTGGCATAGATTAAGATACTTTTTAGATATTGCGTTTATATTTCAAGCGGCAGCTTATTGTTACAGACACCAAATCCCAATACTTGCAACAGTTTCTGCATCCATACCGTTCAAACAATCAAATATACTTCTGATTTTATTATCACAGAATATCCAATTCTTTTCAATATACATTTTAGCAAAAAACTCGTCACAATTTGGTGTAATTTTACAAGCAAACCGGGCTCATTCCTGTTATAACTCTTAAAATTACATCACCAAAAATATCATGTTGCAAAAAATACAACATCTTTTTCAAGCTAATCAACCCGCCAGATAAAACCCTGAAACCAGAACACACCCTTCTGTTTATCCCAGCGCTACATCCAGAATCATCATCAACAAAAAGCCCGCCATCACACCCAATGTGCCCCCATTGGAATGTGTTCCCAGACGTGCTGCAGGAATCAGTTCTTCAGCTACAACATACAGCATCGCACCCGCTGCAAAAGACAACAGCCACGGCATTAGCGGCTGGATAACGCCAGCAATCAACACCACCAAAATTCCAAACACCGGTTCTACAAAGCCAGACATACTGCCATAGAAAAAAGAGCGGCCAGCCGACAATCCCTCCTGCCGCAACGGCAGTGAAATCGCCGCGCCTTCAGGAAAATTTTGAATCCCGATTCCCAGTGCCAACGCCATGGCTGCGGTCAATGCCGTCGCACTGTTTTCATGCTGCGCCGCTAGCGCAAATGATAGCCCTACCGCCATTCCTTCCGGGATATTATGCAGTGTCACTGCAAATAACAGCAATGTTGTGCGTCTCCAAGTTGTTTCCACACCCTCGGACTTCGACATACCGGAGTGCAGATGCGGCAGCAGACTGTCTAGTAACATCAAAAATGCCACGCCCAGCACAAATCCGCCGGCTGCAGGGATCCAACCGATCCATCCCGCCTGTTCTGCTTCTTCGATTGCAGGAATCAGTAAACTCCAAACACTGGCGGCAATCATCACGCCTGCCGCAAATCCCAACAAAATCTTTTGTATCATATCGCTGATTTTCTGCCTGAATAAAAACACCAACGCCGCGCCCGCCGTCGTCATCAGAAATGTAAATCCTGTTCCGCCCGCAGCCCATAAAATCATTTGCATAAACATACCTCCTCATCTATAGTGTATACCAGTTACGGTCCTGTTTTCATTTTATCAAAAAATTGTTAATGTGCCGCCCTTTGCATAAATACAAATCAGACACATATAAAAAACTCTTCCCCATCTTCATTTCACAAATCTTCATTATTTCAATATTAAACAACGTACACATAGAAAATTTTTACGATCAAGATTTTTTAGGTTTGTCAATGATGTGTGACAGATTTGGAAAAGAGAATAAGACCTGTTTTGGGGAACGCCAGTTGAGAGGACGGATCGGGAAATTATTGTATAGG
>CALWGE010000130.1 GCA_944378225.1 uncultured Merdimonas sp.
CGGTCCACCAAAATGTCGAAGTCGTCCAGGGAGACATAGCCCTCCACCAGGGCGAAGTCGATCTCCCCGGCGTGGAGTAGGTCCACCAGCATTTGGGTGTTGCCATACCGCACCTGGACATTCACGTCTGGGTGCTGTTTGAGATACTGGGACAGAGCGGGGAGGATGGCGTACTCTCCGATGGTACGGGTGGCGCCGAACACCAGAGTTTTCCCCTGGGACCCCGCCTCTTGCATCCACCGGACCAGGGCTTTCTCGTCGTTGCGCAGGGAACCCATGGTGCGCAGCAGCACCTTACCGGCGGGGGTGAGAGCAATTCGTTTCCCATCCCGGAGAAAGAGCGGACAGCCATAGGTCTTCTCCAGAAAACGAATGTGTTGGGAGACGGCGGGCTGGGTGATGTGCAGCTCCTCCGAGGCGGCGGTGAAGCTCATATGCCGACATACACTTAAAAAGGTTTCAATGCGAAAGTCCAGCATGGGGAGACCTCCTCGTCAATGATCCTCTATATCATAACGGAAATTTATCTATATATCAATATAAATAATTTTATTTTTTGGAAGAGCCGTATTATAATGCACTTGAACAACAAGAGAGACCAAAATCAGAGAAAGGTGGAATAACGTTGCAGTTCGTGAAAAAGAATGGATATGGAATTTTGCTGTGCCTGGCCATAGCGGTTCCATCTTGGTTTGCAGGGAAAGCATTCCCGATTATTGGTGGGGCGGTCATCGCCATTTTGGCCGGCATGGTAATCACCTTAGTTTGGAAGTGGCGGGAGCCAGTGGACAGCGGCATCAAGTTCGTCTCTAAGAAAGTGCTGCAGTGGGCGGTGGTGCTTCTGGGATTTGGAATGGACCTGAACGTGGTCATTCAGACCGGACGCCAATCGCTGCCCATCATCGTGTGCACCATTACGGTGTCCCTAGTGGTGGCGGTTCTCCTCAGCCGATGGATGAACATCCCCGGCAAAGTGGCCACCTTGGTGGGTGTGGGGTCCTCCATTTGCGGCGGCTCCGCCATCGCTGCCACCGCCCCCGTCATTGATGCCGACGAAAACGAAGTGGCCCAGGCCATCTCCGTGATTTTCTTCTTCAATGTCTTGGCCGCCTTGCTTTTCCCTGCGCTGGGCCAGCTGGTGGGCTTTGATACCACGTCCGGCGAGGCCTTCGGTATCTTTGCCGGGACGGCGGTGAATGATACCTCTTCGGTCACAGCCACCGCTGCCACCTGGGACAGCATGTGGAATCTGGGTACCCAGACTCTGGACAAGGCGGTGACTGTGAAGTTGACCCGCACCCTGGCCATCATTCCCATCACTTTGGTGTTGGCTCTGATGCGCACCCGGAAGGAGCGGGGCAACGGCGAGGCCAAAATTCAGATGTCTAAAATCTTTCCCTTCTTCATTCTGTTTTTCATCGCCGCATCGGTGATTACCACCGTGTCCGTGAGCAATGGGATTCCTGCTGCGGTGTTTGATCCCCTGAAGGAGCTGAGCAAGTTCATGATCGTGTTGGCCATGGCTGCCATCGGTCTGAACACCAACATCATCCAATTGGTCAAAAGCGGCGGTAAGCCCATTGCCATGGGTGCCTGCTGCTGGGTGGCCATTACCGTTGTGAGTTTGGTCCTGCAATTTGCCCTGGGTCTGATGTAAAAAGAGAGGAGTATGCGATATGTATGATATCATTGTGGTGGGCGCTGGCCCCGCTGGGATTAGTGCTGGTATTTACGGTGTCAGCCGTGGCAAGAAGGTTTTGATTCTGGAGAAAGGCGAGGTGGGCGGTCTCATCGGGAAGGTCTCTACGGTCACCCACTATGCAGGTATTATCCCTGGAGAGACGGGAGTCTCCTTTGCCGCCCGGATGCGGGAACAGGCGGAGAGCGCTGGAGTGGAAATCCGCCAGGAGACGGTGGAGCAGGTCCAGATGCAAGGAGACGTGAAGACGGTGGTCACAGACCAGGGACAGTATACTTGCAAGAAGCTCATCCTGGCCAATGGTACCACTGGGCGCAAGCTGGGGATTCCCGGAGAAATGGAGTTGGCAGGAAAGGGAATGGGCATGAACGCTGCCAAGCACGGGGCCAACTACGCAGGAAAGCATGTGTACGTGGTCGGTGGTGCTGACGGCGCTGTGAAAGAAGCCCTGTACCTGGCCAGCCTGGCAGAGAAGGTGACCATCATCCACTTCGAGCCCCAACTGGGCTGCATTGCGGAGTTCCGAGACAAGGTGAAGAAGACCCGCAACATCCAGTTGATGCTCAACACACGCCTGCACGCCGTCCGCGGGGAGAACCAAGTGGAGCAGCTGGACCTTCGCAGTGAGGTGGACGGCTCCATCACCACCGTGGACGATCCCGGGTGCGGCATCTTTGTCTATGCCGGGACGGTACCCAATACCCAGCTGTATACGGAGCTGGAGCTGCAAGACGGCTACATCCCTGTCAACGACTGGATGGAGACCCGCATTCCTGGTGTCTACGCCGTGGGAGACATTCGGGTGAAGCAGGTGCGTCAGGTGGCCACGGCGGTGGCAGATGGAGCTACTGCCGCAGTTCATGCCTGCATAGGTTGAGCAAAAGTCAACGAGGAGCAAGCATACGCTTGCTCCTCGCAGCCTGTCGAAAAAGGCCACCAAAAGGTGACCTTTTTCGACAGGCAGAGGGAGCCGCATGGGCGGCTCCCTCTGCTGCAGACTGTCGAAGAACCCCTGTTTTCATTGAGCGAAAACAGGGGTTCTAGTCGTATTTTGGGGAACAATAGCAAATATGATGCGCAAAATGGAGTTCTCCCAACTCCATTTTGCTAGCTTTTTCAAATTCATGGCAGCATATTTAAGCCTAACCCACCTGGTAACGGCGGCTAGACCTCTGTGGTGCGTATAACGCATAGCGTGCTTCTCCTTTGCATCAGCAAACACACGCTCAATGGTTTCTTTTCGTTGGGCATAGATTTTCTTGCCCTTTTCCGTTTTGCGGATGGCCTCCACAATATCCAGATACTCCTGCCAGATATGTGTGGTCATTGCCTTTTGCCCCTTTTCATTGGCTCCGCATTTAAATTTACATGGGCAAGATTTGCACTTGGACGGAGTGGTGCGGTAGGTGCGCTTTCCTTCCTTGTTTGTTGTAGTGTGCCGTAATACACCACCTTGAGGGCAAATGAAGCTGTCAGTTACAGGATCGTACTCATACTCCCAGGGCTTGTACCGTTCTTTATCTCCCGTATATCTGGTATAGGGCATGATGGGTATTCTCCCATCCTCCAGAATCTTTTTTGCAATCCACGGGGTTTTATATGCTGCGTCCATTGCCACATACTTCACACGTTCAAATTTAGCTGTTATTTCATTGTATACTGCATCCCAAGCTATGCTGTCATGAACATTCCCTGCAGTTACTTCTACTCCAAGAATAAAACCTCGCTTGTCGCAAGCTGTGTGTGCTTCGTATGCAAACTGCCGTTCATGTTCTCCTTTGATAAACATTCCAGCATCCGGGTCGGTAGTGGAAACTGTCTTTTCAACCATCCCTCCACCAGAGGTGCCCTCATCATCGTGATCGTCATCGTCGTTGATAGGCTTTTTCCCCAACTTCTCACGTTCGGCATTTACTTCCTCCCGAAGCTGCTCAGCATATACCTTGGCAGCTTTGGCCACCTGTTCTTTTTGATACTTCTTCTTGTTCGCACTGGCCTTAATGTGTGTCCCGTCAATAAACACGGTTCGGGGGTCTACCATGCGGTTATTCAGTGCTTTGTTCAGAATGTGCTCGAAAATTTCCATGGTCAAGTCTTCAGGAAACCTATGGCAAAAGGCATAACTCACTGTTGAAAAGTGGGGGATCTCCTCCAATAATCCATAGCC
>CALWGE010000131.1 GCA_944378225.1 uncultured Merdimonas sp.
GAGAATATACATCAATAAAACAAGGAGTTACTTACATGAACAAGGAAACCCGCAATAACAAAATCAATGCCATCCGTAACAATATCGGAAAAGTTCTGGTGGGAAAAGAAAAACTGACAGATCTGATTCTTACCGCTATTATCGCTGAGGGACACGTCCTTCTGGAAGATGTCCCAGGTTCTGGGAAAACTGTGATGGCAAAATCTTTGGCCCGCTCTATCGACGCCGCTTTCAGCCGCATCCAATTCACACCGGATCTGCTTCCTTCTGATGTGACCGGTCTGAACTATTATAATCAAAAAGAAGGAGAATTTACATTCCGAAAAGGACCTGTATTCTGCAATATTCTTCTGGCTGACGAGATCAACCGCGCCACGCCTAGAACCCAGTCTGCCCTTCTGGAATGTATGGAAGAGCGGCAGGTTACCGTGGACGCTGTGACTTATCCGCTGGACCGCCCATTCTTTGTCATCGCCACTCAGAATCCTATCGAGACTTCCGGCACATTTCCTCTGCCTGAGGCACAGCTGGACCGTTTTCTGATGCAGCTTTCCATGGGACTTCCAAGTATACAGGAAGAATGTACCATTATGGAGCGTTTCCTGAAAGCCAGTCCTCTCACAGAACTTGACTCTGTCTGCACAGCCGAAGAACTCATCGAGCTTCAGAAGGACTATCTGGACATCAACGTTCATCCTGTCCTTATGGACTATATCGCCAGAATCATCCAGGCTACCCGAACTTCCGGAGATTGTCTGGGAGGAGTAAGTCCTCGAGGTACTCTGGCTCTTTTGCGGGCCGTCCGCGCATATGCCATGGTGCAGGGACGTACATATGTAGTCCCAGAAGACATCAAGACACTGGCCATCCCGGTTCTTGCCCACCGGATCGTCTTTCCTGCCGGCCATATCATGGAACGTGCCTCCGAGCATTTCCTGGAGGACATCCTGGACAAAACCGAAGTACCTACGGAAGAATGGAGCAGATAACATGGTCATTGTACTTACTTTGCTTGCAGTATTTCTCCTGTATCTGCTACAGGCACTCTACTATAAAAAATTGTGGATGAAGGGTCTGGAATGCCAAATCCTTTTTCAGGATCACGCTATCAATGAAGGAGATACATCCTGTCTTCAGGAAATCATTATCAACCGTAAGGCTCTCCCTCTTACCACACTTCAGGTAAAATTTTCGGTCAGCCGGAAGCTGAAATTTGAGGAGGCGGAAAATACTGCCACAACAGACAACAACTATCGAAACGATATCTACTCCGTCATGTCCTATGAAAAGATATCTCGAAGCCTGCCATTTAAAGCAACAAGACGTGGCTACTACAAGATTTGGGATCTGGATCTGATCTCCTATGACTTGTTCCATTCGGACAAGTCCATCGTCTCCCGAGATTCCGATACCGTCATGTATGTATACCCGAAACCGGTTCCCTTCGCGGAGCTTAAAACTCCTTTCCGCAAGATGATGGGGACAATACTTACCCGAAGATCTTCTTTTGAAGATCCGTTTGAATTTCGAGGAAACCGCCCTTATCAGCAGTACGACCCTTTAAAGAACGTGAACTGGAAAGCCTCCGCCAAAGCCGGAGAGTTAATGGTAAATGTCCACGATTATACAGCCAGTCAGCAGGTTACCATTTTCCTGAATCTTGACGATGATACAAGCTGGCACTACGAACGTCTGTTCGAAGAGGCAATTCGTCTTGCTGCTTCTTATGCGGAGTTCCTTCTTGCAGAAGGGATCCCTGTGAGGCTCATTTCCAACGGGATTGACGCCATAACAAAAAAAGAACTGAATTTTCCAGCCGGAGCCGGAGTGCACCACATTCGCACAATCAAGGAAGGGCTGGCAAGGCTCAGTGACTGTTCACAGAATCTTAGTAACATGGAGCTTTCGATCACGGAAGAATTGTACGGCACCCACAGCTCTGATCTGTATCTGCTGATCTCCTATTCGCAAAAGAAAAATCTTCTTCAGGCGTTTGACCAGCTCTGCCGTCAGTCTGAGGGGTCTCAGTGGATTGCCCCTCTGCATAAAGATATGGAATTTCTGCCTGACCGCTGCCCACACGCTGCAGCTGTCCGATGGGAGGTGTCACGCATTGAATAAGATATTGAATAAATTCTATCAATTTTACTGCCGTCATTCTCTTTTTTATCTCCATCTGGGGATTCTCGCCGTGGCAGGCATCCTCTGTCTTGCCAGGCACTTTACAAAAAATCCGGCGTTTACAGACTACGCCTACGCTGTATTTGTCCTGGATATATTCTCTGTGCTGATCCATCAAAATCAGAAGGGAATCTATCACTACATGAGAATGAACAAGGATGTTTCCCATGTGCCTAAGCGGCAGATCTATCTGATCAACACTCTGTTCCTTACCGGTTTCCTGATACTGACCGGAGGATTTATATTCCTGTTCGTCCATATGCCTTATCATGGTATTTGGAATGCGATCAAAGGTTTTTTCGCTGCGATAGCCCGCTGGATCCTGCAGTTTATCTTCCGCAAGGCTCCTTCGCCGGCAGAGGAGATCGTTCCTGAGGATGTGGATCCTTTTTCCTTCCGTCCATCTGAACCCCGCGATGTCTCTTTGTTCGCACAGATACTGGAACGCATTTTCACTGTCATCGGTGTCCTTGCATTGGTAGCTTTTCTCATTCTTTTGCTCTTTATGCTTTACCGGAAAATCACCTCACATGAGAAGGCTGCAGGGGTGGAAGTGCGGGAATTTGTTTCTCCTAAAATGCAACGTGACAAAATTTCTCGGTCTGTTTCCCGTGAAAAACCTCGTTTTTTTGACCGGAGTGTGGAAGGCCGTATCCGAAAAATATATTTTCGTGTAGTCAGGCGGCGTATAGCTCCAAAGCAGGAGCTGTCAAAAGCTT
>CALWGE010000132.1 GCA_944378225.1 uncultured Merdimonas sp.
TCTTGTATGAGGAGGATGAATTTCTCCAACTGTCAGGGATTCAGCATTTCGCTTTTTGCAGAAGGCAGTGGGCATTGATTCATATCGAACAGCAATGGGAAGAAAATGTACATACAGTTGTAGGAGAACTGATGCATAAGAAAGCCCATGATCCCTATTTGTCAGAAAAAAGGAAAGATCTTCTGGTAGTCCGGGGACTTCCGGTTTCGTCAAGGGAACTGGGGATCAGCGGGGAATGTGATGTGGTAGAATTTCATCAGTGTGAAGAGGGAATCAAACTTCACGGACACCGGAGTTTGTATTCCGTATATCCAGTGGAATACAAGAAAGGAAAGCCAAAACTGACAAAAGAAGATCAGCTGCAGCTTACAGCCCAGGCATTGTGTTTAGAGGAAATGTTCTCCGCAGAAGTGCCGGAGGGAGCTGTTTTCTACGGGGAGACCAGACGGAGAGAATCTGTAAAAATCACAGAAGATCTGCGACAGGAAGTCAGAGAATTGCTGGCGGAAATGCATGGATATTATAATCGGAATTATACGCCTAAAGTGAAATACAGCAAAGCCTGCAATTCCTGTTCTCTGAAAGAAATATGCCTGCCGAAGCTTGGAAAAACGCGTTCTGTGAAGGGTTATATTGATGAAATGCTGAAGGAGGGAGCGGAATGAAAAAGCTGTTAAATACCCTGTATATCACTTCCGAAAACAGTTACCTTGCCCTGGACGGAGAAAATGTCGTTGTTCTGGAAGATAAAACAGAGATAGGACGTCTGCCTTTGCATAATCTGGAAGGCATCGTCTCATTTGGGTACAGGGGCACCAGTCCCGCGTTGATGGGAGCCTGTGCGGAAAGGAATATTTCGCTGTGTTACCTGACACCTCAGGGGAAATTTCTGGCAAGAGTTTCCGGAAAAACCAGAGGAAATGTGATATTAAGGCAGCAGCAGTATGACAGCAGCAAAGAGGAAGCACAGAGCCTGGAAGTCGCAAAAACCTGCATTCTGGGAAAGGTATATAATGCCAGAGGGGTTCTGGAGAGAGGCATCCGAGACCACAGCCTTCAGATTGATGTGGAAAAAGTAAAAGCGGCATCAGCGTTTATGAAAAATTCTCTGGAAATGATCCGGGACTGCCAGTCAAAAGAGCAGCTCAGGGGATATGAGGGCGAAGCGGCAAGCATATATTTCGGAGTGCTGGATGAATTGATCTTGCAGCAGAAAAAGGACTTCTACTTTCATGGGAGAAGCAAAAGACCGCCTATGGACAATGTAAATGCGCTGTTATCGTTTGTGTATACACTGCTGACGAACAGTATCACATCGGCTCTGGAAACTGTGGGGCTGGATCCATATGTGGGATATTTGCATACAGAGCGACCGGGAAGAGCGTCGCTTTCGCTGGATCTGGTAGAAGAACTCCGGGCAGTTTTGGCAGACCGCTTTGTGCTGTCTCTGATTAATAAGAAAATTGTCAGTAAGAAGAACTTTTCCCATAAAGAAAATGGAGCGGTCTTAATGGACGATGAACTTAGGAGGAAGGTCCTGACTGAATGGCAGAATAAAAAGAAAGAGACCATAACGCATCCTTATTTAAAAGAAAAAGTGGAATGGGGAATGGTTCCCTTTGTACAGGCGATGCTCCTTGCCAGATATCTGCGGGGAGATTTAGACGGCTATCCGGTCTTTTTGTGGAAGTGATCAGTGATACAGCACAAATAGTTGCCTTTCAAGGGAGGTGTACAGATGCTGGTGATGATTACATACGATGTAAATACGGAAACAGCAGCAGGAAAAAAGAGGCTGCGTAAGGTAGCAAAACAGTGCGTGAATTATGGCAGAAGGGTGCAGAATTCTGTATTTGAGTGCATTTTGGACAGCGCGCAGTGTACTGTGTTGAAAGCAGCGTTGACCGATATGATCGATGAAGAGGTGGACAGCCTGAGGTTCTATTATTTGGGAAATAAATATCAGACGAAAGTAGAGCACATAGGTGTAGACAGAGGGATTGCCCAGGACCAGACATTGATCTTATAATTGGGTGCGAATAGGAAGCACACATAAAATCCCTAGGGGATTCGCACTGAGAAATTTGCACAAAATAGGTGAGAAAAAGAGGAGAAAGAAGGAAGAGAAAGGGGATGATAGGGTAGGTATAGAAAAAAATTGTTGACTTGTAACAATAAAATATGAGAAAATTTGGATAGAATTGCTGTCGTTCCCCTGGTGGGAACGTGGATTGAAACTGTAAGTACACCGGAGCGCTTCACAAAAAGGTGGTGTCGTTCCCCTGGTGGGAACGTGGATTGAAACATCGTGACAGGTACACCATGGGAGCGCACGGCACGTCGTTCCCCTGGTGGGAACGTGGATTGAAACAGCAGAGCAACGAAGAAGCGGACAAAGTCCGGGGTCGTTCCCCTGGTGGGAACGTGGATTGAAACCATGCATCTGCCTGAGCCTGTATACCCTTTTGTGTGTCGTTCCCCTGGTGGGAACGTGGATTGAAACATAAGACTAAGCAGTTTATCACTCACATAAGGAGTCGTTCCCCTGGTGGGAACGTGGATTGAAACCAGAAGAAC
>CALWGE010000133.1 GCA_944378225.1 uncultured Merdimonas sp.
GGCGATACCACGCTGGCAAGCTACAGCTATGTCAGCCCCCGCAAAGGGCTGCTGGGGAGCATGACCTACGGCAACGGCGCGACGGTGAGCTATACCTATGACAGCCTGGACCGGCTGGTCTATAAAAACGTGGGCAATACCCGGATACTGACCAACTGGTACAACGCCCGGGGGCTGCTGGCCCGGATGAAAGACGGCTTTACAAACGTCACCACCGATTACAGCTATGACCTGACGGGACGGCTGGTGCAGTCGGCGCAGTCGGGCAGCCGGAGCGGGCGCAGCAGCTATAGCTACGACAATATGGACCGGGTCACCATGCAGCACAACTTTGTCAACGACTATACCCAGTGGATGACCTATACCTATGGCGACGACGGGCTGCTGAGCCATTCGTCACAGCACAATATGGGGACAGACTTCAGCTATAACTATTTAAACTGTGTGGAAAGCGAAACGGTGAAATGGAACAACCAGGCCGTATTAACCAACCACTACGGGTATGTGATGGATACCCAGATGGTGCAGAGCATCCAGCCGGTGGTCGGCGGGGTGAACCAGGGATATTACAGCTATAGCTATGACAAGGCGGGGAATATCCGGAGCGTGTCGAAAAACGGGGAGCTGCTGCTGCAATACTGGTATGACGGATTGGGGCAGCTGACCCGGGTAGACGATGCGAGGCAGCAAAAGACGTTTATCTATTCGTATTCGGACGTGGGCAACCTGGAATACAAGGCGCAGGCGAGCTATACCACCACGGCGAATTTGCTGGGGCCGCCGAGCAACTATGTGTATTACGGATACAGCGACAGCGAGTGGCCGGATCTGCTGACGATGTATAACGGGCAGAGCATCAGCTATGATATGATCGGCAACCCGCTGAGCTACCGGGACGGCATGACCATGAGCTGGCAAAACGGCCGGCAGCTTGCATCTTTACAAAAGGGGTCGCGTGTAGTAAACTATAGCTATGACGTAAACGGCCGGCGGGTGAAAAAGACGGCGGGCGGCGATACGGTCAGCTTCTATTATGACGATAACGGGCGGCTGATCAAGCAGGAAGACGACGGCGGCAACATCTGGTTCTACTACAACCCGACGGGCGCGGCGGCCAGCATGAGCTATCACGGGACGCACTATTATTTCCTGAAGAACCTGCAGGGCGACGTGGTGGCGCTGGTGAACATGCAGGGGGATATTGCGGCGCGGTACGTCTACGACGCATGGGGCGACATTGTCAGCGTGACCGATGCAAACGGCAATGCGATCACCGACCAGAACCATGTGGCCAACCGGAACCCCATCCGCTACCGGGGGTATTACTACGATACCGAATCCGGGCTGTACTACCTGAACAGCCGGTACTATGATCCGGTAACTTGTAGGTTTATTAACGCGGACGGCTATGTAAGCACCGGGCAGGATATCACCGGACTTAATATGTTTGCATATTGTAATAATAATCCGATAGCATATGCTGATGCAACAGGAACTTGGTCAGATTATGTATTGGACGGAAAAGAATATTATTATAACGGAAGTATGGGAGACTTTCGTAATCTAGAAAGAGGGCTTCCGCCTATAGAATACACGTTGGCATTAGAGGCGAAACTAAGAGCAAAAAGAACAAAACCAGTGGATCTACCTATAGATGAACCAGATTACCCATATTATAAGAAAAATGGAGCTTTATCCGGAAGATATCATGGGGGGATTGATTTTGCGAGTAATCAACCAACTCCAATAAAAGCAGCATTTGCAGGTAGAGTAGTAGAAGTAAATGAGTGGGCAACTAGCTATGGAAGCCATGTTATTATTGAGTCAGAAATTGATGGCGTTAAATATAGAGTGTGGTATGCGCATATGCAAAGCGGAAGCATAACCGTACAACCTTGGGATTTTGTTTATGCTGGAGATGTTATTGGTATGATGGGCAACACGGGTAATTCAACGGGACAACACCTGCATTTTGAAATGAGAAAAGCTCCATATAGCGGGCGCGCAGAAGACCGCGTAGATCCACGTTTCTTTTTTAATTAGGAGGATGTGTGATGAAAAATAAAACCACCTGGCTCTTGTATATCGTAATCTTTCCTATCATTTATTTATCTGGTTGTGGAAACTATGTGGGATGGCCATCAGATACAGATGTCACCAGCACTGGAACATCCAGCATGTTGCAATCCACGATGCAGCAAAGCGATCTGCAAAAAAGTTGGCATGCGGATGGAGACCGTGTCTATTTATTTGCAAAAAATCAAACCGTATATCAATTCAATACAGAAAAAAACACCATTGAGAAAATCGCAAAAGTGCCATTTATAAATGAAGAGCCCTTTAACTGCGTCACAGACGGCGTAAACCTTTATTATGCTATTCCAGAGTATCCTGCTGATTATACCTATCAGTTATCTGACTATTTTCCACGAAAAGTATATAAAAAAAATATACAAACAGAACAGCCACAGGTATTAGATAACCATGAAATATCCAGCTTGTGGATAGATCATGGAAATCTATATATACAACAAACGCCGGAATCCGCCGAAAAAGATTGCTCAGTATATATGTTTCACCAAAACGGTACAAAACAAAATGTCGTTACCATTATGGGATACATCCCAAACAGTAATGTTGTGATGTATGAAGACAGCATTATATATTGTTCACGTAAAAACTATAACGAAGATTACATGTTATATCGTTTTTCCGATTCTGCAATTGAACCTATACTTGAAGAGCCTCTGGAATGTAATAATTTAATGATATATCAAGGTTATATATATGGAGTAAACAGGCTTTATAAAAATCAGATTGCCTATGATCAATTATTTAAAATTCATTTGCAAACACGTACGAAACAAGTATTATACGAGACACAAACCCTAGATCAAGTAGAGCAGGATTCTTATTTTGGATATCTTATTTATCAAAATCACATTTATTTTTCCTGTGGAAAAGGAACATATAAAATGGATTTAAACGGTGAACAGCAAACATTATTATTTAACAAAAGCTATAACAGAATGCGATTTATTTATAATGATCAATTATATGTCTATCAGCCGAAAGTATATAGTTACCTTGTTACTCCGCTGGATGAATATGAATTATTCAGCGTAGATTTAAACACGGCAGAAATTACAAACTATCATTTTTAAAATAATAAAACGTACAGACAATGACCTCGCAGGCAATGTCAACGATATCAGACAATGGTGGGACCTTATTTTCAAATCATGTCCTTGCAGATACCCAATATTTTAAATCCGTTCTTTACTATGGGTATATACCTGATTTCAGTACGCCGTATATTCTATATTATAACGATCAATTGGTTCAAATACAGTAAAAACATACGTCCGTGCGGACGATTACGGCGATTACACCAGCAGCGGATTTCCCCATCTGACCGTCTATTATTGGAACAGTAACGGCATCGAGTCGTATACCTCCACCACCGATTTTGCATTTTCACCACGAGGAACAGG
>CALWGE010000134.1 GCA_944378225.1 uncultured Merdimonas sp.
ATAGATAGTTAATTATGTATTGTACCTAATTATATAAGATGCATATAATTAATACACTATTTCTCCTATTTGTGGTGTAGTAGCGTATTGATTATATACAGACCAATTATATATATTGTCCCTTAATCTTAATAATGAATTTACATAATCATATTGTCCTATACTATCAGTTTTTTCGCATTCTATACTTTTCTGTAAAAATGTAATAATCTTATTTGCTATATCTATAGTAATTCCCTTATTATATTTATATATTAATTCCATCCAAAACCCAAAACATTGTTTTGCTGGTATAACAAAATCTTCATTATTATGATACATTTGATGTACTGATTTAGATAGCATTACTATAGGAACTCTATTCTCAGAATGTTCTTCTTTTAATAAATGTATTAATTGGAAGGTGGTTATACTTCCTTCTGTATTTAATACATGCTCACATATCATGAGAGCTATATCATATATAGTAAGGAAATTATGATGCATCTCTATACCTTTTACTCCTACTGCATCTACATCTATATTAGGAAAATATTGGCACCTATCTAGCCCTAAATCTATTAAATAAGACTTATATTTTTTATATAATCTAGAATGTCTAAAATTAGAAACAGCATTTTCTATAAAATTCTTATATGTATCTATCTCTATAAGAGTTTCTTTAGTTTGTCTAAAATATATAGCGTATTCACAATTAGGAGAAGATATCATTGGATTTTGACCCATGTCAAAATTAAAATATATATCTGGAAAAGTATTAGTATCTCTATTTATTATTTCTTCCATATATATCATACCTCCATTAATAAGAGGTTACAAATAATAAAAAATAAAATACTCTATATCCTTATTATGGGATATAGAGTATTTTATTCATCACAAATATTAAAGGAGTCACATTATATATTTCTATACGGAAGTGTAATAGAAGCTGTCCTTCTTCTATTACTTAAATTGTTACGAATATATTAATTATTAATATCTACAATGTAAACTATTAAATTACTATCTTCAAATAGTTTCTTTATCATATCATATACTATATTCCAATCTCCGCCAGCTAAACCACACCCAATATTCTTAGGAAATGCTATAGATTTCATATTGTAACTAAAACATCTAAATCTTAACATTTTCATAGACTCATATAAATAATCATATTCAGTAAAATTCTTATTAGAATATTGTGATTTTTTATAATGTAACTGCCCAAATAGATTAGCTACATATTTAATATATTCATTATTATTAACTTTTATTATCTGACATTCCCCTAATAATCTTTCAGTAGAAATATTATAATAATATTTATTAATTAATTTCTTATATTCACAATATACTTCTGGATATAATTCTCTTATAGATTTAGCTAATCCTTTATTAAATACACCCATACAATTTACTTGATGAGCAATTAAGTCACATTTAGTTGTTAATAAATCTCCTTTTATCTCTTTAATCATTTTATTATTTCACCATATCATTTAACCTTTCTAATTTATTGGGTATAGGTAATCCCATATCAATATAGTATCTATTTAATAGAACTACATGATCTTTACATATCCTTTTCGCAACAGTTGTTTTATCTTCCATATATAACTGATATGTCTTTAATATGAATTTATAGTAATTAGATAGCATAATTACTTTATCATCATATATACCATTATATTTAAATTTACTATCTTTCATTAATCTCTTACCCATTGCAGTTGTGCTCATTCTCATTCTTTTTAATTCATCCTTAGCATGAGATAAGTTCTTATCACTTAATAGATAGTATTCATACATTTTATCTATTGCTGATTCTATATATGATTTATTAACCTCTTCAGAATCATCAATTTGTACTATAGAATTATTATATTTAGTGCTATACATATAATGAACAGGAGATAATCCTGTATCTATAAATCTATATATTCCTAAATCTTTCTCCATAAAGTCATAGAATAATCTACTATTTTTAAATTTATCAACTATAGACATCTTATCTTTAAACATCTTATCATACATATCATATTCTATACCAAAGAACCATGGTATATAATTAATATATTTTGTATCTTTTGGTAATGGAAAATCTTCTATTGGAAAGAATTTCTTTAATGTATTAATATTACAATTGAATATATTATCATCATAAAATGATGATAGTGGTAATAATACTATTCCCATTTTGCTATCCTCCCTAATTAATTTAAAGATTTTACTATGCTATATAAATTACTGAATATCTTAGCATTATATGATATATCTATTATATCATAATATTCAGGTGTAGAGGTTATATTATTTAAACCATATCTAAATCCATTTACTGTTACATTATACATAGACATAGAATCAAAAGTTCTATAATATTCTATAGGTAGCTGTTTAGATATATACTTCATATACATATCATGTATATATTTATCTAGTTCTTCTTTTTTGCCTATATTTATATAATACATAATATCACATAAAAAATTTAGTATATAATTTTTATGAAGTTCCAATTTATTATCATTTATACCTTTTATGTCTATAACTTCTCTATCATTAAATCTATCTAGACCATAATATATTTCTAGATTATTCATTTTTATAAATGAAGTATAAGTATTTTTACATATAAATTTTACATTACCAAATGATATATACATTGGTAACTTATTTATTACATATATAGCATCATTTTTAATAGATAATATATCTTCTTCATAAAAACTATTTTGTTCCATAAATCTCTGTCGTATCTCACATAATCCTTCTTCAAACTTCTTATTGATACTTTCATCTTTTAGTATATATCCTATACTTACTTGTCTATCCATTCTAGATAATAAACTTAGTTTATTATAAGATTCCCTATCTATTATACCTTTATACAAGAGAATATTTATATTTGCTTTGGATATATCATATTCTCTTATATATGAATTAAACAAATAGTTTATATCCATAGTATAGTTTTTTCTTTCATATAATTCCATTATCTTATCCTCCCGTTAAATAAATATCTAGTAGGAATATTACTTCCTACTAGATATTAT
>CALWGE010000135.1 GCA_944378225.1 uncultured Merdimonas sp.
GAAGCTGCCAGCTCGCCGTCAGGACCGCCAAACTGGCTGATGATCAGCGAGGCAGTCTTTGGGCAGGTTTTCTTGATGTTAATGGGAAACTGCAGGCGTTTTTCATAAAGCCACATGGTATGCACCTCCTTGTTGCAGAAATCAGACCTGGTTATCCCAGGGCAGCGGGCCGTCGCACCAGGTAAAATGCTTTTTCCCTGGATAGCGGGTACTGGACTGGGACTGGTTGTTGCAGTCCGGGCAGACGCAGTTCATGGTCAGAGGCTCAAAATCCCGGGCATAGGCCTCCAGAAGCTGCTTTCTTTGGGCAGCCGCCTGGGTGAAGGCCTCCAGCGCCTGGGGATCCTCTGGATGGGTATCCAGATAGAGGGTCAGGTCATTCACCATAAAGCTGGTCTCATTGATTTCCTGAAGGAGAGAATTTCGGTCAGCCATGAAGTCCGCCTCCTCCCGTAAGATAAAATGGAAGATCCAGACTGGGGAAAATGGTTCCCTGCTTTAAGGCCCTTTGGCCGTCATATGGCGTCTCCCAGGGCTGCATGGGAATGGCGGCGATGGCCAGGTAAAGGCCCGGGCCGGGCGCCGGGTACCGGCAGCCGCAGTCAGGCGCCTGTGAGGCAGAATCGGCCGGACTGCCGGTATTGCCGTTGCTGCATCCGCAGAGATTCATAAGCAGCACTCCTTTCTCAAACTTATTGAAAATGGGATTACGGTCAGGGAAGCGCGGTGAAAATGCCGCCATCCCGGACAGAGGAAAATGGAAAGCCGAAGAATTGCATTGGCGTCTCGCCGGCTTCTCTGTCAGTATTGGCCGGATGGGCTGGCTTTATTGTATTGAATGGATGGAAGGGTTGGGATAAAAATCCCGGCGCCATATAGTCTGGCAGGCCGGCCTTCTCATCTTTATGCAATCTTAATCCAACTCCCCACAATGCTTACGCATATTTAATGCGGATTAAGATATCATTAACAGTATATAAAGATCACAAAAAGAGACACAGGAGGGCAAAATATGGCTGCGGGGAGGAAACGATACAGGCATATCACCTCGTTTCAGATTATTATTGCAGGTTTTTTTGGCGTTATTCTTTTGGGAAGTCTGCTTCTGATGCTTCCAGTGTCCGCCCGGGGCGGGCAGGCAACCCCATTTTTAAATGCACTGTTTACTGCCACATCGGCGGTCTGCGTTACCGGACTGGTGGTGTACGATACGGCAACCTACTGGTCCGCCTTTGGACAGGCAGTAATTCTTCTTTTGATTCAAATCGGCGGTATGGGTGTGGTCACCATAGCGGTGGCGGTGGCTGCTGTCTCCGGCAGGAAGATCGGCCTGATGCAGCGGAGTACTCTTCAGGAAGCCATCTCAGCGCCGAAGGTCGGCGGCATCGTGCGGATGAGCAAATTTATTATCCGGACAAGCCTCTGTATCGAGCTGGCGGGAGCGGTTCTGCTGGCGGTTGTATTCTGCCGGGATTTCGGTATGTTAAAGGGGTTGTGGTACGCGCTTTTTCATTCGGTATCTGCCTTCTGCAATGCCGGATTCGATCTGATCGGAATAAGGGAGCCATTTTCTTCCCTGATGACCTATTCTGCCCAGCCCATAGTCAATCTGGTAATCATGTCGCTGATTATCATCGGCGGCATCGGTTTTTATACCTGGGCAGATATCGGGAAAAATAAGGCCAACATAAAAAAATACTGTATGCAGAGCAAGGTGATCCTGACGGTAACGGCGTTTCTGATTGCCGCTCCGGCGGTTTATTTTTTCTTCTGTGAATTTTCGGATCAATCCCTTGTCCAGCGAATATGGAAATCGCTGTTTCAGTCGGTAACGCCCAGAACGGCCGGGTTCAACACCGCAGATCTCACCATTCTGACGGAGACGGGCCAGATGCTGATGATTATTCTCATGCTGATCGGCGGCTCGCCGGGCTCCACTGCAGGCGGCATGAAGACCACCACCATCGCGGTGCTGGGGGCTCTGGCACTGGCGGTGTTCCGGAAAAAGGATTACGCCCACTTTTTCGGGCGCCGCGTTCCGGAGGAGGCGGTGCGGAATGCGGCCACCATTTTGCTGATGTATGTTTCTCTGTTTCTTGCCGGAGGGATGGTCATCAGCTATATCGAAGATGTGTCGCTGCTGGAGGCGCTGTTTGAGACCGGATCGGCCATCGGCACGGTGGGCCTTACCCTGGGAATTACTCCGGGGCTGGGAGGGATTTCCAAGCTGATCCTGATCAGCCTGATGTTTTTTGGCCGTGTAGGCGGCCTGACCCTGATTTTTGCAGCCGTGTCTGAGCGAAAGCCTTACAACGCAAGGCTTCCTCAGGAAAGGATAACCGTAGGATAGTTGAGGAGGATGAAAAGATGATGAAATCGGTGCTGTTGATTGGACTTGGACGGTTTGGAAGGCATATTGCCATGAAGCTGGAGGAGCTGCACCACCAGGTGATGGCGGTGGACCGGGAGGAGCAGCGGGTAAATGCGGTGCTGCCCTATGTG
>CALWGE010000136.1 GCA_944378225.1 uncultured Merdimonas sp.
GATGGTCGTAAGCTTTTAAAGTGATTCTCATTACTTGACTTGCCATAAAAAAAGTCTCCTCCTTTTCGCACTTTTTGAGTACGACAAGCGGCGACTGTACACATTCCCGTGTGTGTCATCATAACTCTGCACACACTCCCACCCTTTCGTGGTAAGTCTATCGATGTAATACAGTGACTTGTCGTCAGTTTCCTAACTTGACATTCGCTCCACGGAAAACCTGCTTTTCAGCAGCAACCTCGCGCTTCACAGCTATCATGTCACAGCACTTAAGAGTATAATGCAAGTCTTCCCGGATTGCAAGCATTTTTTTCATTTATTTTTCATTTTTTTGTATTTTTTCCAATACAGTACCAATCTGTGCTTTCCCTTCCATTCCTCGGGTTTTCTTTCCCGCATGAAAAGAAAAAGGACGGCTACCCTTTGGGCGCCGTCCCATTTTACTGTTATTAAAGGATTTCGGAATAATCCAGGATGGTCACATCGTTTTCTTCGTCCTTCTTGATCTCAGGCGCATCACCTGCTGCCTGTGCTTTCTGGATCAGCTCCTCCACTGTGGGTGGAACCGGAACCAGATCCGGATTTATCTGGATTTCCTGAGAAGACGAAACAGTTTCTTCTATATTATTATCATATTCTGTCTCTGCTTCTTCTATTATCTCTTCCGGCTCTGCAATCTCCGGCAGGATCTGTGTCAGTGATTCTTCTTCCGGTTCTTCAGGTACTTCCGACTCTTCAGGTATTTCCGGCTCTTCCAAAAACTCTTCTTCCAAATCTGCCTCCACGCTGTCTTCCTGAGAAAGTTCCTCCATATCCGGAAGGATCACGGTGGCATCAGTAACCTGCTCCGGCTCTTCCTGGTCTTCCTCAGTTTCTATATCATCAGAAGCATCCCTATCTTCAAAAAGGGCATCCGGGTCAGGAAGGATTGCCGTGGCATCTCCTGCCTCTTCTGGCTGGCTGACCTGACGGAAAATTTCCTCATCGGCATCTGCCAGCTGTTCCGGCTCTTCATCGGATGTCACCTGGTCTGTGTCTGCCGCGCTTTCCCCGGCAGCCGCGGGTTCCTCCGGGAACTTTAAGGGGGCAAGGGTTTCTTCTTCCTCATCCTCTTCGTCATAGCCTTTTTTCTCCAGCTTGCGTCTGCGCTTCTCTTCTCTTTTCAGGCGCTTTCTCTCTCTGCGGCTTAAGACTTCCTCTTCCTCCTCTTCTTCTGCATCGGAAGCTTCGTCTTCTTCGCTGTCTTCTTCCTCGTCGTCTTCGTCTTTATCCTTCCTCCACAGTTCTGACAGGATAAAGAGGATTACCAGAAATACGACTCCAAGCCCTACCACGATCAGACCTTCTGTAGTCTGCAGCGCAATGGCTGCATATCCGATAAAGGGAACGATCAGGACTACCTTGGAAACATTTTTGGTAAGCTTTACGGTAGCGTCGTCACTCTGTACATTATATATGTCCTGTACCTGATAGGAGCCTCCGCTGGCATCCATATCTGTGATCTCATAGACATAGGTCTGGGCTCCTTCGGAATAGAGGATCCTGTCCCCTTCTTTCAGATCGCTAACATTGACGGTTCTTCCGTACGCCACAGAACCGGTGGGAAGATTGGTCTCGATCTCTGTGTTGTCATTCATCACAGTTTCGACTCCGAGAAACTGGGGAACCATCAGCGCCAAGGCAACCACGATTACCAGAAGGACTACCAGGTTCACAATAAATTTCAAAAATTTTGACATTTTTTCTATACTCCTCAATTCTGCAGCCTAGCGCTGCTGCTGTTTCATTTTCATTTATCTTACCATTTTTCGCCGAAGATGTATAGAGTTTTTTACTGAACTGTGCCTACATATTCTTAAGGAAGGCACAGTAGCCCAGGAATGCCTCATAGATATCCACCTTGCTGGCGATCTCCCATGGAGCGTGCATGTTCAGGACAGCAACGCCGCAGTCGATCACTTCCATATTATAATTGGCAAGGATATAGGCAATGGTTCCGCCGCCGCCGGCATCTACTCTGCCAAGCTCCGCGGTCTGGAAGGATACGCCGCCTTCTTCCATGACTCTGCGCAGGGACGCCATATATTCTGCATTGGCATCATTGGAACCGCTCTTTCCCCTGGAACCGGTATATTTGTTGAAGGTGATCCCGTGTCCCAGATAGGCTGCGTTCTTCTTCTCCATAACCTCCGGATAATTGCTGTCATAGGCAGCGCTTACATCAGAGGAAAGCATCTTGGAATTCTTCAGCGCCCTTCTTAAAAGGAGCTCGCTGTACTGTCCCGCCGCATTCATCACCTCAGCTGTGGTATTCTCAAAGAAACGGGACTGCATGCCGGTAGCGCCTACGCTGCCGATCTCTTCCTTATCCACCAGCAGGCATACCGAAGTGTATTTCACATTCTCCTGTGCCAGCATTGCCATAAAAGAAGGATACGCGCATACTCTGTCATCGTGGCCGTATGCCATCACCATGCTGCGGTCCAGACCGTAGTCTCTCGCTTCACCTGCAGGAACCACTTCCAGCTCCGCGGAAAGGAAATCCTCTTCCTCAATACCGTATTTCTCTTTCAGGATCTGAAGGATCTGCGCCTTTACCGGCTCTTCCTCTTCTCCCTCCAGCGGAATGCTTCCCACCAGAATATCCAGTTTCTCCCCTTCAATGACTTCGGCTGCTGTCTTCTGCTGCTGTTTTGCAGCCAGATGGATGAGCAGGTCTGACACGCCTACTACCGGGTCCGCCGGATCTTCTCCGATCACCACTTTCACCACTTCCCCGTTCTTCTTGGCAGCCACGCCGTGGAGTGCCAGAGGAAGTGTCACCCACTGGTATTTTTTCACGCCGCCGTAGTAATGGGTATCCAGCAGCGCCATCTCCGTGTCTTCATACAAAGGATTCTGTTTTAAATCCAGTCTGGGAGAATCCACATGGGCGCCCAGAATGCGCATGCCTTTTTCTATGGGCTCTTCCCCGATCAGGTACATGGCAAGGGTCTTGCCCATATTGTTGGCATAAACCTTATCTCCTGGCTTTAAAGACTCTCCTTTTTCCAATACCTCTTCCAGGTTTCTGTATCCTGCCTTTTCAGCCTGAGAGATCATCTCATCCACACATTCGCGCTCTGTCTTGCATGTACTCATAAACTTCTTATATTTTTCACTAAAGTCGAAGACAGGCGTTCTGTCTTTGTATTTCTTCCATGCATTTTCTGTTTTCATGCTCTGTCCGCCTTTCTTATGTATAATGCAGAATGGTTTCTGCTCTTTTTCGATTCTACTACATCTCCCCGGTAAATGCAAGGCAGGTCTTGCTTCTTCAGCGCCAAAGAATAAAATAGAATACTCAAACTCTTATATCTCGAATTTCTCTTTTGTGGATATCTTTCCACCAATT
>CALWGE010000137.1 GCA_944378225.1 uncultured Merdimonas sp.
CGGCGGGGCGTTTAGGAACCCCGCTGGATATCGCCAATATGGTGCTGTTTTTATGTTCGGAGAAAGCTGGTTTCATAACAGGAGAGAATATTTGTATCGACGGCGGCATGACCCGGCAGATGATCTATCACAATGACCATGGGTGGACGCTGGAGGAAAAATAAAAGCCAGTTTCTAATTTCTGAGCACCCAGAGGTTCCGGATCTGTCCGCTGATCTGATCATAGTCCCACAGTTTTTCGGAATTCTCCTTGCTGTTTGGATCGTTGACTTTCAGCTGGCCGTCTTTGTATGCAGTCAGGACGATGAAATGTCCGGAGGTCGTAAAATCGCCTTTCCCCATGGAAGCAACGATAGGGTTGCCGACGTTTAAATTGTCGGCTATACGCTGCTCGTCCATAGGGATCTCAGTCACGTCCAGTCCAAGCTTACGGGCGCCTTCCGAGAAGAGAGTCCACGCGGATCCATTTCCTTCGGAGGCGTACCCGTAGGAAGTGGCAAAATCGGCCATCCATTTTGGGTTCATGGAAGTATCGCCGGTCAAGTAAATCGCTGCCATGGACAGGCAGGTTGGGCCGCAGCCGGTAAGGCCAAAGAGATCTCCGGCGTATTCTTCATACCCCCAGCGCTGATCCCACTGCATCAGGAGCGGTACGGAAGAGGTGGAAAGTCCGCCAAGATCGATGGATGGAGATGCATTTTTTTTGAGCGGATATTCGAAGACGAAGTCTTTTGTCTCCGGATTACGTTCGTACAGATCGATGAGATTCTGAGGATAATCCGAAAGGCTCAGCCCATTTCTTTCAGCGTAGCGCCGTACCTGATTGGATGGATTTCCGCCAAAGAAGGAACTTTTAAGGAAGCTTGTGCCCGTGTTCAGACTGTGTTCCAGGATGAAGGAGGCGCAAGCGGCGAGAAGCAGGATCAGGCAGAGCATCGGAAAGATAAAGTGCAGGAACCGATGCCGACGGTGTTTGATGCGTTTGCGGCGGATATCGGAAGTGGGACGTCTTCGGTCGGAATCCTTTCTATAATTTGGATGGTAGTCGTAATAAGAATGTTTGGTACTCATAAATGTGTTTCCTTTCTGTGTATTTGGATCGCCTTAGATGGAAAGGCGAAACTTTTTGAATTTCATAATTTTGATAGAAAAGGCGTGTCTAAAGATCGGTTTTCAAAGGATCTTCAGAGCACGCTTTTACTATATCAGAATGCTGTATTTTATTTTCTCAGATTCATAAAAGGAAACACGTCTTTTTTCCTGCGAAATTCTCACGATTTTCTTAAGAACATGGCAGGACGACACGGAAGATGATGAGTTGGTCATGGCTTTCTGCCGTGATCGTACCGTTATGAAGCTCTACGATTTCTCGGGCGATGGCAAGGCCGAGACCGGAACCTCCGCTTCGCGAAGTACGGGCGCTGTCCAGACGGAAGAACTGTTCGAAGATTCGTTCCAGTTTTTCTGGAGGAATTGTAGGACCTTCATTCTGTACGGTCAGGATCAGTGTATTGTCTTCCCGGGTCAGGCTGATCTGTATGACAGTGTCTGAAAAACTGTAATTGACCGCATTGCGCAGGAGATTATCGAAGACTCGCTGCAGTTTATCGGGATCACACACAAAAGACAGATTTGGTGGAGCCGAAAGTGTATAGTCGAGATGTTTTTCCGAAAACATCGGTGCAAATTCGTAGACGGTCTGCTCCAGCATCCGTGTCAGATTGATCCGGCTCAGATCAAGGGAAAGATGAGTAAGATTGAACCGGGTAATGTCAAAAAATTCGTTGATCAGATCTTCCAACCGTTCGGCTTTCTCAAGTGCGATGGAGAGGTACTTGTCCTGGAGTGCAGGGGAAATCTCTTTCTCATCGTGCAGGAGAGTCAGATATCCGATGACAGAGGTCAAAGGGGTCTTTAGATCATGCGCCAGATAGACGACAAGGTCGTTTTTCCGCTGCTCGGCTTCCGTCGCGGCCTGCTGGCTGTTTTTGATATTCATTCTGACTTCGTTCATATGCAGTGCGGCCTCGCGCAGGTCGTCCGACATAGTGACAGGTGTGTCCGAATCCCTCCAGAGTAAGTCGGAGGCATTGAGAAGTTCTGTGAGATAAGCACAGGACTTGGACAGGTAATACGTTCCGAAAATCAGCGCGCCTACTGACAAATAGAGAAACAGCAGGATTTCCCGAAAACGTTCCAATGTGGAGACAAACAGGTAAAATGGTTCCCAACCCATCCAGATGACCGTATGGTAATACCAGTACACAAGAAGAAATATGAGGCCGCCTGCGCCTACATACAATATGTAGGAAAAGATAAACCGGTTCAGCAGCCGGCGGCGGAGCTGACTTGCCAGAGTCGTTGTGTTTTGATTATTCAATTTGATACCCCACTCCCCATACAGTTTTGATATATTTTGGCCTGCGCCCGGAATCATTCATCTTTTCCCGGATGCGCCCGATATGCGACATGACCGTATTGTTGCTGTCCAGAAATTTCTCTCCCCACACATGTTCGAAAAGCTCTTCTGAGGAGATGACACGTCCCCGGTTCTGGCAGAGATACCAGAGTATGGAGAATTCACGGGGAGTGAGGGAGAGCGGATTCCCATTCAGAGAACATTTGTGGGAATCTTTGTCTATACTTAAACCCCGGATGTCAATG
>CALWGE010000138.1 GCA_944378225.1 uncultured Merdimonas sp.
AGCTCGCCCTTAAAGCAGGCAACGGGAGAGTTCGTAAAACGATTAAAGGTAGTAAAATCCTGCAGGTGTTCCCACACGGTTTTATTATTCGTATGGACATTAATGACAACAAAATCAGCGGAAAAATATGCTGTTTTTGCGTCCAATTGTTGCTTTGACATCTCTAATTTGGATTCAACAACGTCAACTGCAATAACCTTATGATTCTGTGAAAGCAATATTGCAATCAGCGGTTCCACATTACCCTTTCTTGCAACTGCAATATTTAACAAAGCAGTGCTTTTTATGGAGAATAAATAACATTTCCAAACTTCATGATGAATTATCTGGATAGGAATGTAAGCGTAACCTGCATCGTTAAAAACAATTTATTCTATTGTTAACTTGGTCATAATTTCAAAATCACATTTAAATCATTTAACTTCAAATAATTATCATTATTTGAAGTTGATTTCCCATAAATAAGTTCCTGCAAACATCCCTTACATTCTACACCATATCTCTTTTTTCTTCAAGTATTCTGCGCTTATTCAAAAAATATTAATATTTTGTGCGCAAAATATGTCAGAATTCATTCATAAAATTCTCACATCTTTACCCTTATCTTCCATTTTTTCATTAATTGCCAAGGAACGCCTATCCGACCGCGACAAAAATATGTTCCCTTCCAAACTGGTGGAAGTGAAGGCTTCCTTTTGCAGTGTCATCGATAATTCAATTTTCCTGCAAAAGGAAACACCTCTTCCTCTTCTTCATGTTTTTTCTTCTCCACCATGCTCCGGATAGTTTGTTTTTCTGCGCAAAACACTATTCTTCCACTTTCCTGTACGTTATACTATCTACAGCGAGTCTTGTGTCCCCAGCAGCAAATACTAAAAACTCTACGCCCTCTGAACTGTGAATACTCCTTTTTATTGTTACCGTACATTCCCCATTCTCATTAAAATCAGTTCTGTTAACTGGCTTTCGTTCAAAAACATTTTTCCCAAAATCTGAAGAAAACCGCACTGTGGCTACTTCACCTTCAGCAATCGAACTGCTCAGGAGCTTTAATTGAAATGTAATTTCTACAATCCCCCCATAAATCACATCATATGGGCCATAGATTAATGATCTCTCCTGTCCATCCACAAGCAGCGCTCCATTTTCATCCATTTCCAATCCATTCAACAAAGCTAAATTTTTCAAATCCACTTGTTTTTGAACAGAATAGCATTTTGTCATAGGAATTCCTTGTTCTTCTATAAGCTGTATTACAACTTCACTGTTGGTATAAATCCCTTCCAGCTCCGATAATTCACCAAACTGAAATCCTGCTCCTGTCAGCCGGGAAATATCTTCCCCTTTATCCGTAAACATAATTACATTCTTTTCTGATGCAGCTCCATCAGCCGGAAAAACGCGATTAGAAATCCTATTTCCTGCTCGCTTATACAAAATGGGAACATCATCTGCATAAATTCTATAATTGCCAGATTCCTGTTCAACCGCTTCCAGCAGACGGCTTCCTATTTCAACCGTATGGTTATACTTCTCGCCAAACTTCTTTATGCTCCATTCCCCAACAGCTAATGACAGGAGTATGACTGCTATACTTCCAGTTACCAGACATTTTTTATTCCGCTGACAGCCGCTCCTCCAGCTGGCAGCAATATCTGCAACCTGTTTTATTAAAGTAGCCGCAGCCGCTGTGACAATCAGCAACGCCAAAATAAACCATAACTGTCGCTGTGTTTCATCAAATCGCAGTAAAGTGACCAGCGTTCTCCCGTACGTTAAAATCCCCGGAGCCTGCCACAATAAAAGAACTCCAGAAGCAACATATACCATTCCCCTCAGCAGATTCCCTTTTTTCTTCCATACTGCTGGCCGACCGTGCGCCTCCTCTGCCTTGCGCATATCTCCCATATCACAAAAGGCCAGCAGCAGAAAAGGATTATACGCCAATTCAATAATATGGTGCTCAATCATGCTATGCACTGCAATTAACGCCAACGCAAATACTACTCTTCGGTTCCCGTTTTTTATTGCTTTTATGCCAATAAAGAAAGCCATCAGCAGCACGACCAGAAGCGTAAGCATTCCGTAGCGTACCAAAATTAAGCAAAATGAACTGTCCACGAAGTTATATCCTGTCCGATATACGATACTGCTTCCATTTCCCACCATTTCAAAAGCAGTGCCAAACAACGTCATTCCATATTGCTCGAACGCATTCTGTGCCAGCCTTAATCTTCCAGACAATGCCTTGTTGATTAACTCAAGGACAGGCTCATCTGCAGTATATTTCATTGACAAAGCAATGATTACCGCGGCACACATTGCCGTGGCCAGACAGATACACCTGTCTATCCCTTTAATTATTTTCCCCGGAATCCTGTACCGTTTGCTTATCCAGCCGCTGACAGACACATAAAGTACCGATACGATAGACAGCATCATAACAATTTCACTGCACTGCGTTCCGCAAAATGCCAGCTGCAGCACCGTCAGTCCTCCCATGATGACCACAGTTGCAATCGAAGGAAAGCCTTGAAACAAAACCCAAAAAGTTAATACGGCGTACACCAGATGGGCCGCAAAATCTGTAGGATAACAAATTCCAAATGAATGTTTGTATAAATCACCGTCTCTGTACACTAACTCCGGAATAACGCCAGTAAAAGAGGCAATTAATGCCAAATACATAATTACTGCTGTACAGGTAGCATAAATTTTTAATATTTTCCGTGAGGGCATTCCCGCAGCTCCTGCAATAAAAATCCCTAAGTCAAACAGGAACTCATATCCTGTCATCGTATAGGAAAAGCAAAATACGGCAGCAGCCATCAAAGACAGCAAAAGCCTTTTCCACTCACATTTCTTTGCCTGGCTTACTCTATACCACACAACCACCAACGCCAGTATACGAACAGTCTGATAAAAAGAAACCGGCCACGGGAACCGGAACATTGTCGTATCAAAAACTGCCCTGATCAGGTATAAGCCGAACGCAAGAAGATACAGCCTGTCCACGCAAATTTTCTTTTCAAAAAACGGCATGAACGCCTGTCCCGCTAGGGAAAAGAGAATGCCCGACGTACCCAAAATGATTAACTCAATCAGAAGCTGCATAGT